>JAMNXV010000035.1 GCA_023623185.1 Bacillota bacterium
CATGGGGCCCCATGAAGGAGGCTGGTCCCCCCGTGGTTCAACGGCTGTCCAGTATGCGGCTGATCGTAAGGCTGGAGATTGAGAATACGGGTTCGATTTTCTCGTACATTGCGACTGCAATCGGCGCCAGCGGCGGCGATATCGTGGCGGTGGACCTCATTCAGTCCCGGCGCGACGTGGTGGTGCGCGACATCACCATCCAGGTGGAGAACCGGGCGCACGGCGACCGGATCGTCCAGGCCCTGGCGGCGCTGCCCGGCGTGAAGGTGGTCAACGTCTCCGACCGGGTGTTCCTGGCGCACCTGGGCGGAAAGATCGAGGTGAAGCCCCGGGTTCAGGTGAAGACCCGCGACGACCTCTCGGTGGTCTACACCCCCGGGGTGGCCGACGTCTCCCGGGTCTGGGCGACATCGGCCCGGCCGCGGCCCTGCCGGTGATGGAGGGCAAGGCGATGCTGTTCAAGCAGTTCGCCGGCGTCGATGCCTTCCCGATCTGCCTGGACACCAAGGATACCGACGAGATCGTGCGCATTGTGAAGAGCCTGGCCCCGACTTTCGGCGGCATCAACCTGGAAGACATCTCCTCCCCGCGCTGCTTCGAGATCGAGCGGCGGCTGCAGGAGGAGCTGGACATTCCCGTCTTCCACGACGACCAGCACGGCACCGCGGTCGTGGTGCTGGCCGGGCTGATGAACGCGGCCCGGGTCGTCGGCAAGGAGCTGACAGACCTGAAGGTGGTCGTCTGCGGCATCGGCGCCGCGGGCATCGCCATCTCCAAGATGCTGATGGTCGCCGGCATCACCAACATCATCGGCGTGGACCGCGACGGCATCATCGAGCGGGGCAAGTTGTATCCCGACAACGTCATGTGGCAGTGGTACGCCCAGCACACCAACCCCGAGAACCGGAGCGGCACGCTGGAGGACGCCATCACCGGCGCAGACGCCTTCATCGGCGTTTCCGCCCCCGGCGTGCTGACGGTGGAGCATGTGAAGAAGATGGCCCGCGACCCCATCGTCTTCGCCATGGCAAACCCCATCCCCGAGATCGACCCCGACGAGGCGGCCCCGCACGTGGCCGTGCTCGCCACCGGCCGGTCGGACTACCCGAACCAGGTGAACAACCTGCTCTGCTTCCCGGGCATCTTCCGCGGCGCCCTGAACTGCCGGGCGCGGCAGATCAACGACGCGATGAAGCTGGCCGCCGCCCGGGCGATCGCCTCGGTGGTGTCGGACGAGGAGCTGCACGCCGAGTACATCATCCCCTCGGTGTTCAACAAGCGGGTCGTCGAGGCCGTGGCCCAGGCGGTGGAGCAGGCGGCCTACGAGACCGGCGTCGCCCGCCGGGAGCGGCAGCCCCGCCCCGGGGGAGACGACTGAGCGGTGGTTAGTGAATATGTTCGGCGGTCTCGTCCCCGTTGGCGAGGCCGCCTTTTTGACCGCAGACACTGTTGGCGGCAGATCATCACGATGCGTGCCAATTCAGGCAAGCGATGGCCAGCAGGCGCGTCAACACTTACCCACGGGCACACGCCGGATATTCCGTGGCTTCAGCCCAGAGTCCCCTCGGCGGACGCAACTTTACAACCTTTTCCTCCGTCTATGTACTCGGGAGGTGGTCACCGTGCGGCGGCGTATGGCGTGGCGTGCACTGGCGGCCATCGCCCTTCTCATTTTCTGGATCGAGACCGCCCTGGCGTTCTCCTACTTCCCCGCCGTGCCCCAGGGCGCGGTGGGCTGGGCGGCGCCCCGCATCGCGCAGCGGCTGAACCTGGAGCCCGGCGACCGGATCGTGGCGGTGGAGATGTGGCTGGACGGGCGGCCGGTACCGGCCCGGTGGGACGAGTCGGGGCTGGTGTACTACGACCCGCCCGAGCCGCTGGCGCCGGGCCGCCACCACGTGCGCCTGGTCATCCGCGTCGTGCCTGACCGTGAGGGTTACGTCTACGCCCCGGTCACCTCCGAGTTCGACTTCACGGTGGGCCGGGATGCGCTGTCCGCGCTGCCGGCGGCCGGGGCCGAGGAGCAGGCGGCCCGCGCGGCGGTAAACCGCTACCGCGCCGCGGCAGGGTTGGCCCCGGTCGAGTTCGACCCGCGCCTGATTGCCGCTGCCGCCCTGCAGGCGAACTACCTGGTGCGCAACCCCGGACAGGTGGAGGTGGATGCGCACCGGCAGGTGCAGACGGCCCCCGGGTACACCGCAGAGACCCCCGGCGGGCGGGCCCGCTACTACGCCTACGACGGCGGCGTCGCCGAGGTGATCAACTTCACCCGGCGGGCGGAGGATGCCGTGGACGGCTGGATGGACACGCTCTACCACCGCATCCCGCTCATCCATCCCGGTATGACCGAGATGGGCTATGCCGTCGCCGGCGGCGGCCCCCTGTCGGCCAACGTGGCGGTGCTGGGCCCCTTCGGCGCCGCGGACCAGGTGGTCCGCTGGCCCGCGCCGGGGGCCACCGACGTGCCGCCGCTGTGGGAGGGGCTGGAGTCCCCCGACCCCCTGGCGCTCTATCCGGGGGTGCAGCGACCCGTGGGCTACCCAATCACCCTGACCTTCGGGAGCCGGCCCGTCTCCCTGCGCCTGCTCGACTGGAGGATGACGGGCCCCGACGGCCCCGTGCAGTTGCTTCCCTACGACCCGGTGCGTGATCCGGAGCTGGAGGACACGGTGGCCGTGATCCCGGCACGGCCGCTGCAGCCAAACGCCCGCTACACCGTGTACCTGGCCGGCGAGATCGACCGGGGAACGGGACCGGAGCGGTTTCAGTACACCTGGTCCTTCCGGACGGCCCCCGAGGCCCGGCCCGTCGTCGCCCGCCGCACGATCGTCTTCCGCCCCGAGGACGGTGGGATCGACAGCATTCGCCTGGAAGGGCACGCCTTCCCCGAGGGCATCCAGGTCTTCCTGGACGGGCTGCCCGTGGAGGGGCTGGTGCGGGAGTCCGCGTCGGTTCTCCGCTTCCGGCTGCCCCTGGGCTACCGGGGCGGCCCGGCCGACCTCCTGCTGGTGACGCCGGGCGGCCTGGAGACCGAGTGGCCGGGCTTCCTGACCGGGGCCGAGCAGGCTCAGCTGCTTCAGGCGGAACCGTTCCGCACCGTGCCGCTGATGGTGCGCGGCATGCCGCGGACCGGGCCGGCCCTGCTTCATCCCGGCGGGGCGGTGCTGGTGCCCGAATCGGCCCTGCTCGCCTGGGGCCTGGAGCCGGAGCGGCTGACATCGGTGGGGCGGACCTGGTGGCGTCTGCCGGAGCCCGCTGCAGGGCAAGGTCAGGAGCAAATGGCGGCAGGGCAGGAGCAGTCGGCTGCGGGGCAGGGGCAGGCCGCGGCAGGGCAGGAGCAGGTTACTGCAGGACAGGAGCAGGCTGCGGTGGGACAGGAGCAGTCCGCTGTGGGGTACGAGCAACCCGCGGCCTGGTCCCTGCGGGGCGAGTACAGCCTCGGCCGGGTGAGCGCCAGCGCCGCCGGTGAGGGGCTTCGGCTGGCCCTGCCGGTGCAGGAGCGGCTGGGGGAGGTCTACGTGGACGCTGCCTTCGTCGCGGCGCTGACCGGCGCGGAACTGTGGCAGGTAGGCGGCGCGTTCTATCTGGCCCGGCCGGTGGGGGGTCAGATCGATGTGGACGGCCACTGGGCCGAGGACGCGATCGCCCGGCTCTTGGATGCCGGGGTGCTCGCCGGCTACGGTGACGGCACCTTCCGGCCGGACGCCACACTGTCGCGCGCCGCGTTCGTGAAGATGCTGGTCGCGGGCCTGGGGCTCGACCTCCTGCCCGGAGACGCCGGGGGCTTTGCGGACAGCGCCGGCCACTGGGTGGCTGCGGACGGCTACCTCGGGGCGGCGGCCGCGGCGGGGATCGTCCGGCCTGGGGAGTACCCCGGCGGCCGCTTTGAGCCCGACCGGCCCATCCTGCGGGAGGAGATCGCGGTGCTGCTGGTGCGGGCCCTCGGACGGGAGGCGGACGCCCTGGCCGCTCCCCTGGAGCTGACCGACGGCGCGGCGGAGATCGCCGGCCGGTGGTTCGCCGACGCAGCACATTGGCAGCGGCCCCGGCACGTGGCCGAGGCCGTTCGGGCAGGACTGATTGCGGGCTACCCGGAGCCGGACGGGCGCTATACCTTCCGCCCGGACCGCACCGCCACCCGCGCGGAGGCGGCGGCGATGCTGGTGCGGGCGCTGGGCGACGCCCTCGGGCCGGAGCCCGGCAGCAACAGCGCGGATTAGCCTGGGCCCCGGGCCGGCCGGTACGATCGGCGTCCGGCCTAGCCGGTATGGCCGGACGCGGTGGGGCGCGGGGGGAAGAGAACGGGGGCCAGGGCGTCCCGGATGGCGATGTTGGCCCGCTGGTTGCGGCTGATCGCCCGTCTGTCCCGTGGTCCGGGGAACACCTGGGCGGACGAGAGGCTCCACTCGCCGCCGACGTCGGCCCCGACGATGCGCCGGTGCCGGGCCAGCGCCCCGAGCCAGTCCAGCAGTTCGCTGAGCGCTAGGTCGCCGGCGCCCCAGCTGGTGAAGCCGTCATCCGGCGCCAGCACATCCTTGTCGATGGAGATGTACACATCCGCCGTGGGAATCGCCCGGTCCGCCCACACGGCGAAAGGCTCGGGCGGCCCCGGTTCGGCAGCCCTCAGGATGCGAGGGTGGGGAAGGTAGAGCTGCATCTCCGGCCTTCTGCCTCCCACCCAGACCACGCGCCGGACCCAGGGCAGGGCGAGGGCGTGGCGGACCCAGTTTCCGCAGGTGACGACACCATTCTGCAGCGGCGCCGCGTCGTGGTGGTGGTCGAAAAGCAGCAGCGTCACCGGCTGGCGCAGTGCCTGGAGCCGGAGCAGGGTGACGTAGTGGTACTCGCCGGCGCCCCAGTAGCACAGGGGGAGGTCCTGGTGCGGATGCAGGGCGGCGGCGATGGCCGAGATCGCCTCCGGCGTGGCATAGGCCTTCTTGCCTTCCACGTGGCGGAGGTCGATCCACTCGTGCGGGGCGGCCAGCAGCGCACGCTGCCAGCTCAGGGTGTCGTCGAGGTTGAGTACGAGGAAAGGTTTGTCCATAGATGATGTCACCCCGACTCCATTGTAGCAGAGTGCGGGCCGGGCGGGGGCCCACCGCGGCGGGAGCCGGGGTGAACGCAATGAAGGCCACTGATGCGCCGGTCACGCTGTCACCGGCGTATCAGCGACCTTCACCTCTTTTCGGTTCAGGCGTCCGCACAGAGCCGCTTCAGCACCACATGTGGCGCAGGAGCACGTCGCAGAACTGCACGAAGGTCAGGTCGTGCTGAATATCCCGCAGGCCCCGCCACAGCGAGGCGTCGTGGCGGTCCTTCGCGTTCTCGCAGAAGCCGGCTACGAAGCGCCGCAGGTCGGCCACCATGGCGGGATCCGGCTTGGCATCTGTAGGTGAAACATGCGTACGCATGTAGTGCCGGACCCTGGCGGCGAGCTCATCATCCTCGTGTTCCAGGGAGATGCCCCAAGCCCTGGCCAGTTCGGTCCAGTCGCGGCCTTGAAACTCGTACATGTGCGCCCTCCTGTTCCTTACAACGCGATTAGGCCTGGCGCGTTCAGAGCCGAGTCGCCCAGAGCGTGTCAGGCCCCGATGGACCAGCCCAATCACGTGGGCGGGTGCTCTTTATAGATGGTGCCGCAGTCTCGACGGAGAGTCAAGATGTCCGCAGGTCACTCCATCAGGTCCGGCCGGCCGAGGATGCGGCCGGCGAGGAGGAAACCGACCAGGGTCATCACGTACGCGTAGACCCCGAGGCCGAGCCAGATGAACGAAAAGGTGGACGGCTCCCGGGCCGTGGACAGCCCTCTGTCCGGCCTTGCCCCCGCTGGTGCCAGGTATCCGTTCTGTTCGTTTTCAGTGTTGCTCGGGTGGCGGCGCCGACCCCACCATGAGACGGCCCCGCTGCCCACAGCGAAGGCGAACGGAGAGGATGGCGCCGCTGCCCACAGCGAAGGCGAACAGAAGGCATAGCGCCGCTGCCCACAGCGAAGGCGAACAGAAGGCATAGCGCCGCTGCCCACGGTGAAGGCGAACAGAGGGGATGGCGCCGCTGCCCACAGTGAAGGCGAACAGAGGGGCCAGCGCCGTCACCGTAGCGCACTTGGCCGGGGGCGCAGCCTTGTGCCGTGCGGTTGAGGGTTGGAGGGAACAGGCGACGGTGGCGAAGTGCGGCGGATTGAGACTTGGCGTGCGGGCGAAGTGGAAATTGGCCGTAGTTTGCCGGCCATGCAGCCCTGCGCCCATCAACGAGGTTGCGGAACAGCTGGCGGGCCCGCCCCCCAGGGCCCACCCCCCACTTCCCGCAGTTCACTACCCACTACCCACTACCCACTACCCACTACCCACTACCCACTGCCCACTACCCACTACCCACTACCCACTGCCCACTGCCCACTACCCACTGCCCACTGCCCACCGCTCAGTTCCCACCGCCCACGACCCAGTTCGTCGACTCCCGCACCACCAGCTGGCTCGGCAGCACGATCTGCCGCGGGCCCCGCACGCCCTGCGTCAGCGAGTCCAGCAGCAGCCGGGCGGCGGTGGCGCCCAGGTCGAAGACCGGGATGCGCACGGTGGAGAGCGGCGGGTCCAGCAGGGCCGTCAGCGGGTCGTCGTTGACCCCGATGACGGCCACCCGCCGGGTGAGGCCGCGCTCCTTCAGCGCCATCAGGGCGCCGACGGCCATGGCGTCGTCGGCGCAGAAGACGCCGGTCGGCGGGTCGGGCCGGGACAGCAGTTCCGCCATCGCCCGGTAGCCGCCGTCTTTGGTGAAGTCGCCCTCCACCACGTAGCCGGCGGGAAGATCCAGTTTGAAGCGGTCGACCGCCTGCCGGAAGCCCTGCTCCCGGTCGATGGAGACGGTGAGGTCCGCCGGTCCGTTGATCATGGCGATGCGCCGGTGCCCCCGGCCCACCAGGTGCTCCACGGCCATCTCGCCCACGGCCACGTTGTCGTTGTTGACCCAGCTGACGGCCTGGCCCGGCGCGGCCCGGCCGATCAGCACGAACGGGTACTGCTCGGCCGCCAGTTCCGTCAACAGCTCGTCGTGGGCGCGGGAGGAGGTGAGGATGACGCCGTCCACCCGCCGCTGCTTCAGAAGGCGCATGCAGGCCCCCTGCTCCTCGTCGGGCGCGGCGGTCATGCTCAGCACGAGGTCGTAGCCGTGCCGGCGCAGTTCGGAGCCGATGCCCCGCAGCACCTCGGGGAAGAAGGGGTTGGCGAAGGCCTGCTCCGCCGGCCGGGCGATGATGACGCCGATGGCGTGGGTCTTGCGTCGCACCAGGCTGCGCGCGTTGGCGTTGGGGTAGTAGTTGAGGGCCCTCATCGCCTCACGCACCCGGGCCTGGGTTTCGGGGCTGATGCGGCTGGATCCGGCGATCACCCGCGAGACGGTGGAGGGGGAGACGCCGGCGAGTCGGGCGACGTCCTTGATGTTGGCCACTGCAGCACCTCCTGGCATCGATCTCCCGCGCCCGGATTGCAAACGTTTGCGCTCACCCTTCACTTTCACCACTTGTGCACGGACTCCTGCCTGACAGGCAACGACTTGGCGGGGCGTGCAATTTTTCTGTTTTATTTGCCCCGGCGTGGCAGGAGTGCAGGGGCAGTTGGGCGAATACTCAGTGCACACGATTGCACGCGCTCGGCCCCGGCCGTCTGCCGGAACCGCGGCGTCCTCTTCCGGCCATCTGTGCAAACGATTGCACATCCGCAGATGATGGCCGTCCATATCCCTCAACCGGAGGTGCTCGCTGTGCAGCCACTCGGCCCGCTGCGCCGCCAAGAACACGCCCGCGGCTTCCTGACCCTTCACACCCATGGCGCCCAGCTTCGCCTGCAGTTCCTCACCCCTGAAGTGGTGCGCATCACCCTCCTGCCCGAGGGCGCGCGGCTGCGCCCTTCGGTCGCCGTGCTCCCGCGGGAGCAGACCTCTGTAGCCACCCGGCTTGAGGAGGGGGAGCGCAGCCTGCGCATCTCCACCGCCGCCCTGACTGTGGAGGTGGACCGGGATCCGCTGCGGCTGCGCATCTGCGACCCGGAAGGGCGGCTGCTGGCCGGGGACACGGCCGGCGGCGGCCTGGCCTGGCGCTCCGGCGCCGTCTCCTGGGAGCAGGAAGCGCCGCCTGGCGCCCGCTACTACGGCTTCGGCCAGAAGCCCGGCTTCCTTGATAAGCGGGGCCGGGCGATGACCCTCTGGGCCACCGACGAGCCGCTGCACACCCCGGACCGCGAGACGCTCTACCAGGCGATCCCGTTCTTCATTGCGGTGCGGGACGGGCGGGCGCACGGCCTCTTCGTGGACAGCACGGCCCGGGTGCGCTACGACATGGCGAAGACCCGGCCCGATGCCTGCCGGATCCTGGTGGATGACGACTACCTGGACGCCTACCTCTTCGCCGGTCCCGCCATCAAGGACGTGCTGGCCCGCTACACGGAACTCACCGGCCGGATGGAGCTGCCGCCGCTCTGGGCCCTGGGCTACCACCAGTGCCGCTACAGCTACTACCCGGAGGCCCGGGTCCGGGAGGTGGCCGCCGAGCTCAGGCGCCGGGAGCTCCCCTGCGACGCCATCTGGCTCGACATCCACTACATGGACGGCTACCGGGTCTTCACCTGGGATCCGGAGCGGTTCCCCGACCCGAAGGGGCTGGTGGCCGACCTCGCCCGGCAGGGCTTCCGCACCGTCACCATTGTCGACCCCGGCGTGAAGGTGGACGGCCGCTACCGGGTGTTCCGGGAGGGCGTGGCGGGGGGCCATTTCATCGGCGTGTCGGAGCGGGAGCTGTGCATCGACCGGGTCTGGCCCGGCGCCTCGGCCTTTCCCGACTTCATGCGGGAGGCCACCCGCCGCTGGTGGGGCGACCTGCACCGGGAGTTCGTGAATGAGATCGGGATCGCCGGCATCTGGAACGACATGAACGAGCCGGCCGCCTTCAACGAGACCAGGACCCTGCCCGCGTCGGCGCTGCAGGGCGAGGACGGCGAGCAGGTGAGCCACTACCAGGTTCACAACGCCTACGGCCTCATGATGGCCCGGGCGACCCACGAGGGGCTCCGGCGCCTCACGCCCGACCGCCGGCCCTTCCTGCTCACCCGGTCCGGCTACGCGGGCATCCAGCGCTATGCGGCGGTCTGGATGGGCGACAACCACAGCTGGTGGGAGCACCTGCTGACCGCGGTGCCGATGCTCCTGGGCATGGGCCTTTCCGGCGTGCCCTTCGTCGGCGTGGACATCGGCGGCTTCCAGGGGGACTGCGACGGCGAGCTCTTCGCCCGCTGGGTCCAGCTCGGGGCCTTCCTGCCCTTCTGCCGGAACCACGCGGCCATCGACACCGCCGACCAGGAGCCCTGGGCGTTCGGCCCCGAGGTGGAGGAGATCGCCCGCCTGTACCTCACGCTCCGCTACCGGTTGCTGCCCTTCCTCTACAACGAGTTCTACAAGTCCAGCCAGACGGGGCTGCCGGTGATGCGGCCGCTCCTTCTGGAGTACCCCGACGATCCCGAGACCGCCAACCTCTCGGACCAGTTCCTGCTGGGCGAGGATCTGATGGTCTGCCCGGTCTACCAGCCGGGGGCGCGGGCGCGGATGGTCTACCTGCCCGCCGGGGAGTGGGTGGACTTCTGGACGGGCGAGCGCATCGCCGGGCCGGCCCGCATCGTGGCCGAGGCCCCGCTGGACCGGATGCCGCTCTATGTGCGGGCCGGGGCGATCATCCCCATGGGGCCCGCCCGGCAGTGGACGGACCAGCCTGTCCCCGCCGAACTGACCCTGCAGGTGTACGCCGGCGCCGGGGGCGCCCTGGACCTCTACGAGGACGCCGGCGAGGGCTACGCCTACCGGGAAGGCGGCTACGCCATCACCCCCGTGCGGGTGGCGGCGCAGCCCGGCGCCGTGACCGTGACCGTCGGGGCCCCGCAGGGGGCCTACCGGCCGGAGCGGGACCGGCTCCTGGTGCGGCTGTTCGCACCGGGCCGGGTGCGGGCCGCCCGGTGCGCCGGCCGGCTGGTGGCGTTCACCCCGGCGGCGGACGGCGCGGTGGAGGTGGCCATCGCCGACCGGCCGCTGGACGGGTGTGAG
>JAMNXV010000105.1 GCA_023623185.1 Bacillota bacterium
GCTTACAGTGGCACCTCCGGGGCGTATTCTCCCCGCCCTGCATGCGGATATTCGACAGGGACCCGAAAGAAATACCGAAACAATGCGGCATATTCTACCTGGAGGCCAAATCGGAATCATGCTACAATGGTTCAAATCCGCCTCGGTCTCTGGGTAATGGCGGGCAAAGGGGGGCATTTCGCGTGGAGCGTCCGTATCTCAAGGCCTATCCACAGGGGGTTCGCTGGGACCTGGAGTTCCCGGAGGTTCCCGCATACCACGCTTTGTTCGAGCGGGCGGCCCAGCACCCGAATCGGACGGCACTCATCTTCATGGGCAAGCGAGTCAGTTACGGCGAGCTGGTGGACCTGGCGGACCGGTTTGCGGCGGCGCTGCAACGGCGGTACGGCATCCAAAAAGGGGACCGGGTGGGTATCATTCTCCCCAACTGCCCACAGAACGTCATCGCCACGGTGGCCTGCCAGCGCATCGGCGCGATTCCGGTTCAGTTCAACCCGCTGTATGTGGCCCGGGAGATCGCCTACCAGGTGAAGGACTCGGGCTGCCGCATCATGATCACAATGGACCTGTTCTGGCAGAAGGTCCGCGAGGCCGGCGGGGTGGAGGCCTACATCTGGACCGGCGTGCAGGACTACCTCAACTTCCCCCTCAACTTCCTCTACCGCCTGAAGGCCAAGCCGCCGCGCATTCCGGCCTCTGAGGCGGCCCACTTCATGGAACTGCTGCAGGAGAGCAAGGAGGGGCTGAAGATCGCGCCGGTGAGCCCGAAGGAGGACGTGGCGGTGCTGCTCTACACGGGCGGCACGACCGGTGTCTCCAAAGGCGTCATGCTCTCGCACTACAACCTGACCAGCAACGTCGCGCAGATCCGGGAGTGGCTGCAGATGGGCGACCAGCACCACACCGTGCTGGCGGTGCTGCCGATGTTCCACTCCTACGGCTTCACGGCGGCGGTGGGCATGGGGCTCTCCTCGGGCTCCACCCTGGTGCTGGTGCCGCGCTTTGACGCCGGCGACCTGCTGAAGACCATCGCCAAGTACCGGCCGACCATGTTCCCCGGCGTGCCCACGATGTACATCGGCCTCCTGAACCATCCCGACCTGAACAAGTACGACCTGAGCTCGCTGCAGCTCTGCGTCACCGGCGCCGCGGCCATGCCGGTAGACCTGCTCCGGCGCTTCGAGCAGGTGACCGGCGCGACCATTATGGAGGGATACGGTCTTACCGAGACCTCGCCGGTGACGCACGCCAACCCGCGCATCGGCAAGCGGATTCCGGGCAGCGTCGGGCTGCCCTACCCCGGCACCGACGTGCGCATTGTGGACCTGGAGACCGGTGAGGACCTGCCGCCCGGCGGCGAGGGCGAGATCCTGATCCGGGGCCCGCAGGTCATGCTGGGCTACTGGAACCGGCCGGAGGAGACGGCCGAGACCATCAGGGACGGCTGGCTGTACACGGGCGACATCGGCCGGATGGACGACGACGGGTACCTGTACATCGTGGACCGCAAGAAGGACATGATCATTGCGGGCGGGTTCAACATCTACCCGCGCGAGATCGACGAGGTGCTCTACCAGCACCCGGCGGTGCTGGAGGCCTGCGCGGTGGGCGTGCCCGACGCCTACCGGGGCGAGACGGTGAAGGCCTTCGTGGTGCTGAAGCCCGGCGCGCAGGCGACCGAGCAGGAGATCCTGGACTTCTGCCGGGAGCGGCTGGCCGCCTACAAGCGGCCGAAGGCGGTGGAGTTCCTGCCTGAGCTGCCCAAGTCGACGGTGGGCAAGGTGCTGCGACGGGTGCTGGCCGAGCAGGAGCGCAAGGCGCTTTCGGACCGTGAGCGGAAGGCGGCCGTGGCGGATTAGCAGGAGATTTGCACGACGATTGGCGAAGTGAAGGACTCAGGCACATGCGACACATGATGAAGGAAGGGGGAGTCCAGCGCGATGACGATCGCAGAACTGCTGGAGAAACTGAAGGCCCACATCGCTGCGAACCCGGAGAAGATCGCCAACCTGAAGGCCACCTACCAGTTCGAGCTGACCGGTGAGGGCGGGGGCACGTACCACGCCGTGTTCGACAACGGCAAGTACGAGATCGGCGAGGGTCCGGCGGAGAACCCCGGCTGCACGATCACCATCGCCACCGCAGACTTCTTTGCCCTGCTGGAGCGCAAGCTGAATCCGATGGCGGCCTTCATGGCGGGCAAGCTGAAGATCCGCGGCGACATGGGCCAGGCCATGAAGCTCCAGCAGCTTCTCACCTGAGTGGCCCGCCCTTCCGCAGAGAGCCTACTGAGCGCCCCCGGCCGCGTGGCCGGGGGCGCTTCCATGCGCCGCCTGCGCCGGCGGGGGCAGGGATCTGCCTGACGGTTAACGTATACAGAAGAGACAGCCCCGGAAGGGGGTGGCCCGTCCTGATTCACCTGTTCGCCCTGCTGATCGCCCTGGCCCCGGCGGTGGCCATGCTCTGGTACATCCGCCATCTCGACAAGTACGAGCCGGAACCCTGGACGTACATCGGCGCCGCCTTCGTGGCCGGCGTGCTGGTGACGGTTCCGGTCTACTTTGTTGAGGTCGTCCTCGACCAGGTGAGCCCGTTCACCGGCTTCATGTCCACCGTCTATACCTCGTTCGTCGTGGCGGCGCTCACGGAGGAGACCGGCAAGGGGATCGCCGCGTGGGCCGTGAGCTGGCGCCGGTCGGAGTTCGACGAGGTGATGGACGGCATCGTCTACTTCGGCGTGACCCACATGGGGTTTGCCGTCGCCGAGAACCTCCTCTACGTGTTCGTGGGCGGCGACATCTACTCCGGCCTCCTGACCGCGATGGTGCGCACGACCACCGCGGTGCCCATGCACGTGATCGTCGGGATGATCATGGGCTATCACCTGGGCGTCGCCCGGTTTGCCCGCACCCGGCGGGAGAAGGCGCTGCACGTGCTGGAAGGATGGCTCCTGCCCATCCTGCTCCACGGCTTCTACAACCTGGGCAGCATGAACCAGGACATGGCCCTGGAGAGCCTGACCGACCTGATCCGCTACGGCTTCGGCACGGCCCTGATGTACGCCGCGGTGGTCGCCCTGTGGGTGACGCTGCTGCCCCGGGTGCGCCGCGCCCAGCAGGCCTCGCCGTTCCGGCCGATCTCCGCCTACCAGCTGGTCGCGGCGGACACCCCCTGCCCGCACTGCGGCGCGGTGTATCCCCAGGACGCGCGCTACTGCCCCAACTGCGGGGTCAGGCTTGCGGTACGCGGCGCTCCTGTTCCCAGATGACGCCGCCGGCCAGCAGCAGGGCGGCCGGCACGACCAGGTACCACGCCCGCTCGGGCAGCACGACCCGGTAGAGCGCAACCCAGGCGAAGACGTGGCAGACGAGCCGCCAGGGAACCGCCCAGTCAACGGTGGCCAGGTTGAGCAGCCAGGTAAGCGCGATCAGGCCGGCGAGCGCCAGCCCGTCCACCCCCGTGGCGACGGCCGTCAGCGCCGTGCCCAGCGTGACCGCGAAGAGGAAGCCCGTCCAGCCGGCCGGGGTCGCCGGATAGCCGGCCCGGTACAGCCGGTCCCGCATGAGATCACCCCCGAGACAGGCTATGTCGCAGGGGGGGCGGCCATGTTGAGCAACCATGTGAGCAGAACGCGACGCCGGAGGGGAGAGCCTCAGGGTTCTCCTCTCTCTTCGCGAACTTCGACCGTTTTGGCTACCTGGGTCAGCACATCTAGTGACGTGGTGCTGTGGATGATGAAAGTGAACCCCTGCTGTTCCCACAGCAACGCGCGCACCAAATCGTCCCCTAGCGCGTATTCCCAGGTCCACCCGAGCTGGCTGCCTACCTGCACGTGCACAGCAGAGTCGGCAGGTCCATATGGCTCGTGGTAGGGATCCGTCCGCCACTGTTGAAGGGTGAGGGAATCCTCTCCAAACTGATACTGGAGAACCACGCGTGGAGCGTCAAAATCCGTAATGAGTTGTAGAGTTGCTCGAACGCCTCAACATCACCGGCCCGACTCCTTTCGACAAGGTGCTTCAGTTCCAAACGATTCCCCCCCTTCCCGCACGCCGTTTACTGGTTTCTCGCCCAGTCAATCTACCTCAATGGAGACCACTGGGTACGAGAGGGTTCAAAAGGCGGGCCGGAAAAGGATACGGATCCGCTCCTTGCAGGGGCGGATCTTTGCGCTTGAGGCGCCATCGCAGGAGAGGTTATTGCAGCTTGTGAAAGAAAGAGAATAGGTTGAGCTGAGAGGAGATTTTGCCGAGAGGGACGAATACATCGAGAACGACTGAATGGCTATTCATTCACGAGTTTGTGGGGGAGCAGCAGGAGACCCGATTCGGGGGGAGGCAGCAGAATGTTGTTGGCTACCAGGTCCGTGTACTGGAACATCGAGTACGGGTTCATCCTCTACCTGTTCTTCATCGCCGCGGTGGCGGTCTTCGCCTACGGCATGTGGCAGCGCGTCCGGCTCTGGTTCATCGGCACGCCGCAGGTCCGGTGGGACCGGATCCGCGAGCGGCTGCGCCGCGTATGGCAGCACGCGGCCCTGCAGCGGCGGCTCTCGCAGAACCGGGTGGCCGGCCTGTTCCACATCCTGTTCTCGTGGGGATTTGTCATCCTCTTCATCGGCACACTGGTCGTCATGGTCCACGAGGACCTGCGCATCCGCATCATGCAGGGGGCCTTCTACCTGTGGTTCCAGTCGCTGATTCTGGACATCGCCGGCCTCCTGGCCCTGGTGGGCGTGGTGATCGCGTGGGTGCGGCGCTCCCTGACCAGACCGCGGGCGCTCTCCCGTGTGTCCCAGCCCACGTCGATGTTCGACGACTGGGTCTTCCTCCTGCACATGGTGCTCATTCTGTGGACCGGCTTCCTGGTGGAGGGCATCCGCATCGTGGCCACAGACGATCCCTGGGCGGCCTGGTCGCCGGTCGGGCTGGTCCACGGGCGGCTGCTGGCGGCCTTCCTCTCCATGGAGGCCCTGCTGGTCCTGCACCGGGTGCTCTGGTGGTTCCACATGATCATCTCGTTCACGCTGATCGCGTACCTGCCCTACTCGAAGATGATCCACCTGATCACCGGGCCGGTGAACATCTTCCTCTCTGACCTGCGGCCGGCCGGCGTCATGGCCACCACCGACCTGGAGGCGGAGAACCCTGTTCTGGGGGCGGCCTCGCTCTGGGACTTCACGTGGAAGGACCTGGCGGACCTTGACGCCTGCACCGAGTGCGGCCGCTGCCAGGAGAACTGCCCGGCGTTCCTCACGGGCAAGCCGCTCAACCCCAAGAAGCTCATCCTCGACCTGCAGCACCACCTGCACGAGCGGGGGCCGCTGCTGACCCTGGCGGCCATGAAGGGGGAGCGCCCCGCGGAGCAGCCCTTCGAGTCTGAGGTGGTGGGGCCCGTCGTCGACCCTGAGGCCCTGTGGGCGTGCACCACCTGCCGCGCCTGCATGGAGGTCTGCCCGGTCTTCATCGAGCACGTGCCCAAGATCGTCGAGATGCGCCGCCACCAGGTGATGCTGCAGGGCGAGTTCCCTGCGGAACTGAACCAGACGTTCAAGAACCTGGAGCGCCAGGGGAACCCGTGGGGCATGGGCGCGCACACCCGCACGCAGTGGACCGAGGGGCTGAACGTGCCGCTCCTGGCCGACAAGCCCGACGCCGAGTACCTCTTCTGGCCCGGGTGTGCCGGCGCGTTTGACCAGCGGGGGCAGAAGATCGTCCGGTCGATCGTGCAGCTGCTGGAGCAGGCCGGGGTCTCCTACGCCATCCTCGGGCCCGAGGAGCGGTGCACCGGCGATGCCGCCCGGCGGGCCGGCAACGAGCTGCTCTTCCAGCAGCTGGCCATGGAGAACATCGCCACGCTGCAGGGCTACGGCGTGAAGAAGATCATCACCCACTGCCCGCACTGCTTCCACACCTTCGACAAGGACTACCGGGAGATGGGGCTGGAGGTGGAGGTCATCCACCACGTGCAGCTCCTGAACCAGCTAGTGAAGGAGGGGCGGCTGAAGCCGGTGAGGGAGCTGGCCCAGACCGTCACGTACCACGACTCGTGCTACCTGGGCCGGTACGGCGGTGAGTACGAGGCCCCGCGGGAGCTGCTTGCCGCCCTGCCCGGGGTGGAGCTGCGGGAGATGGAGCGCCACGGCTGCACCGCGATGTGCTGCGGCGCCGGCGGCGCGCAGATGTGGATGGAGGAGCGCCACGGCACCCGCGTCAACGTGGAGCGGAGCCGGCAGGCCCTGGCCACCGGCGCGGCCACCGTGGCCACCAACTGCCCCTTCTGCATGACCATGCTCTCCGACGGCGTCGCCGCCGAGGAGAGCGGCGAGCAGGTGCGGGTGCTCGACCTGGCCGAGATGCTGCTGCAGGCCGTGGAGACCGGCGGGGGGCCGGAGGCCGCGGCGACCGTTGCGCAGCCTGGCGAAAAGGAGTAAAGTCACAGTGTGGAGGCGCCGTGGGGGGCACGGCGCCTCACCATTGGGGGAGGGTCTTTGCCCGGATGCTGCCGATTCATCAGATAGCGCTTCCAACACCCTGGGAGGACCCGGGGCCGGTTTACGTGTACGTGGTTCCCCGTGACCCGGTTACGCTGATCGATGCGGGGCTGAACACTCCGGAGTGCCGCTCGGCCCTGGCAGACGGCCTGAAGAGACTGGGGCTGGAGCTCAGGGACATCCGGCGGGTGCTGCTCACCCACGCGCACGTCGACCACTGCGGCCTGGCGGGCTGGGTGCAGGAGCAGTCGGGCGCGGAGGTCTACCTCCACCCCGACGAGGCCGGCAAGGCCGAAATCGCGCCGTGGTGGCAGGAGACCCGCGACCGGATCCTGGCGGAGGCGGGGGTCGATGAGGGCGGGTTCGCCCTGATCGAGCGCTTCTGGCACCTCAACCGCCGGCTGGTCGTACCCCTGCAGGGCTGGCAGCCGATCGCCGACGGCCAGCTCTTCGAGTTCGACGGCGGCAGCCTGGAGGCCGTCCACCTGCCCGGCCATGCGCTGGGGCACACGGGCTTCCTCGACCGGGCTTCCCGCCGGCTGATCGGCGGCGACCACCTCCTTGACGGGATCACGCCCAACCCGATTCTGGAGCCGGTCCTGCCCGGGCACCCGGACGCCGTGCCGCACGATCCCATCCGGGCCCTGACGCTGGGTCAGTTCCTGCGCTCCCTGGACCGGGCGGCCGCGCTGGATGTGGCGGAGGTGCTGCCTGGTCACGGGAACGTGATCAGGGATCACCGCACCGTTGTGGAGCGCTACCGGGTTACACACAGCCGGCGGCTGGACGGCCTGCTGCAGCGCCTGGGCGGCGGGCGCAGCCCCTGGGAGCTGACCAGGGAACTCTATCCGCAGGTGAAGGGTTTCGATCACTTCCTCGCGCTGTCCGAGGTCCTGGCCCACCTGGATCTGCTGGTGGTGCAGGGCCGGGCCCACTACTCGCGGACAGCGGGCTACAGCCGGTACAGGGCCGTCATCTGAGGCGGCCCGGCAGGCGGGGCGTGGCCGGCGCACGCGACAGGCGGGGGTGCGGCCTGCGCGCGTGCGGCAAGCGGGGTGCGGCAGGCGGGGGTGCAGCGGGATCCGATGGCTTTGAGGTGAGTGACCGTGGGTTCTCGATCCAGCACTGCCGTTCTCCAGGTAGCCGCAGCCGCCGGGGTTGTGCTGCTGCAGTCCGGGGCCGACGTGGCCCGGGTGGAGGATACGGTCTCCCGTATCGTCCGGGCGTACGGGGTCGGCGACCCCGAGATCTACGCGACGCCGACGGGCATCTTCATCAGCCTGGCCGACCAGGAGGCGACGGTGGTCAGGCGGGTGCGCAACCGCACCATCGCGCTCGACCGCATCAGCGCCGTAAACGCGCTCTCCCGCTCGCTGGCCGCCGATCCGAAGGATCCCGCCGAGGCGCTCCGGCTTATCCGGGAGATCAGCGAGCAACCGATGCCGTTTCCCCGCTGGCTGGACGTTCCCGCCAGCGGCCTTGCCGCGGCCGCGTGCACCATGCTGGTGGGCGGCACCCTGCCCGCGGTGGTGCCCTCGTTCTTCGCCAACCTGGTGGTGCAGGGCGGCGAGCGCATCTGCCGGTGGCTGGGGCTGCCCGACGCCGTGGCCGACCTCATCGCCGGCGCCAACGCCGTCTTCTGCGCCACGCTGCTGCACCGCTGGCTGGGCGTGCCGGTGGGTCCGGTGGTGGCCGGCGGCATCATGATCCTGGTGCCGGGCCTGGCCTTTACCAACGCCCTGCGCGACGCCATCGCCGGGGACCTGGTCAGCGCCACGGCCCGGGGGCTCGAGGCCTTCGTAAAGGTCACGGCCCTGGCCGCCGGCGTGGGCGCCGCGCTCTACCTGGTCGGGGGAGGTGTGACGTGGTGATCACCTACCCCTTCGCCTTCGTGACCGCTGCGGCCATTGCGATCTCGTTCCGCTCGCCCCGGCGTGCCATCCTCTGGACCGGCCTCTGCGGCCTGGCGGGCTGGGCGGGCTTCGACCTCGCGCTGCGGGCCGGCGCGCCAGATCCGGCCGCGGTGTTCGCAGGCGCCCTCGCCCTGGGCGTGGTGTCCGAACTGCTGGCCCGCCGGCTGCACCTGCCGGCCATCCTGTTCGTCATCCCGGGCCTCCTGCCGCTGGTCCCCGGCATCATCGCCTACCGGGGCATGCTCCTCCTGTCGCAGAGCCAGCTGGCGGAGGGCGCCTGGCAGCTGGCGCGCGCCCTCTTGATCGCGGGTATCCTCGCCGCAGGCCTGGCCATCCCGCCGGTCATGTTCCGCCGCTGGAGGAGCTGAGCGACCGGCCTGGCGGCAGCGTCGGACCTCCTTTCGGCCCAGTTCGCTGGGCCTTTTTGCTTACTGCGGCACGGGGGCGCTAGTCTGGAAGGTTCATTCTCGCGGATTTTCCGCGTTGCGGAAGTGGTTTCTGTTGACTGGAATTCCTTTCGCCCCTAGAATGGGGGTGCGCTCATCAATTCGAAGGATGGCGCATCGACCGTCCAGAGGAGTACGCGAAAGGGGGGGTGGCCGTGCAGAAGAAGAGGCGGGACGCGTGGGTGCAGTCCGTTGAGCGTGCGTTTCGGATTCTGCAGCTGTTCGACCTGAAGCGGGATGAGTTGTCGATCACGGAGATCAGCGAGCGCACTGGTCTGCCGATCAGCACTGCACACCGCTTCCTCGCCACGCTCGAGGGGCTCGGCTACATCTGGCAGAACCCGGACACGGGCCGGTACCGGCTGGGCATCCAGACGTTCATTCTGGGAACCCGGGTCAAGACCCTCGAGACCCTGCGCTCGGTCGCACGCCCGCACCTGCGGCAGCTCTTCGCGAAGTACAACGAGACCGTCAACCTGGTCGTCGAGCGGAACATGGAAGTGCTCTGCATCGAGAAGGTGGATGCGGATCGCAGGCTCGTCTACACGCCGAGCATCGGCGAGACACACAAGCTGTACGCCACCTCCGCGGGCAAGTGCCTCCTGGCGTTCTACTACGACGCCGCACAGTTCCGGCGGGTTCTGGACCAGCTGGAGCTGGTGCCGCTGACCAAGTACACCATTACCGAGAAGGTGCGGCTGGTCGATGAGATCGAGCGGGTACGCAGGCAGGGCTGGGCCATGGAGAGCGAGGAGTCGGAGATCGGGCTCCGTTGCTTCGGCGCCCCGGTGTTCGACAGTGCCAACCGGTGCGTCGGCGCCGTCAGCATCTCGATTCCGATCGCCCGGTTCGTCTACGACGAGGCGCCCGGTTCGTCTACGACGAGGAGCGCCTGGTCTCTGACATCCTGGATACCGCAGCGGCGACCAGCCGGGACCTGGGCTCTTCCCGTGAGGTGGTGTAAGCCAGGTCGTGTGAACGGGTTGCCCCACTGAAGGGCGTTTTTCTTGTACCGATTGTCGGAAAGCATTTCCGGTATGCGGAAAGGAGGTATCGCCTTGGAGAAGCTGCCTCCGGTCAGCGAACTGGCCGCACAGCTGCTGCAGGCGCAGGCCACGGCCACGCCCGGCCCTTCTCGGAGCGCTTCGAGGGGTACGACACTGCGGTCGCTTACAAGATCCAGCAGGCCCTCGTAGAGCAGAAGCTCGCCCAGGGGCACGCGATCATCGGCAAGAAGATCGGCTTCACCAGCGAGAAGCTGCGCCGGCAGTTCAACGTGGACGAACCCGACTACGGGGTGCTCTTCGAGGACTGCGTGCTCATGGAGCATGAGCCGCTGGAGATCGACAAGCTGTACAGCCCCATGGTTGAGGCCGAGATCGCCTTCGTCCTGAAGAGCGACCTGGACAAGCGCGGGATCACGGCTGCCGATGTGGTGCGGGCCACCGAGGGCATCATGCCGGCGATCGAGATCGTGGACACCCGGTTTGAGGACTGGCGGGTGACGGTTCCCGACACCATCGCCGA
>JAMNXV010000165.1 GCA_023623185.1 Bacillota bacterium
GCGGTGCGGCTCCTGCCGGAGCCTGCGGGGCCGGCCACGGCCATGAACGGCGCCCGCCATCGCTTGAGGACCTGCACCTGGTGGGCGTCGGCGGGCAGGATGGAGAGGTAGTCGTCGGCCTCACGAGCCGCCGGTAGCCCCTGCTCCCCGGTGAAGATGCGGATGGTGTCGGGCAGCCGGTCCCGGCGCAGCTGCTCCATGAGCTGCAGCTCCCGGGCCGGCCCCCGGACCTGGACGATGCCCTCTGACCCGAAGAGAACCGCATCGTACTGCAGGTCGACGCCGGCCAGGTACTGCTCCAGAAGCTCCGCCGGTTCGGGGCCGCGGCTGCTCAGCCAGAGCCGCTGCAGCTCGGCGATCTCCGCGTCGGTGAGGCCGGCGGCCAGCCGCAGGAAGCGGCGGTTGAAGAGCAGTTCGCTCACGCCCCGTGTCAGTACCACCGTCTGCGGCGCGGAACCGGGCCCCAGGGTGACCTCTGTACAGCAGATGGGAACGAGTTGCTCGCCGTCGCGGGCGAGCGGGTAGCCGTAGTAGAAGGTGCCCCCGATGCCCCGCCCCCGCCGGTTCAGGTAGGCCAGAATGGGGCGCGTGTGCTCCGGCTCGCTGATGATGGTGGTGGTGGCCTTGCGGGTGATCAGGTGCTCCTGCAGCCCTTGTAGGATCACCCGCGCGTTCGGGTCGGCAGGGACCTGAATGCCCAGCTCCTGCTCTCGACCGAGGCAACTGCGGTAGTATTTGACCAGGCTGGTCCAGAACGGCGTGGTCGGGCGCCGTGGTCTGAGGGTGGACATGGAGCCTACCTCCCCCTGAATCATCTAGTATTGGATATTCCTGATCATGCGGCTTACTTCCTCTTTCCATCCCGGACTTGGCCCGGCGAATCCAGGAGGCTTATAATAAGAGCGATTTGAAGTTCAGATTCCGGGCGATCGGAGGAACGAAATATGAAATCGTGGCAGCAGGCGGCGCTCAGAGCGATCCCGCCGGTCAACGAGATTCTGGATACGCCCGCGGGGCGGCGGCTGCTCGCCGAGCGCGCCCGTCCGCTGGTGGTGGATGCGGTGGGCGAAGCGCTGGACGCCCTGCGCCGCAGGATCGCAGCCGCTGTCAGCGAGGAGGAGCTGGCCGCCCTGGACCGCTCCCCCGAAGGGCTGGCCGCCCAGGCCGCGGCGCTGCTCACGCGCCGGCTCCGGCCCCGGCTGCGCCGGGTGATCAACGCGACCGGCGTGGTGATTCACACCAACATGGGCCGGGCGCCCCTGGCGGAGGAGGCGGTGGCGGCCATCGCCCAGATCGCCGGGCGCTACAACAACCTGGAGCTGGACCTCTCCACCGGCGAGCGGGGCTCCCGCTACGCCCACGTGGAGGGGCTCCTGGCCGAGCTCACCGGCGCCGAGGCTGCCCTGGTGGTGAACAACAACGCCGCCGCGGTCCTGCTGATGCTCTCGGCCCTGGCCGCGGGCAAGGAGGTCGTGGTCTCCCGGGGCGAGCTGGTGGAGATCGGCGGCTCCTTCCGGGTGCCGGACGTGATGAAGCAGGGCGGCGCCCGGCTGGTGGAGGTGGGCACCACCAACAAGACCCACCCCCGGGACTACGAGCAGGCCATCGGGCCGGAGACCGGGGCGCTGCTGAAGGTGCACCGGTCCAACTTCCGGCTGGAGGGGTTCACCGCCGAGGTCTCGGTGGCCGAGCTCGCGGAGATTGCCCACCGGCACGGGCTGCCCTGCCTGGTGGACTGGGGCTCGGGGGTCATGCTGGACCTCTCCCGCTTCGGCCTGCCCCACGAGGCGACCATGCCGGAGCTCATCGCGGATGGCGCCGACCTGGTCACCTTCTCGGGGGACAAGCTGCTCGGGGCGCCCCAGGGCGGCTTCATCGTCGGGCGGCGGGAGCTGGTGGAGCAGTGTCGGCGCCACCCGCTGACCCGGGCCGTGCGGGTGGACAAGCTGACGCTCGCGGGCATCGAGGCCACGCTGAAGCTCTACCTGGAGCCGGAGCGGGCCGCGGAGCGGATCCCGGCGGTGCGCATGCTGACGGCCTCCCGGGAGCAGATCGCCCCCCGGGCCGAGGCCCTGGCCGGGAAGCTGCGGGCCGCCGGCATCGCGTGCGAGGTGATCGACGGCGTCTCCCGGGCCGGGGGCGGCGCCCTGCCCGGGGTGGATCTGCCCACGCGGCTGGTGGCGGTCCCGCATCCTGCGCCGCAGGAGGCGGAGGAGCGGCTCAGGGGCTGCGATCCGCCGGTGATGGTGCGCATTCAGGCGGGGCTGCTCCTGCTCGACCCCCGCACGCTCTGGGACGACGAGTTCGATCTGGTGGTATCTGCCCTCAGGTCTGCCATCGTCTAACTTGCTGAGGAGGTGAACCCGATGAGGCTCTCCGGTCCCGAAGACGCAGTCCGGCTGACCCAGTACACCGCCAAGTCCGGCTGAGGGTGCAAGATAGGTCCGGCGGACCTATCCGAGGTGCTCCGGCACCTACCTCCCTCGCTTCCTCACGCCGACGTCATCGTCGGGCTCGACACGCCGGATGACGCCGGGGTCTACCGCATCACCGACGACCTGGCCCTGGTGCAGACGGCGGACTTCTTCACGCCCATCGTCGACGACCCGTACTGGTTCGGCGCCATCGCAGCGGCCAACAGCCTCTCCGACATCTACGCGATGGGCGGCCGGCCGATCACGGCGCTCAACCTGGTCAGCTTCCCCGTCAGCAAACTGGATAAGCGCATCCTCGCCGAGATCCTGCGGGGCGGCGCCGAGAAGGTGGCCGAGGCCGGTGCGGTGCTCATCGGCGGCCACTCCATCGACGGCCCCGAGCCCACCTACGGGCTGGCGGTAACGGGGCTGGTCCATCCGGACCGGGTGGGGGCCAAGGCCGGCGTGCGGCCGGGCGACCGGCTGATCCTCACCAAGCCCATCGGGGTCGGCGTCGTCACCACGGCCATCAAGCGGGGTCTCGCACGGCCGGCAGACATTGATGAAGTGACGCAGGTGATGGCGAAGCTGAACAACGTCGTGGATGTGCTGGCCCCCTTCGACGTCCGCGGCATGACGGATATCACCGGCTTCGGCCTCCTCGGCCACGCCTCCGAGATGGCCCGCACCAGTGGCGTGGGCCTCCGGATCTCGGCCGGGGCTGTGCCGGTGCTGGCCTCCACCTACGACTATGCGGAACAGGGCGCCTTCCCCGGCGGCTCCAAGGCCAACTTCCGGTTCCTGACCGGCGAGGGGCACGTGGAGTTCGCCGAGTCGGTGCCTGAACTCCAGCGGCTGGTGCTCTGCGACGCGGTTACCTCCGGCGGTCTCCTGATCGCCGTGGAGGCGGAGCGGGCAGACGAGCTGGCCGCGGCCCTCACAGCACACGGGACGCTGACCGCCGCCCTCATTGGCGAGGCGGTGACGGAGCATCCCGGGAAGATTATGGTGATAGACTGATGCAGATCGAACGGGTGCCGGGCATCGCCCTGAGCACTGGCGGCGCCGTCTCGGCGTACCTGAGCGACTGGGCGCGCGTGGCGCCTGCGTACGAGTATGACTGGAGCCGGCAGGAGAGCTTTGAACGGCGGGCCGCGCACCTGATTGGCGGCGGATACACAGGCGACCGGGCCGCGGTGGCCGCGGCCCTGGAGCGGTACAACCGGGCCCTGGGCGCCGACGAGGCGGCGCTGGAGGCTGCCCGGCTTCTGGGGCAGCCGGGCACCCTGGCGGCGGTGACCGGCCAGCAGGCCGGGATTCTCACCGGCCCGGCCTACAGCATCTACAAGGCCATGACCACCATCCGGCTGGCCCGGCAGCAGAGCGAGCGGCTGGGAAGGCCGGTCGTGCCCGTGTTCTGGATCGCCGGCGAGGACCACGACTGGCAAGAGGTGAGCTGGGTGATGGTGCCCGCGGGGGCCGAGGCCCGCAGGCTCGCCCTGGCCGAGCGGTTCGACGGCGAGCGGCGCTCGGTCGCCCTGGCGCCGATGCCGCCCTCCGTGGCCGACGTGATCGACGAGTTTGCGGCCCTGATGCCGGACACCGAGTTCAAGGAGGAGGTCATGGCGCGCCTCCGGGAGGCGGCGGCTGCGGGACCCGCGCTCGAGCCGGCGGTCACAGGCGGCGCGCCGTCGCTGGCCGACTGGTTCGGCCGGCTCATGGCCTGGCTCTTCCGGGGCACCGGCCTGGTGTTCCTCAACTCGGCCGACCCGGCCCTCAGGCGCATTGAGGCCCCGTTCTTCGCCCGCGCCCTGGAGCGGCAGGCGGAGGTGCAGGCGGCCTGCAGCGCGGGCATGGCCCGCTGGGAGCGGCAGCTGGGGTTTGCGTGTACGGTCGAACAGTCGGCCGACAGCCTCAACCTCTTCATCTATATGGACGGCGACCGGCTGCCCCTGGTGGGGGAGAGGGACCGGGTCTGGGTGCGGGGCAATCCTGAACTCTCCTGGAGCCGGGCTGAGCTGGTGGAGCTGGCGTGGCAGAGCCCGGAGCGGTTCTCCACCAATGTGGTGCTCAGGCCGGTGATTCAGTCGTTCCTCCTGCCCGACCTGTTCTACGTGGGCGGGCCGGGCGAGATCAGCTACTTCGGCCTCCTGCGCGACGTATACCGGGCGATGGGCCAGCAGATGCCCATCGTGGTGCCGCGGGAGGGGTTCACCCTGGTGGAGCCGCCCATCGCCCGCATCCTGCAGAAGCAGGGGCTCACGCTGGACGATGTCTTCCACAGGCTGGAAGAGCGCAAGCAGGAACTGCTGGAGCGGGAGGACCGGCTGGGGATCGCGGGGGCGTTTGCGGCCTTCCGGGCAGAGTTCGCCCGTCGGCATGCCGACCTGGCCGGCCTGGTGCTGCAGCTGGACCCGGGGCTCAGCCAGATGGTGGAAGAGAACCGGCGGCAGATCGAGCACCAGATCAACCGGCTGGAGGAGAAGGCGAGGCAGCAGCACCGGAAGAACTGCGAGACGGCGCTCAGGCAGTTCGACCGGCTGCGGGCCAACATTACGCCCCAGGGGCTGCAGGAGCGGGCCTTCAGCATCTTCCCGTACCTGGTGAAGTACGGGCCCGACCTGGTCCGCCGGCTGGTGGATGAGGTGCCGCTGGAGGAGGGCTGGGTGCACCGGGCCATCTACCTGTAGGACCCGGGCGCCGGTCTGGATGGGAATCGGCGGGAGCGGCCGCGTCCGCTCCCGTTTTCCGCGACCTCCCTGCACCTGCGGTCGTCTTACTCGTGTATAATGATAGCCGTTGAAGCAGGTGTGCTGTCTGTCCGGTCCGTTGCGGACGCCGACCCACAGGTCAGACGGCTCCTCACCCGACCGCGTCCTCGCGCGGCGCTGCGGTTGCCTCCGGGAAAGGATGGGCAGACTTTAAGTGTCTTGTACCCATTCTGCGAGGAGGCAGCGCGGTGAACGACAAGATCGCGATCATCGGCGCCGGACCGCTGGCGTCGATTCTGGCGCATCGCATTCCCACCTCCGCCCGCAAGGTGATCATTGGGCGCCCGAAGGCGTCCGCGGTTGCCCTGGCCGATGAGGTCGGCGGCGTCGCCTCTGACCAGGTCAGCGCCGTGCGCGGCTGCCGGGTGGTCTTCCTGGCCGTGCCTACCCCCGAGGTGGCGCAGACGGTGGCGGACATCCGGCCGCACCTCTCGGCCGACGGCCTGGTGGTCAACATGGCCGCCGACCTGCCGACGGCGGATCTGGAGGATGACGGGCTGCGCGTGGCCGCCGCCAAGGTCATCGGCCATCCCCGGGAGCTGGAGCTGGGCGCGCCGGGCGTCGTCGTCCTCGACAAGGTCGAGCCTGCCGAGGCCGACCTGCTGGCCGGGCTGCTGGCCGACATGGGCCCGGTGGTGCAGGGCGACGAGCGGACCGTGGAGGCTGCGGTGCGCGCGGTCTCCGAGGTGCTGGCCGAGGCGCGCGACGAGCTCCACCGGCGCTTGGCCGCCGCGGGGCTGCCCGCCCACGTGGTGCCGGCGGCAATCGCCGCGGCGGGGCCCGGGGTGCTGCGGGCGCTGGCGATGGGTGAGGAGAATACCACTGGCGAGGGGGTCTGGCGACACGCAGGGGCCGGCGAGACCGCTGCTTCGCGAGTCTCGCACTAGGAGGGTGCCCATTGTTGGATCGCAAGCGACTTCGCCCGGCATGGGCCATCGCGCTGGTGGCCCTGCTGGCCGTGCTGCTGACCGGAACGCTCACCGCACCCGCGCAGGCAGCACCCGCCCTGGACCTGGAGGCGCGGGCCGCGGTGCTGCTGGACTTTGCCACGGGCCAGGTGCTGTACGAGAAGAACCCGGATGAGGTCATCTCCCCGGCCTCGCTGACCAAGCTGATGACCCTCCACCTGGCCTTCAAGCGGATCGAGGCGGGCCAGCTGAGCCCCGACGATCCGGTGCAGGTGAGCGAGAACGCCTGGGCGGCCAACTTCCCCGACTCGTCGCTGATGTTCCTGGAGCCCGGCGACAACGTGACGGTGGGCGAGCTCATGAAGGGCATCGCCATCCTGTCGGGCAACGACGCCGCGGTGGCTCTGGCGGAGCATATCGGCGGCACGGTCGGCTCCTTCGTGGAGATGATGAACGCCGAGGCGCAGGCCCTGGGGTTCAAGACGTTCCGCTTCGTCGACCCGCACGGCCTCTCGCCCGAGAACCAGGTGACGGCCGGCGAGTTCGCTGAGTTTGCCCGGCTGTACATTCAGCTTCACCCGGAGTCGCTGGAGACGCTGCACAGCCAGAAATCCTATGCCTATCCTCAATATGAGAACCTTTCGGAGGCCCGCAAGGCCGTGACCTCGCCGGAGGCGCACGTGCCGATTACGCAGGAGAACCGCAACGGCCTGCTCTGGACCTACGAGGGCGTGGACGGCCTGAAGACCGGCTTCGTGGACGAGGCCGGCTTCAACCTGGCGGTGACCGCCCAGCGCGGCGGCATGCGTTTGATCGGTGTGCTGCTGGGCATCCAGGCCGATTCGATTCCCGAGGGCTCGGCCAAGCGGGAGGCGGAAGGGGCGGCGCTCCTGAGCTGGGGCTTCAACAACTTCGTCACCGTGAAGCCGCAGATGCCCGAGCTGAAGCCGGTGCGGGTCTGGAAGGGCGCCGCCAACGAGCTCACCCTGGAACCCGCCGGCGGCGCGCCGACCCTGGTGCTGGAGAAGGGGCTGGAGACGTCGCTGACGGCCTCGGTGCGCCAGGAGGAGTCGGTCACCGCCCCGGTGGCGAAGGGGCAGAAGCTGGGCGAGGTGATCTTCGCCGCGGACGGCCAGGAGGTCGCCCGGCTGGACCTGGTGGCCGCCGAGGACGTGGCGCAGGGCGGCCTGTTCAAGCGGCTCTGGGACTCGCTGCGGCTGTGGATACACGGGTTCTTTAACCGGTAGTGGCTAAATCGAGATCATGGAGGCCAGGGCGCACACCCTGGCCTTTTCCCATGCGTCTGAACGAGATGCGTGTTTCCCGGGCCGGTGCTGCTGAACCTGGGTGTGAAGGCATGAGGAAAGGCGGTGCACCGAGGTGCACCGCCGGAATGTATGTTGCCGGGTTGCCTGGCAGGGCATCGCTGCCTGACGGGCGCTACTTGGCCGCTGCCACCAGCTCCGCCGTCTCCCGGGCGATCATGAGCTCCTCGTTGGTGGGGATGACCATGACCGCCACCTTCGAGTCGGGCCCGGAGATGATCTTCTCCTCGCCCCGGCAGTTGTTGGCCTCCTCGTCGAACGTGACGCCCAGGAAGCCCAGGTTCTCGCAGACCGCCTTGCGGAAGATCGGGGAGTTCTCGCCGATGCCGCCGGTGAACACGATGGCGTCCACCCGGCCCAGGGCCGCGGTGTAGGCGCCGATGTACTTGCGCAGCCGGTACTCCATCATCTCGAAGGTCTCGATGGCCCGCTGGTCGCCCTTCTCCATCTCCTCCTCGATCTGCCGCATGTCGCTGGAGATGCCGGAGATGCCCAGCATGCCGCTGTGCTTGTTGAGCATGGAGTTGACCTCGGAGATGCCGATCTCCTCCCGGGCCATGATGTAGGGAATGACGCCGGGATCGAGGTCGCCGGAGCGGGTGCCCATGATCAGGCCCGCAAGCGGCGTGAAGCCCATGGAGGTGTCCACCGACTTGCCGCCCTGCACGGCCGCGACAGAGGAGCCGTTGCCCAGGTGGCAGGTGATGATGTTGACCTCCTCCAGCGGCCGGCCCAGCATGGCCGCGGCCCGCTGCGACACGTACTTGTGGGAGGTGCCGTGGAAGCCGTAGCGGCGCACCTTGTGCCGCTTGTACATGACGTACGGCAGGGCGTACAGGAACGCCTTGCGGGGCATGGTGGCGTGGAAGGCGGTGTCGAAGACCGCGACGCCGGGGGCGTGGGGCAGGGCGGCCTCGGCCGCCAGGATGCCCGTGAGGTTGGCCGGGTTGTGCAGCGGGGCCAGGTCGAAGAGGTCCCGCAGGGTGCGCTTCACCTCGTCGTCGATGATCACCGACTGCACGAAGGCCTCGCCGCCGTGGACCACCCGGTGGCCCACCGCCGCGATCTCCTCAGGCGCCTTGATGACGCCGTGGGCGGGGTCCGTCAGCGCCTTCAGCACCTTGCGCACGCCGGCGGTGTGGTCGAGGATGGTGCCGATCTCCTTGATCTTCTCGCCGCTGCCCTTGTACTCGAAGATCGCGTCCTCCATGCCGACCCGCTCGACCTTGCCGATGGCCAGGACGGACTCGGTCTCCATGTCCAGCAGCTGGTACTTGATCGATGACGAGCCGCAGTTGAGCACCAGGATTTTCATCGGACAGCCCCCCCGTTCTTGATCCGGTCGCCGTCGGCGTCGTACTTGAAGAAGCCCTCGCCGGTCTCCACGCCCAGGTTACCGGCGCGCACCAGCTTCTTCAGGATGGGGGCCGGCCGGTACTTCATGTCGCCGTACTCGCGCCAGAGCCGCTCGGCCATGACCAACACCGTGTCCAGACCGATGCGGTCTGCGATCTCCAGGGGGCCCCGGGGCATCTCGAAGCCCAGGCGCATGGCGGTGTCGATGTCCTCGGCCGAGGCGACGCCCTCCATCAGCACCTGGCAGGCTTCGTTGATGAGCGGCACGATGAGCCGGGTGGTGATGTAACCCGGCGACTCGAAGACCTCCACGCCGGTGCGGCCGAGCCGCTCCATGAGCGCCATGACCTCGGCGACGGTCTCGTCGCTGGTCTTCAGGCCGCGCACCACCTGCACCACCTTGGTGCGGGGGATCGGCTGCAGGAAGTGGCAGCCGATGACGCGGTCGGGCCGGTTGGTGGCCGACGCCATCTCGGTGATGGAGAGGGTCGAGGTGTTGGAGGCCAGGATGACCTCGCGCCGGCAGACCTGGTCCAGCGTGCGGAAGATCTCCTTGTCCTCCTCGATGTCCACCACCAGCGTGGCGATGACGAAGTCCGCCTTGGACATCTCCGTCATATCGGTGGTCATGCTGATGCGGGCCAGGATCGCCCGCTTCTCGGACTCGGTGAGCGCCCAACGCTCGATCTCGTGCTGCAGCGAAAGCTCAATCTGCCGGCGGGCCTGCTCCAGATCCTCGGGCGACTGCCCAAGCATGATCACTTCCAGGCCCTGCGTGGCCACCAGCTGCGCGATGCCGCGGCCGCTGGCGCCGGTGCCGACGATTCCCCATGTTCGAACCGACATAGTCACACTCCTTACCCACCGACAAGAACTTTGTTCGTCCGTTCTCAATCATAGC
>JAMNXV010000123.1 GCA_023623185.1 Bacillota bacterium
GCCAAGTCACAGGCCTGGGCAGGCTCTCATATTTGTCCCCTGTCGTACCAAAACGGAGAGGACAGCCCCCCTCCTGATGATTCTATCTTCAATATTCTCTGTCCTACACAAGCGCACCATGCTCAGCACATGTTGACAAATAATCTGGGCAACAACAGTCCACCACGCTGTCGAGGAAGGCGAGCGTGCCTTCATCCACCAGCCGCCCGCCGGCAAACTTCTGGGGCGCCAGACTGATCAGCACCTCGTTGCCGCCCGGCGGCAGCACCTTCGCCTGCATGCCGGGACTCGAGAGGATTTCCCGCAGGTGAAGCTGCGCCCGTACGGTACCCAGTATGCCCGGCGTGGCCCCCAGGGTCATCACCGGCTTCCCGATGAAGACCTTGTCGACCCGCGAGGCCCAGTCGAGGGCATTTTTCAGCACGCCGGGAACCGACCAGTTGTACTCCGGGGTGATGATGATCACGCCCTGGGCTCCAGCGATCTTCCGCTTGAAGTCCGCCACCACCTGAGGCGGATCCTGCTCGGCATCCTGGTCAAAATGCGGCAGCGAGCGGATGTCGAGGATCTCCACGGACATCTTGTCCTTATACCGCTCCCTCATCGTGTGCGCCAGCTGCATGTTGTAGGACTCCGCCCGCAAGCTCCCCACCAGCATGGCAATGCGCAACATTCATCGCCCCTTCTCGTTCCGGTGATATCTTGTCCCGCGCTGCGGCTCGCGATGTGGCCGGGGCCGGACCCGGGCCCGTGCACTAGCGGGTGTATGTTCGCGATGGCGAAATTGCAGCACGCGCTACTTATGACTGCGTTGCCCCCGCCGCCGATACGTGCTTGAAGGCCGGGCAGATCAAATCAGAGAAGGGTCTTTCGCCAAGCGTGACGAATCTGACTCCCCAAACATTCCGGGGGAGGAACCACCAGCCGATGATCATGTCGCCTGCCGAGACCCAGCAACTGGAACCCGCAGCGCTCGCCTTGCTGGAGATCTACCGGAAGGGGGAGCACACCGCCGTCCTGGCCGAAGTCGACCAGCAGTCCAAGTCCGGCCCGCTCTCACCCGACGTGCTCGGGCTGGCCGCGGCCAGTCTGCTGGCCCTGGAGCGCAGCGAGGAGGCGGTGAAAGCCGCGCGGCACGCGGCCGCGCAGAGCCCCCGCAAGGCCTGGCTCCACCACGTTTTGAGCCGGGCCGAGCTGCGCCTGGGCGACCCCGCACGGGCCCTGGAGGCCGCACAGGCGGCCTGCCGCCTCATGCCCGGCCAGCCCGACTACCTGGCGACCCTGGCCGCCTGCCGGCGGGAAAGCGGCGACCTTGCGGGCGCCGCCGCGACGGCCCGCCAGGCGCTGTCAGCAGCCCCGCGCCACGCGGGCGCCCTGCACGAGCTGGGACTGGCCCTGGCGGCGCAGGGAGACGATGCCGGCGCCCTGGACCATTTCCGGCAGGCCCAGGCGGCCGAGCCGCAGGACCCGGCCGCCTACCTGGCCGAGGCGGACCTGCAGACGAAGGCCGGGCGCACGGCTGAGGCCCGCCGCGCGCTGCAGCGGGCCCTCAGGGAAATGCCGGATCTGGTGGAGGCCGAGGAGCGGCTGGCCGAGACCGTCGGCCGCAGCCGTCTGCTCCACCGCACGCTCATTCACCTGATCCACCTGTCGCGGCTTACCGTGACCGGGTGGCTGATCGTCGCCTTCCTCTACTACCTGCTCTTCCGCCTGCTGGAGTTCCTCTGGAAGTACTTCGCCGTCATGCTGCCCGTGGGCCGCGCGCTGCTGGCCGTCACGGCCATCTGGCTGCTGGGCGGCGCCGCGGCCGGCCGGCTCCTGCGGGCCGCGCTCCGGCGGATTTAGCCCGTCATCCAGGAGCGAATGCCGACCAGGGCGACGAAAAGCGCCAGAACCCCGTGGACCAGCGGCCTGTTCCGGTACCGCTCTCCCAGCGCGGTTCCCGGGCGCAGCAGAAACTGCAGCAGCGCCCCGACCCCCACCAGGCCCCCGTACAGCAGGTGCTGCAGGTGGGGCTGCCGCCCCTGAATGAGGAAGAATGCCCCGATGCCCAGTTGCACGGCGCCGATGGCGATGGACGCGGGCACCAGCCGGTAGTATCCCGCGGGCAGGATCCGCCGCTGCCTGGCGGCCAGCAGGGCCCAGACGAGGAGCGCCAGGTTCACGGCGGCCAGGGCGATGACGAAGAACTGCTTGATCTGAAGCCAAATCATAACCCGCTCAAGCCCCCTTCCGCATCGGAAGGTTCTGCAAGAGCGGGTTTCTTTCCTTTCGAGCCAGATCATCTATTGCGCCGCCGCGTCCACAATCGCCGACAGGTCGGCCTCCACCTGCTTCGCCAGGTCGTCGAACCGCTCGTCACCCATCAGCCCCATCAGGGCCGCAGGCCGGGTGAGCCCGATGGTCGTCTGCCCCTCCACCCGCTTCACCACGATCTTGCAGGGCAGGAAGTAGGCCACCATCGGGTTGGTCTCGAGGGCCCCCTTGGCCTTGGGCGCGCTGCACACCTCCAGGATGCGCACCTCGTGCGCCAGGTCAAACCCCTTCGACTTCAGCGTCTGGTTGACGTTCAGCTCCCAGAGGACGCTGAACTGCTTCTCCCCGAGCTTCTCCTGAACGGCGGCCACGGCCTCGTCAACGCTCTTCCCCGTACGGACCTCGTACGCGAACTCCACGAAAAACACCCCCACGGATGATGGTCAGGCAGTACGCCTCCATAATACCCCACGGGGTATGGTACAATCAAGCCCGAAGATCAGGGCAAACCCTGACACTTTTCGGACAGCCGTGAACACAGTGCTGTCCACCGCGGGGATTTCCCGGTACGATGAGGGTGAATGGCAGGGGAAACATCAGGAGGGAAAGGCCATGGCTGTCGTACTGGTAGCAGGCGGAACGGGCTTCATCGGCTCCCACATCGTGCGCCGGCTCACGGCGGACGGGCACCGGGTGATCGTCATGTCCCGGAACCCGGAAAAGGCGCGGGGAAAGGTGCCCGCCGGCGTGGAGGTCAGGGCAGGCGACACGACGGACGCCGCGACGCTCGGCCCCGTGCTGGAGGGCGTCGAGGTCGTGGTCAGCGCGGTGCAGTTCCCGAACCACCCGGTGGAGAACCCCCGGAAGGGCTACACCTACATCAGGGTGGACGGGGAGGGAACCGTCCACCTCGTGGAGGCGGCCAGAAAGGCCGGCGTACAGCGCTTCGTCTACCTGTCGGGCGCCGGCACCCGGGAGGGGCAGACCCGGCCCTGGTTCATCGCCAAGCTCATGGCGGAGAAGGCCATCCGGGAGAGCGGCGTCCCCTACACCATTTTCCGCCCGTCCTGGGTCTACGGGCCGGAGGACCGCAGCCTGAACAAGTTCGCGACCTTCGCCCGGCTGCTGCCCTTCGTTCCGGTCATCGGCAGCGGGAAGACGCGCGTGCAGCCCCTCTTTGTCGAGGATCTGGCACAGGCCGTGGCCGCCAGCCTCCGCACCGGGGCGGCGATAAACCAGACCTACGAGATCGGCGGGCCCGAGGAGCTGACGATGGACGAGATCATCCGCATCATGCTGCGGGTCATGGGCCGGCGCAAGCCGCTGCTGCACAGCCCGGCCGGGCTGATGAAGATCGCGGCATGGCCGCTGCAATTCCTTCCCGCCGCGCCGCTCTCTCCGGGCGCAGTGGACTTCGTGCTGATGGAGGAGCCCGTGGACAATACGCTCGCGCAGCGCGACCTCGGCCTGAAGCTGACGCCGCTGGCGGAGGGGCTGTCGCACCTGCGCACCGCCCGCCGGTGAGCTCATGGGTTCAGGATCCATCGTTATCAACCACGTTCTTTTCCACATCCTTCTCGGCCGCCCTCCGGGCGGCCTCTGCGCGCGCCCGCGCGGCCTCCTCCTCCGCCTTCAGCCGCTCCTCGATGCTCCGGGTCCACTGCTCGACGGAGGCGCGGGACCCATCGACGCACGGATCGCCGTACCCGCAGCGCTCCGGCAACCGCTCCAGCCCCCTCCGGGTGCGCACCACCTCCCGCTGCGGCGGCCGCCTGCCCATCCACTGCCCGAGGAGCTCCAACGCCTCGGGGTCCTGCGCCAGGTGCTCCGAAGCGACGATCTCCAGCAGCGAGAACACATCCGCCGCCTCGTCGACGCAGTTGATCAGCCGGTAGTACTTCTGCGGCTCGTCCGTGACGTTGATCACGGCGTCGATCGTCTTCACCAGCGTGTCAGGATCGGCGTCCCACCACCGGTGAACCCAGGCGTCCGGGCGGTACCAGGCGGCCGCGCAGCTTTCCGCCCGCAGGGTGACCGCGTTCGGATGGTCGCTGCCCAGCAACGGCCCCAGGAAGGGGGTGAGGAGCGGCACCTCCGCTTCCACCGGGATCTGCACGTACATGAAGGGCGAGATGAAGTTGCCCATCGGCCATACCCAGGCTTCGCCCACCCGCACCTCCACCTGCGCGCCGATGCCGTCCCGGTTGAGTTCGGCCAGCCGCTGCAGCTTCGGCTCGATTTCGGTGCGGATGCCGCCAGGCTTCAGGTTGCTCAGGTGCAGCGCGTTGATCAGGAACCCGTTCACCGGAAAGTAGCCCGCGAACTCGGTGGGGATCGGGATGTGGAACTCCCGCGACTCCACCACGGCCCCGATGGCCAGCGCATCGGCCGTGCTGCGCAGCTTCACTCGCCAGTAGGCCAGCATCGTCAGGTCGATCACGATCAGGGTCAGGGGGACCAGGACCAGGCTGACCGCCAGCGCGACGTAGACCGACACGTACCCCGCCTGGCGCCGCCTACCGCTGACCGAAGGTCCGCTCACCCTGAATCACCGCCTTCGCCGTCAGCACCGTATTCCCGGAACCGTCCTGCCGGCAGGGGAGGTGCATGACCTCCTCCACGGCCGCGCCGGCAAGGTAGTCGACGGCCTGCCGCGCCTGGTGGGGGTCGCCTCCGGTGAGCCCCTCCGCCACCCGCCTGTACCAGACCGCCTGCTCGCCCAGCGTCACGGCTGTCTCCAGATGGTCCTCCGCCTCATCCGCCAGCCGGTCCAGCTGCTCCAGCCACCGGCTCAGGCGCCAGCGCAGGCCGCGTACGGGCTGAAGCCACCCTCCCCCCTCAGGCGGCGGCTCCCCCGGTTCCGCCGCGCCCGCTCCTGCGATGGCAAGGGTCGGCACGTAGCCGGTGGAAGAGGCACACGCGCCGGCCAGGACGAAGGGCGGGTCGGTCGGCAGGTGGAAACTGAGCAGGCGCACATCGGCGAGAACCAAGCCGGGATCGGGCCTGCTCAGGCTGTCGCGGATGTCCTTGTAGTAACCGGTCCACGCCGCGTCTGCCGCGCGCTCCCGCGCGGTCTCGCTCACGAGCACCTGCAGCCAGGCTTTGTGATGCAGCCACAGGAGGACGGAGATTCCCCCCAGGGTCAGCAGCAGCACCAGGGGCAGCGTGACCGCCGTTTCCACGGTGATCGACCCCTGCATAGCCGAAAGGAGCCGCTTCATCGGCGCCACCTCCCTATGGCTCGAACACGGTCTGAAGCAGATAGGCGGCGCGCGCGGTCACGATGAGGGAGCGCCCCTCCGCGCCCGGCGGCTCGCAGAGCCTGCGGGCCGCCTTCTCAAGCCCGTCGGGCCCTTCCGGGTCAGGCGCGTCCCAGGGCGTGAAGTCCGGCGGCGGACCCTCGATCGCCTGCCGCCAGACGTCCGCCGCCCACCCGGCCCGCTCCGCCATCTCCTCGCCGCGCGCCGCAATCTCCTCGGCCCTCCGCAGGAGCTGCTCCCACTCCTCGTACTCTTCCTCAACCTCCCGCCAGAGGGCCCGGTATTCCGGGGCAACCCGGTCCAGGAGCCCGTCCAGGTCCGGTTCTCCCGGGTAAGGCGCCGCCTCTGCCTCCCGCGGCGGGGCGAGCAGCCCGCCCGGCAGGGTGAGCGGCAGGCGGTAGCACATGGCCACCACCACGGCCTGGTCCGAATGGGCCTTCCCGGCAGCCGCCTGCGTCCGCATGATCAGCGCGTGCACCGCCCAGCGCGGCAGGCCGAAGCTCTCCGCGAAGCCCCCGTCGTAGCGGTATGCGCGGTCCGGCACGCCCAGCCTGTCGTGCAGGGCCACCGCGGCGGCGAAATCACGCGCCGCGCGGTTGGCCGCCAGGGCCAGAGCCATCTTCGCAAAGGCCATGTAGCCCGCCACCCAGCCGCCGATCACCAGCAGACAGAGCACGGGCAGTGCCAGCGCGACCTCCACGGCCACGCTTCCCCGCCGGCCCGCCAGCCTGCGCTGCAAGCCGACCACCTCCATACCCTTTATCGTGCAACCGAATCGGTGTGATCAGTTGAACCATTGTGCCTCCTGATCCGTGATTAGGTGCAGGAGGTGAATGGAATGAACTCCCGGTTGCGCTATCTCCTGGCAGCCGCCTGTGCCGTCGCGGCCGGTCTGCTCACCGCGCTGTACCTCGGAGGCGTGGGCAGCGCTGCCGGGTCCGATAGCGAGATCATCTGGGTCGCGGGCCAGGAGATCTTCCCGGGGGAGCAGCTCCGGGAGGAGCTCCTGCTGCGGGTCGAGGTCGACGGCCCCACCCGGCGCCTGCTGGCCCGGGAAGCCCTGCCGCAAACAGGCGCCGACGCGCCGGGCGCGTGGTATGCCATACGGCCGATCCGGACGGGCGAGCCGCTCATCCCCGCCGGGAACGTGAGCCCGGAGCCGCCCGCCGGTCACATCGCCGCACCCGAGGAGCTGCACGTCGTGAGCCTGCGGGCCGAATCCGCGGGCCTGCCCGAGCTGCGCCCCGGCGAGGAGGTGGACCTCTACGTCATCCCGGTGGAGGGCGGGGACGCCCTGCGCATCCTGTCCGCGGCACGGGTGGTGCAGGCGGAGTCCGACTGGGTGAGCGTGCTCGTTCCCGAGGAGCAGGTGCCGCTGGTGCTTTCCGCCACGGACGGGGTGACGGCAAAGGTCGTGCGCCGCCTGGAGGGGCTCCTGCGGTGACGCTCCAGGTGGCCCTCTGCGGGCTGGCTCCTGACTTGGCCCTGCGGCTGCAGAGCTGGTTCGCGGCGCACCCGGCCCTGGAACTCTCGGTGGCATTCACTGCCCCCGACGTGGACAGCCTCCTCGACGGCCTCTCCGCCACACCGGCCCACGCGGTCATCATCGACGCGCGCCTGGGGCTGGAAGGGCTCTCGTGCGCACAGGAGCTTGCCGCGGCCGGGTACGCCGTGCTCTGCCTGGCAGGCGGGGCCGCACCCGCCGGGGTGCGCCGCCGGGCGGCAGAGCTGGGCCTGGCCATCTGCCCGGATGCAGAGCCCTCCCGCGCCGCCGCCCTGCTGCGCCAGCTGCTCGGGCTGGCCTCCGGAGCCGCCGCGGCCGGACACATCATCGCCTTTCACTCGCCCCGGGGGGGCGCGGGCACGAGCACGCTGCTGCTGCACACCGCCCGCGCGCTCCGCAGCCGGGGACTGACCGTGGCCGTGGTGGAGGTGAGCGGCGGAGGCGGCGCGGCTCCTCTCCTGGGCATCCGGCCCGGGGGCGGCTGGGCCGATCTCATCGAGGTCCCGCCGGAGAACCTCCTGGGCGACCCGTGGGGGCCGGACCGGGTCGCGGCGGCGCTCTCCGAGGTGGAACCCGGGCTCCACCTGCTCCCCAGCGCCGGACCGGCCGCCATGGACGAACTGCAACCCGACCTGGTGGAAGCGGTGCTGCGCCTGCTGGGGGCCTGCGGCTGCGCCTGCGCCCTGGTGGACACCCCCGCGGAGATGACCGTGCCGGCTGCGGCCGCCCTGGCGGCGGCGGACGCCGTCTGCCTGATCGGCCTGCCCGACGCCGTCTCCGCGTACCGGATGGTGCAAGTAGAGCACCTGCTGACCAGCCTGCAGGTTCCGCCCGAGCGCGTGCACCCGGTGCTGAACCGCGTGCGGGAGCCGGTGCCGCGGGGTCTGGAGGAGGCCCTGGCATTCCTTCCCTACCGCCCCTGGGTGCGCGTGCCCGAGGAGGCAAGGCCGCCCGTGGATCCGGCCGGGAGGTTTGCGGGCTTCCGTCCGGGAAGCGGCGCCGCCCGCGCCCTTGAGAGGCTGCTGGAAGCGTGGGTGCAGGAGGTGATGGGAACATGAACGGCGGCCTGCGTCAGCTGATCGAGCGTCGGCAGGGGCGCGCGGGCGGAGCGGCCCGCGCGCCGCGGCCCCACGACCGGTTCCGGCCGGTGATCGAGGCCGTGAGGGAGCGGCTGCGGGGCGACGGCCCGCCGCTGGGCGCCCTGGAGAGCCGCGAGGTGAGGGATTACATGTGGTCCCTGCTGGAGGAGGTGCTGGCCGAGCGCTTCCCCTACCTGAACCCCACCCACGCCGATAAGGCGGCCCTCGTGGACAGGCTCCAGTACCAGATCTACGGCTTCGGCATCCTGGACCCGCTCCTGCAGGACGACAGCGTGAAGGAGATCATGGTCAACGGGCCGGACGGCGTGTTCGTGGAGCGGGCGGGCCACCCCGAGCCGGCAGTGGGCGAGGACGGGCAGCCCCTCAGGTTCGAGAGCGAGGCGGAGCTGCTGCACCTGATCGAGCGCATCGTGGCGCGGGTCAACCGCAAGGTGGACGAGGCCACGCCCATCGTGGATGCCCGCCTGCCCGGCGGCGCCCGGGTGCACGTCGTCCTGCCGCCGGTGTCGCTCGTCGGCCCGGTGCTCACCATCCGCAAGTTTCCGGGGCGTCCCCTCAGCCTGGAGCAGATGGTGGAACGGGGAACCCTGACGCCGCTGGCGGCGGATTTCCTGGCGCGTGTGGTACAGGCCCGGTGCAACCTCGTGGTCTCGGGCGGAACGTCCACGGGCAAGACCACGTTCCTCAACGCCCTGTCGATGAAGATCCCGCCGCACGAGCGGGTGATTACCATCGAGGACTCGGCCGAGCTGCAGCTCACCGGCCTCCCGAACCTGGTCAGCCTGGAGGCCCGCCCGCCCAACGTCGAGGGCAGGGGCGCCCTGACGATCCGGGACCTGGTCCGGGCCTCGCTCCGCATGCGGCCCGACCGCATCGTCGTGGGCGAGTGCCGCGGCGGAGAGGCGCTGGATATGCTGCAGGCGATGAACACCGGCCACGACGGGTCGCTGACCACCGTTCACGCCAACTCCGCCAGGGACGCCCTGGCCCGCATCGAGACGATGGCGCTCATGTCGGGCGTGGAGTTGCCGGTTCCGGCCATCCGCCAGCAAGTCGCTGCGGCGGTGGACTTCATCCTCCACCTGGAGCGGCTGGCCGGCGGCTCCCGCAGGCTCCTGGAGGTCCTGGAGGTGGTCGGCGTGCAGGAAGGTGAGATCGTCACGGAGCCCGTGTTCCAGTACGACCTGGACGCCGGGGAGCTGCGGCCCGCGGGGCGGCCGGTCGCACGGCGGGAGAAGTTCCAGATGGCGGGGGTCCCGCTGCCGGAGGGATTGTGATGGCGCTGCTGATCGGTCTGCTGATCGCCGCAGCTGTGTTCCTGGCCCTGATGCCCGGCGGCCCCGCCCCAACGGGGAGGGCCCTGTTTGACCGAGTGCCGGCGGACACAGGCGACCGGCTGCTCTGGCTCCTGCCCGCGGGCGCCTTCGCGGGGATCCTGCTGCTGACGGGGTCCTGGATCACCGCCCTCATCAGCCTGCCGGCGGGCTTCCTGCTGCGGAGAACCCTGCGGGATGCGCTCGCCCGCAGGGAGGCCCAGGCGCTCCGCGACCACCTGCAGGAGGCGCTGCTGTCGCTGGCCACCTCGCTGAAGGCTGGCCAGTCGCTCCCGCACGCGCTGCAGCGCTGTGCGGTGGAGATGCGCCGGCTGCACCCCAGGGGCGGCAGGCTGATCGAGGAGATCGAGCTGGCCGCCCGGGAAGTGGAGCTCGGCACGCCGGTGGATGAGGCGCTGCTCTCCTTACGCGAGCGCGTGGCGCTGGAGGAGATGGCGGCCATGGTCGACGCCCTGGTCACCACCCGCCGGCGGGGAGGCAACATCGTCGAGGTGATGGGCAACGTGAGCCAGATGGTCGCCGACCGGCTGGCCGTCGAGCGGGAGATCCAGGTGCTGACGGCCCAGAAGCGCACGGAGGCCGCCATTCTCGCCGTCATTCCCCTGGGCATCTACCTGGTCGTGCGGATCACCAATCCCGCCTATCTGGGGGTGTTCCACGCGACCCGCTGGGGGCAGGTCGCCCTCGGGCTGATCCTGCTGACCGTCGCGGGCGGGTACTGGATGGCCCGGCGCATCGCCAGCATCGAGATGTGAGGGGGCGGCATCGTGACGACCATCATTCCGCTTATCGCGCTGCTCGTGGCCGGAGCCGTGTTCCTGCTCCTGCTGCCCCTGGACGGGCCCCCGCACGGGGAGACCTCCTGGGGGCGTCGCGGGCCAGGAGGCATCGGCAGGCGGCTCACCGACCGGCTGGCGGATCTCATGGCCTCCGGCCGCCTGGAACGGGAGCTGGCGGTGTCAGGGCTGGGCCTCACCCTGCAGGAGCTTGCGGCGCGGAAACTCCGGCTGGCAGGGCTGGCTCTCGCCGGCGCCCTGCTCCTCGCCATTCTGGGGCAGCCGACGCTGGCGGCGCTGGGCCTCGCCGGCGCGGTCTGGGCCTTCCGGGGGCCGGACATGGAGGTCGCCCGGGCGGCGGCGGCCCGCCGCCGGGCGGTGCAGAAGGACCTCCCCTACTTCCTCTTCACCCTGGCGGTGCTGACCGAGTCCGGCATGCAGCTGCTGCCCGCCCTGGACCACTACGCCAGGGGCAGCCGCGGTCCGCTGGGCGAGGCCGTGCGGACCGCGCTGGCCGAGATCCAGATGGGACAGCCGCCGGCTCTGGCCTTCCTGGACATGGCCCACCGACTGGACGTGCGCGACCTCACCCGCTTCGTGGGCGCCCTGGCGCAGACCATGGAGAAGGGGACGGAGGGGCTCGCGGCCACGCTGCGCATGCAGGCCGCGGAGGCCTGGGACAGGCGGCGCCGGCTGGCGCAGGAGGCCGGCGCCCGGGCCAGCGTCCAGCTGCTGGTGCCCCTGGTGCTGTTCGTCCTGCCTGCCGTGCTGGCCATGGCGGCCGGACCGGCCATCTACGCCTTCCTGACCCAGCTCGGCCCGTGAGCCAAGCCCCCTGGCCGGCAGGGGGCTTGTTCCGTGCTCACTTCTTCTTCACCGCCGACTCCAACTGGGTGGTCACCTTGTTGAAGGTCTTGTCCAGCGCCTTGTTGAGACCCGTCAGGGTCGTGATCAGCACCACCGCAATCAGGGCGATGATCAGGCCGTATTCGGTCATTCCCTGCCCTTCCTGGCGAACCAGCAGACGACGGAAACCCTTGGCGATCCTGCTCACCGCAAACCCATCCTTTCATTCATGATTTGTTATTTATGGGAACAGGCACGGAGAGTTCACCCGCACACCGCCGATCCAGACGGACTGCCCCGACCACTCCCGCCGGACCAGCTCCGCCGTGGTCCGGTCCCCGGGGGTGGCCACGGTCAGGGCATCGACCCCCACGAGCGGGAGCAGCAGCGTGTCCATCTCGAGGACTGCGGTGACGCTGACCCTCAGCTGCCTGGGCTTGCTGCTTCCATCGGTCTCGATCTCCACCGCCACCGGGCCTGCCGTGCGCGCCTGGCCGCCCCAGCGCGCGTTCATCTGGAACGCCTCCTGCGCAGCGGCCCGCACAGTCGCCCAGCCAGACCGGGGCTCAATCCAGCACTCGGCCGCGTGGTACTGCCGCGCGCAGCGCACGTTGTAGCCGATGCACTGGTCGGCCCAGAGGCGGTGGGCATCCGGCCACACCTCGGCCTCAGGACCCAGGATCACCGCCGGGGCGACCTCCACCCAGTTGTCGACCAGGTCGCACTCCAGGGTGGGCTCCTCCCCGGGCAGGGCGCCGGGGATCTCCTCACACCGGAGGTACGGGCGGTTCTCTTCCCTGCGGAACCGGGCCTCCACCATGTACCGGGCCTGCTGTACCCCGGCCAGTGCCGCGGCCTCCTCGGCCGTCCGCAACTGCTCCCGGAAAACGAAGACGCGGCCGATATCCAGCGCAAAGCCGATCGCGAGCAGCGCGACGGACCAGATGAAGATGAAGAGCGCCGAGGTCGAGCCTCGCTCCGGCATCAGCCACCTGGTCAAGGCAGGCTTCCCCCCTGCTCGATCAGAAACGTCGCGGCCGCCGTGAGGGGCACGGTGTCGCCTCCGGCCTCGCCGGATCCCCCCAGCAGACCGCTGAGGAACGGCAGGTACGACGGCTGGTGGTAGGTGACCCAGACCGTCACGGCCCCGCCGCTGATCTGCACCTCCACGTCACGCTTCGGATCGAAATAGACGATGTCGCCCTGTGCCCGCCTGAGGTACATGTTCTGGTCGGCAGCCTTGCGGGCGACGGCTTCCCGGCTGCCCGGCACCCAGAGCAGGCTGGCCGCGCGCGCCCCCGCCCTGGCGGCGCCGGACACCACCATCCAGCTGTGTGCGAACATCCCGAACACCGGGATGCAGAGAACCAGGTAAATCAGAATCGGCGCCAGGAGCGCAAACTCCACCATCTGACTGCCCCGCTGGCTGCGGAACAGGCGGCGAATCGCCAAGGCTCATCCCTCCGCGAACTGGCTGAGCAACCGCAGCACGGCCGGCCCCAGGATAATGACGATGGTCGGCATGAGGATCAGCAGGGCCATGGGCACGCGCATGCGCACCGAGGCCTCCTGGGCCTTCTGCTGCGCCTGCTGCTGTTTGCGCTGCCGGATGGCCCGCATGGTGAACCGGAGCTGATCCGCGATGGAGACGCCCCACTGGTGGCTCTGCTGCAGGGCCGAGACCACTTCCTTCAGCTCCGGCGACTCGTGCCGGTCCATCAGGTCGCGCCATGCCCGCTGGGCGGGCTTGCCGGCCGCCATCTCGTGCACCGTGCGCAGCATCTCGCCTGAGAGCAACCCCGGGCTCTCCGCGGCCACCCGCCGCACCGCCTCCGTCAGGCTGAGCCCGGACTCCAGGCAGGTGGCCAGCAGGTGGACGAACTGAGGTAGCTCCCGCCGGAGGAGCCGGCTCCTTTCGCTGACGCGGCGGCGCAGCCACAGCCGCGGGACCAGGAGGCCGAGCAGGAACCCCAGGGCGGCGCCCATCCAGCCGTGGAGCCCCAGCAGCAACAGGGCCAGGGCGGAGGCGAGCACGAGCTGCAGGAAGTAGAACTCCTCCGCCCCCATCCCGCCGGGGCGGCCCGCCCAGAGCAGGAGCTGGCGCAGCTCGTCCAGAGACCCGATGCCAGGCACCAGCGGCAGTCGCGGCAGCACCCGCTCCTTCAGCCACTCCTGCAGCCGCCTCTCCCCCGCGGGCTGAACCGCGAGGCTGCCCGCCCGCTCCACCATCGCCCGGAGCCGGCGCCGCCGGGCGGTGGCCAGGTCGTACACGCCGAGACCGAAGAGCAGCACGGCCAGGAATGACCACGTTGCGGCCATTCGCTTCACCCCTCACCAGTTGCGCACGTCCGTGATCTGCCGGATCAGGAGCCACCCCAGGGCCATGGCGCACAGGCTGCCGAGGATGAGCATGCGGCCCAGGGGATCTGTCAGGGCCTCGCCGAAATAGGCGGGGTTCTGGTAGCTCACCAGGGCCATGACCACCAGGGGGACCGCGGTGACCAGGCGGGCGCTGGCCTTGCCCTCGGCGCTGGCCGCCTCCATCGCCCGGAGGAACTGGCGGTCCTCCACCAGTTCACGGGAGATGGACTCCAGCACCCGGTCCAGGTCGGCCCCGGCCTCCCCGGCCACCTTGCACGCCACCACCACGCTGGCGAACTCGCTGAGGCCCACCCGGTCCTGAATCAGGGCCAGGGCGTCGCCGGCAGGCACCTGCAGCTGCATGGCCCTTTCCACGCGCACGAACTCGGCGCGCATCGGCTGGGGAGCCTGCTGCACGACGGTCTGCACAGCCTGGTAGAGGGTGCCCCCGGCCCGGATGACGCTGGCCATGAGCAGGAGCGTCTCGGGAAGCTGCTCCGCAAAGCGGGTCGCGCGGGCCCGGGCCCGGTGCCGGATGAGCAGCAGCGGACCGACGAGGCCCAGCAGCAGGCAGGCCGCGGCGCTGGTCAGGTCGCCGGTCAGGCCGAACAGGACGGCGAGGCCCCCGCTGGCCCCAAAGGCCAGGGCCAGGTGGCGCCGGGTCAGGTTCAGCCCGGCCTGCCTGGCCTCCCGCTCCAGCCGCTCCAGCGGCCCCGGGCTGCGGTGCAGGGCCGCGCCCTCCTGCTCCAGCGGGTCGCGCTCCCGCAGGAGCCGCTCGGCCAGCCGGGAGCGGCGCTGAAGCGCGCCGGCCAGCCCGCCCAGGGCCAGCGCCACCGCCAGGAAGGTACAGAGTGCGGCGAGGTACTGCACGCCCCTACCCCTCCTCCCACAGATAGCGCCGGACGATGCGCTCTGGGCGGATGCCGGTGGCCTCCAGCCGGTCCAGCGACGGGTTCCACCGGAACAACGTGCGGAGCCGGTAGCTCTCCTCCTCCAGATCCACCTCGACGATCTCCACGATGCGCCGCTGCCCCGAGCGAAGCCGCGCGCAGTGGATGATCAGCTCGAAGGCCGCGGCCACCTGCTGCCGGATGGCCCGGATGGGCAGGCCGCTGTCGGCCATGAGGACCATGGTCTCCAGGCGGGCGAGGCCGTCCCGGGCGCTGTTGGCGTGCAGGGTGGAGAAGCTCCCGTCGTGGCCGGTGTTGCAGGCCTGAATCATGTCGAGCGCCTCAGCCCCCCGCACCTCGCCGACGATGATCCGGTCGGGGCGGAGCCTGAGCGAGGTGCGCACCAGGTCCCGGATCGTGATGGCCCCCTGCCCCTCGGCGTTCCCGGCCCGGGTCTCGTAGCGCAGGACGTGAGGCTGCTGCAGCCGCAGCTCCGCCGCGTCCTCGATGGTGATCACCCGCTCCTCCGCCGGGATGAACGCCGACAGGGCGTTGAGCACGGTGGTCTTGCCGCTGGAGGTGCTGCCGGTGACCAGCAGGTTGCAACGGGCCCGCACTGCCCGTCGGAGGAAGTCCGCCGCCTCCCGGGAGAGCGTGCCGGTCTCCACGAGGGTCTGCCAGCCCAGCATGCGGGGATTGAACTTCCGGATGGCCAGCGCGCAGCCGTCCAGGGCCGGCGGCGAGAGCGTGGCGCACACCCGGCTGCCGTCGGCCAGGCGGGCGTCCAGGATGGGGTGCCGCTCGTCGATGCGCCGCCGGATCGGCTGGGCGATGCGCTCGGCCAGGTGGCGCACCGCCTGGTCGCTCTCAAACGCAAGCCCTTCCACCCGCTCCAGGCGGCCCTGGCGCTCCGCCCAGATGTCGTCGTAGCGGTTGACCAGGATCTCCGTGACCTCCGGGTCGTCCATCAAGGGCTGGAGGACGCCGAAGCCCACCAGGTCCTGCACCAGCCGGGTGACGATCGTATCCCGCACCGCGGCCGGCACCGAGCCGTCCCTCTCCAGCATGGCGGTGATCCGCTCCCGGGCCAGGAGCCGCAGAGAGGCGTCAGACGGCCGCAGGAGGAGGTCGCCGCTGATCTCCTGCAGCAGTCGGTCGCGGACGTAATCCCGCAGCCGTTCGTACTGAACCTGGGCGGCGGGGTCGCGCGCCAGCGCGGCGCCCACCCGCCGCTGAAGCAGCGCGCGGCTGGTCATTTACGCCCCCTCCCTCCCGGCGATGGGCCAGAGCCTTGCCAGCAGCCCGGCCCCGAATGCGGACGCGGCAGGCTGCGGAGACGGCTCCGTCTCGACAATTCCCCTGAGCACGGCCGCGACCGCCTTCCCCACGGGGGTCGAGGCGGCCAGGGCCGCCTGCAGGTCGCCCCGGTTGATCGCCTGCGCCGTCTGCCGGCTGGAGGGCACAGCCCCCAGCACGGGAAACGGGCTCAGTTCCCGGATATCCGCGGGGCTGATCTCCTGCCCCTCCGCCTCGCGGTTGACCACCACCCGGAACTTCCCCGCGGGCAGCTTCAGGAAGTCCAGCTCCCGCGCGACCCGCCTGAGTGGCGTGAGGGCCAGCAGGTCAGGGGTGACGGGGAGCAGCACCCAGTCGGCCAGGTCCAGGGCCACCAGCGTGGAGTCGCGCAGGCCCGCGGAGAGGTCGACCACCACGTGCAGCCCGGCCTCGGAGAGCGACCGCACGGCTGCCTCCATCGCCTCGCCGGACAGCACCGCTTCGTCGATGAACCGCGTGGGGCCGGGCAGCACGAACAGGCGGCTCGTCCAGCGCACCAGGTGGTCCTCCACCTCCTCAGGCGCCACGCGGCCGGGCCAGGTGCCAATGTTGGGCAGACTGGACGACTGGAGCAGCGTGACCAGGTCCGGATTGTCGGCGTTCCCGTCGATGATCGCGGTCCGCTGCCGCTCGCTGAGCCTCAGCGCGATCGCCACGGAAAGGAGCGTCTTGCCCACGCCCCCTTTTGGGCTCCAGAGGGCGATGACCAATCCCTTCGCCACGGCTAGCCACCTCCTAAGAGGCCCGCAACCGGCGCGGCCACCGCCGGCTCGCGGCCCGGACCCGCCGGCTCCGGCGCCGCCGCGGCCTCAACCTGCTCGCCCGGGGCCGCTTCGTCCTGCCCGATGCCGTACCGCTCAAAGAACACATCGCGGTCGACGCCGGTGGTGGCCACGGGCTCATCCGACCCGTCGTAAGGACTGGTCAGCAGCCAGATCATGCCGTTGGCCTGCGCGAAGGCGATCTCCTCCGCGGTGCGCGGCGTGACCTGCAGCACGACCGCGCTCGGGCCGCCCATGTCGTCCCGCTGCACGTGGAGGACGGGCACGCGCTGGGCGATCACCCGCGCGAGCGTCCCCCGTGGAGCCCGGCCCTGCCCGGGCTCGGCCGCCTCCGCCACATCCGCGTTGATCGCGACGAGCACATCCACCGGATCGCCTTCCTGCAGGGTGCCGGCCACGCCGGTCGCCTCGTCAACCTGAAGCGCCATGGCACGCACCTCCGGCGACGGCTCGGCGGCCAGGCGGGCAGCGAGGCTGGAGCCGCCCGCCCGCACCAGGTGCGCCTCGCGCAGCACGGTGCCGGGGATCAGGAGCGCCCGGGTGTAGCGCCCCCGGAGGGTCGCCGGATCGGTGACGGCGTCGGCCGGCACCGCCTCCCGGGGCACCAGGGCCACCTGCACGGCCTCCGGGCCGACCGGGGTGTACGGCGGCACCTCCCGGACGACGGTGAGCACCTCGAACCGCTCCTGCTGCATCTGCAGGAAGCGGATATTGAACCAGGCGGCCAGCAGCGCGCAGGCGAAAGCGCCGACCAGGGCCAGCCGCCCCAGATTTCCACGCATACTCTCTTCCTCCCCAACCCCGGAACTAGCGGCTGAGCCACCCCATCCACGGGCTGGCCGGGCCGGACCGGGCACGCTCAGCCCCTGCGGCGGCCAGGGCGGGCGCCACCACCCCCAGCAGCTGCTCCAGAGCCTGCGTGAGGCGGGCGGCGCCCGAATCCGTCAGCCGGGTCACCGGCTGACCACCTCCCCCGGCGTGCAGCGCGGCCTCCGGGCTCAGCGGAACCGTCGCCGCCACCGGCAGACCGAAGCAGTCCGCCACCTCGGCCTTCGTGAGGTACGGGGTGTCCAGCCAGCGGCTCAGCACCAGGCGGCAGCGGTCCCGGCTGAGCGCGCCCTGCGCCACCGCGGCCTCGAACCCCCTGGCGGTGTCGAGCACGTCCGGGTAATCGCAGGTCACGGTCACCAGCACCAGCTGAGCCAGCCGGGCCGCCGAGTCCCGAATCGGCCCGGGGCGTGCTTCCGGGTCGAGAATGATATAATCGAACTGACTGCGCAGCCCGTCCACCAGCCAGGCGATGGCCTCGGGCGTCACCTGCGTGACCAGGTCGGGCCGGCCGTCCGGCCCGCTCACCAGGGCCCAGTTGGGCCGGATCCAGTGCAGGCCGTCTTCGGGAAGCGGCTGCCCCCGGGCCATGGCCTCGGCCGCGTGGACCCAGCTGGAAACCTCCTGCTCCCGCCCCAGCAGCGGGGCCAGCGAGGAGTTGTACGGGTTCAGATCGACGGTGCAGACCCGCAGGTCGCCCGACCGGGCCAGGAGATCGGCCAGGCCCAGGGCCAGCGTCGACCGGCCTGCGCCGGGCTTGCCGCCCCAGAACGCGATCACCTGCTGGCGCACCACCCGGATCGCCGGGCGCGGCGCCCGATGGGCTGCGTAGTAGGCCCCCGGCGGCTGGGGCCGCACGTCGGCCGCTCTCTGCAGGCCGCCGTGGCCACCGGCCTCGTGGCCGGCCGGCGATGCGCTTCGCCCCGGAGCCTGGCGGGCAGGGGGCGGCAGCGGCCTCACCGGCGGCGGAGGCGCCTGGCGGGAAGCCGCCGCCTTCTGGCGGCGGACCCACGCGTCGATCAGCTGCGCGGTCAGCCGCTCCGCCCGCAGCACATCCACGCCCCGCGGAGGCGCCGGCACGCTGCCCTCCGCCAGCCAGCAGATCCGCGGGCCCTTCACCTGAAGCAGGGCATCCACATCGCCCAGGGCAGGGCTCGTGAAGATCAGATCCGGGCGCTCTGCAGCGAGGAGGGGCAGGGCGTCGGCCGCCCGCTCGCAGTCGGGCTGGCGCATGAGTGTGAAGCTCTCGCACTCCCGCAAGAGCTCGTCCAGCAGGGGGTCACCCGTGCACGCCAAGGCCGCGGGGCGCATGGGCCGGCCTCCCCTCGCCCAGGAGGCGCGCCAGCCACAGGCGCGCGCCCCCCTGTTCCTCCCGGATTTCTGCCCGGCGTATGAAGACCAGCCCCGTCTTCCCGCCGAACGGCTGGGCGCCGGCGATGAGCGAAGGGCCGGTCAGGCCCCGCCCGACCAGGAGATCATCCAGGGCCAGGGCCAGCTCTGCCGGATCGGCGGGTTCCGGCAGATCGACCGCCACGGACTTGCCGGACCAGGCAGCCAGCGATTCCAGCCGCTGAAGCAGTTCGGGCGAGCGGACATGCCGGTGGCACAACCGCTGCTCTTCCAGGAAGGGAAAAAGCCGTTCGTACCCCTCGGCAAGCGATCCCGGGCCGAGCGCCACGTACAGCCGCGAGCCCCGGGGAGCCGCGTCGCCGTAGACGACGATGCGCCAGGTGCGGGTCATGATCACCGCGCCGTGCTGGGGCGTGGGCGGGTTCCAGGTGGCCGATGACACGGTCATGTCGCGTCCTCCCAAATTCACCATTTATTTCCTTACCTTATTCTACCAGCTCTCGCTGTTCGTGCAAGGGGTCAGCGGCGATTTTATCTGGGAGCGTAGTTCTGCTACGGAAACAGTGTCGACAATACGCAAGTACCGTTGAAACGGGGTGAAGCGCATGCCCGCCGATTATCGCCCGCTGCTGGCAAGGGACGACCAGTTCGAGAGGCTCTGCTCCATCCTCAGCGCCGTGGCGCAGCACGGGTCGCTGCGCAAGGCCACGGAGGCCCTGGGCGTCTCGTACCGCTACGCCTGGGGCCTGGTGCGGCGTGCCGAGGAGGAGATCGGGACCCCGCTGCTCATCCGCAAGGTCGGAGGCGCCGCGGGCGGAGGAGCCAGGCTGACGCAGACGGCACAGGATCTCCTGCGGCGCCACCGCCTCCTGACGCGGGAGGCCGCGGCCATCATGGGGCCGGAGGGTGCCGCTGCACCCGCGGACCGCCCGCTGCTGATGGCCTCCACCATCGGCCCCGTCGAGGTCGGGCTGGTGGATGCGCTGGTGAGCGCGTATCGCACCGGGACCGGCCAGTGGGTCCGCTACATCGCCGCGGGCAGCGGCCAGGCCCTCGACCTGGCCCGGGCCGGGCGTGTGGACCTCGCGCTGGTGCACGCGCCCGAACTGGAAGCGAAGTTCCTCGCTGAGGGATACGGCACCGGGCGCCATCCCCTGGCGCAGAACGACTTCGTGATCTGCGGGCCCGCCGCGGACCCGGCCGGCATCCGCACCGCCGGATCTGCCGCTGAGGCCATGCGTCGCATCGCGCAGGGGGGCCACGCCTTCATCAGCCGGAACGACCGGTCCGGAACGCACCAGCGGGAACTCCGGCTGTGGGAGACGGCGGGCATCGAGCCCGGGGCCCCCTGGTACGAGCCGTGGCCCCTCGGCGGCCAGGGCAGCATCGCGACCATGCGCCACGCGGCGGCCATCGGGGCTTACACCCTGGTGGACTCCGCGACCCTGATCATGGCCTGTCCCGAGGGGTACGCGGGGCTGTACCGGGGAGACCCCGCGCTGGTCAACCAGTTCAACCTGATCCCGGTCAACCCGGAGCTCTTCCCTGCCGTCAACGGCGCAGCCGCCCAGCGCTTCGTGGCCTGGGCCACCGGTCCCGCAGGGCAGGCCGTCATCCGCGCGTTCGGCGCAGAATCGTACGGAGAGCCGTTATTTCGTACCCCGTAATTCTCCCTGGAAACCGGGTTGCCAACCGCCCCTCCTGTGCGATATGCTCTAACTGGACATAACGGCGACGGTACAAGTACGCTGTTTTCGCGCCTGTTATGTTTCGGTAGGCACTTACGCACAGAAGGGGGATCGTTCAACGTGAAACGCTTGCACCGGTTCGTGGTCCTCGCAGCCATCATGGCCCTCATCGTCGGCTGCTCCGGGCAACAGGCGAGCACCGACCCGCAGCCGGGCCAGCCGCAGCAAGAGCAGCAGACCGGGCAGCCTTCGAGCCAGCCCGAAGCTCCGGCCGAGCCCGAAGCCCCGGCAGAGCCTGAAGAGCCGGCTGCCCCCGAGAATCCGGAAGTGATCCTGGCCACCACGACGTCCACGGTGGACACCGGCCTGCTGGATGTGCTGGTTCCGATGTTCGAGGAGAGGACCGGGTACATCGTGAAGACCATCTCCGTGGGTACCGGCCAGGCGCTGAAGCTGGGTGAAAACGGCGAGGCGGACGTGCTGCTGGTGCACGCGCCGGAGTCGGAGAAGCCCCTGGTGGAGAGCGGTGCGGTCATCAACCGCCAGCTCGTCATGCACAATGACTACGTCATCATCGGCCCGCCCGACGATCCCGCCGGTGTGAAGGGGACGGCCACGGCGGCCGAGGGGCTGAAGAAGATCGCCGAGGCCGAGGCCATCTTCATCTCCCGCGGCGACGACTCGGGCACCCACAAGAAGGAGCGCTCCCTGTGGGCCGCGGCCGGCGTCGAGCCCGGCGGCCAGTGGTACCAGGAGACCGGCCAGGGCATGGGCGCCACCATCAACGTGGCCAACGAGAAGCTGGGCTACACCCTGAGCGACCGGGGGACGTACCTGGCCCACAAGAAGAACATCGACCTGGAGGTCGTGCTGGAGGGCGACACGCCGCTCCTGAACATCTACCACGTGATGCAGGTCAACCCCGAGAAGTGGCCCATGGTCAATGGCGAGGGCGCTGCGGCCTTCGTGGACTTCATGCTGGAGGATGAAGTCCAGGAGATCATCCGCACCTTCGGCGTGGACAAGTACGGCGAGCCGCTCTTCTTCCCCGACGGCGGCAAGACGGAGGAGGAGCTTCTCGGCGGATAAACCTCTGGCGGAAGGTAGGTATGTAGCTTGGAAATGATCGGACAGGGCATCGTGGCCGCTCTGAAGATGCTCGCGTCCGGCGATGCGGAACTCGTACGGGTTACGCTGCTGACGATCAGGGTCGCCGGTACGGCGACCCTGCTCAGCATCTTGGTGGGGATCCCTCTGGGCTGCCTGCTGGCGCTCGCCCGCTTTCGCGGGCGCGAGTTCATGATCAGCCTCATCAACGCCGGCATGGGCACGCCTCCCGTCGTCGCCGGGCTGGTCGTGTCGCTCCTGCTGTGGCGCTCCGGTCCCTTCGGCTACCTGAAGCTCATGTACACCCCCACCGCGATGATCTTCGCGCAGTTCATCATCGCGCTGCCCCTGGTCACGGGGTTTGCGCTGGCCGGCATCGGCCAGCTCAACCCCAAGCTGCAGGACCAGATCCTCGCCCTGGGGGCTTCCCGCTGGCAGCTCTACTGGCTCCTCATCCGCGAGGCCCGCCTCTCGCTGCTGGCGGCGATCATCGGCGGCTTCGGCGGCGTCATCTCCGAGGTCGGCGCCTCGACGATGGTGGGCGGCAACATCCTGGGCCGGACGCGCGTGCTGACCACCGCCACGGTCATGGAGGTCAGCAAGGGCAACTTCGACATCGCCATCGCGCTCTCGATCATCCTGATGTTCCTGATCTGGCTCGTCACCTACGCGCTCACCAGGCTTCAGCAAAGGGGGCGGCCACAGTGACGGCGTTGCTGGAAGTCACCGACGTGAAGGTGGAGCGGGGCGGCCGGCTGGTGGTGGACATCCCCCACCTCGCCATTCAGCCCGGCGAGGTGCTGGCGGTCATCGGGCCCAACGGCTCCGGAAAGTCCAGCCTGCTGCACGCGCTCGCCCTCCTGTACCCCGCCTCCTTCGGCAGTTACCTCTGGGAGGGGCGGCAGGTCAGCCTGCCGCAGGAGGCGCTGGCGCTGCGGCGGAAGATGGCCGTGGTCTTCCAGGAGTCTCTCCTTCTCACCGGCACCGTGCTACAGAACGTCGCCCTCGGGCTGCGGCTCAGGGGGGTGCCGGCGGACCGGCGGCGCGAGGTGGCCATGGAGATGCTGGAACAGCTGCGCATCAGCCACCTGGCCAACCGCTCGGCCCGCCAGCTCTCCGGGGGCGAGGCGCAGCGGGTCTCCATCGCCAGGGCCCTGGCCTCCTCCCCGCGCCTGCTCTACCTGGATGAGCCCATGGCCTCGCTGGACGTGCTGGCCCGGTCGCACCTGCTCGCAGACCTGCGTCGGATCCTCACGGCCTCGGGTACGGCGGCCCTCTTCGTCACCCACGACTTCACCGAGATTCCGCCCCTGGCCGACCGGGTGGCCGTGCTGGCGGAGGGCAAGCTGCTTCAGATCGGCACCCCGTCAGAGGTGTTCAACCACCCCGCCACCCCCCTGGTGCGCGACCTGGTGAAGGTGGCGCACGACCTCGTGCGCACGCTGGATACAGGGCGGCAGCAGGAAGCCCCCTAGCCCGGGTGGAACTGATCAGGGACGCATTCGATCAGGAGGCACCCCGATGGCTGAAAAATGGCGTCCCTTGCTCACCCTGTTGAAGGACATCCTTTACGGCGTACTGCTGTGGCTGTTGATCATCACCTTCGTCGGGCAGGTGCGGGAGGTCCCCACGGGCTCGATGGAGCCTACGATACTGGTGGGCGACCGGTTCTGGACCGATAAACTGGGGCTCCGCTTTGGCTCCATCCGCCGCGGCGACATCGTCGTCTTTGACCCGCCCCCGCCCGTGCAGGCGCAGTTCCCCTACATCAAGCGGGTGATCGGCCTGCCCGGTGAGACGGTGGAGGTGCGGGACGGCAAGGTCTTCATCGACGGCGAGCCGCTCGACGAGCCGTACATCGCCGAGCCTCCCCGCTACCGCTACGGCCCCGTCACGATCCCCGAGGGCCAGTATTTCGTGCTCGGCGACAACCGGAACATGTCCAACGACAGCCACGAGTGGGGGCTGCTGGAGCGGGAGCGCATCTTCGCCCGGGCGGTCTACCGCATCTGGCCGCTGGGCCGCATCGGTCCCATGAAGTGAGACGGCCACCCCCTCCCCGCGGAAAGGGGAGGGGGTGTTTCGCGCCCGTATGCCTCCGCGGACCGGCGGACATCATCGTAAGGAAAAACGCGCGCCTCCTGCGCGCGTGTGCAGGGTCCGGGCATGGCGGCCTCGAAGAGTACTGGGACCTGCTAATATGACTAGATGAAGGTGATGGCATTGGGCGGCCTCCGACTCGTTCCCTGCGGTGACCGCGCCCTGCTGTGCTACCTGGGCGATACGCTGGATGAGGAGACCAGCCGGCGGGTTCACGGGCTCGCGGGCGCCCTGCGCGGCGCCCACCCGGCCATCGTGGACGTGACGCCGGGGTTTCACGCGCTCATGGTGGAATACGACCCGGTCCGCATCCGCCTGGAGCACCTGGTGTCGCTGGTGCGGGACGCCGCCGCCCGGGCGTCCGCGGCGGAGGAGCAGGGCCGCGTGGTGGAGATCCCGGTCATCTACGGCGGCGACCACGGCCCCGACCTGGACGCCGTGGCAGCCCATACGGGACTCGCCCCCGAGGAGGTGGCGGCGCGGCACGCCGCGGGCGCCTACCGGGTCTACTGCCTGGGCTTCAGCCCCGGCTTCCCTTACCTGGGCGGGCTCGACCCGCTCCTCAGCACCCCGCGGCTCGACGAACCCCGGGTCCACGTGCCGGCCGGTTCGGTCGGCCTCGGCGGGCGTCTCACCGGCATCTACCCCGGCGGCGGGCCCGGCGGCTGGCGGCTGATCGGGCGCACCCCCGTCAGGCTGTTCGACCCCCGGCGGGATCCGCCGGCGCTCCTCACGCCGGGCGACCAGGTCCGCTTCGTCCCCGTGGACCCTGCCGCGTACGCGGACCTCGAGCGGGAGCAGCACAGGGAAAGCCCCGCTCTGCCGGCCTTCGCGCCCGGTCGCACCGGGCTGCGCATCCTCCGGCCGGGCTGGCTGACCACCCTGCAGGATCTGGGCCGCCGGGGGTACGCCGCCTACGGCGTGTCGGTGGCCGGGGCCGCCGACCAGCAGTCCCTCATGATCGGCAACTGGCTGCTGGGCAACCGCGCCCGCACCGCAGCCCTGGAGATCACCCTCACCGGGCCCGAGGTGGAGTTCACCGGCCCGACGGCGTTCGCCCTGACCGGCGCGCCCATCCCCGCGGAGCTGATCCCCGCCGCTGGCGGATCGCCCCGGCCCGTGCCCGGGTGGACGTCGGTCCTGGCGGGTCCGGGAGACCGGCTGCGATTTCGCACCGTCACCGCCGGCTGCCGCGCCTACCTCTGCGTGGCAGGGGGCATCGACCTGCCGCCGGTCCTGGGCAGCCTCTCGGAGGACCTGTTCGGCCACATCGGACCGCTGGGACGGCCCCTGCAGGCCGGCGACTGGCTGCCCATCGGGCTGCCGCTCCACCCGCCGGCCGACCTGGCCGGGCGCGCCCTGCCCCCCGATGCGATCCCCGCCTTCGAGGGGGAGGCCGTCATCCGGACGGTCCCGGGGCCGCAGGCGGACCAGTTCTCTGCGGAGAGCCTCGCCCGCCTCTTCGCGGAGGGCTTCCAGGTGGGCCCCCTGGCGGACCGGCAGGGCATCAGGCTGATCGGGCCGCAGCTAAGGCCGGACGGGCCGGCCGAGATGCTCTCGGAGCCGATCCCGCCCGGCGCGCTGCAGGCTGTGCCCAGCGGCCAGCTCATCCTGCTGCTCAGCAACCGGCAGACCCTCGGGGGCTACCCCAAGATCGCCACTGCGGTCTTCACCGACCTGTGGCGCGCGGCGCAGCTGAAGGAGGGCGACCGGATCTCCTTCCAGCAAGTCGACGTCGCGGAGGGGCATGCGATCGCCTGGCAGGAGCGCCGGCGCCTGGGACAGATCCGCCGCTACCTGGAGCGGCGCGCGCCCGCCGCTTTCCGGCCCACCGGCGAGCCTGCCTCCCCGGCGGCGTCGGCCGCCGTCGGCGCCGCGCCACCGGCAGCCCCGGGTCCGGTTCAGGCGACGCCCGGGACGCCGCCCGCCCGCCCCGGCGTGCGCATCTACCGCATCGCGGTCGGCGACACGGAGTTCCTCTGCGAGGTCGAGGAGGTCTTCGACTAAGCGAAAAACCACCGGAAGCTCCGGTGGTTTTCTTCTCTTCGCGTTTACCGCCCCACGGCTGCCCGCTTCATGCGGCGTACGGGAATGTTGGCCACGAGGGCTACCTGGTTCTCGGCCGTCTGAAGGGTGACATCCATACCTTCTTCCTCGATCTCCATGTAGCGGGAGATGACCTCGATCAACTCCTCTTTCAGCGCCTCGAGGAACTGCGGCGACACGTTCGTCCGGTCGTGGACGAGCACCAGGCGCAGTCGCTCCCTGGCGATATCCGCACTCGAGTGATCGCGTCCGAAGACCCGGGAAATGAGATCCAGCATGCCACGCCCCCCCTTCTAGCTCCGGCCGAACCCCACAATGCGCTTGAACCTGGCCCAGAAGGACTCGTCCGCCTCCAGATCCAGGATGGGCACCGCCTCACCCATCAGCCGCCGGGCGATGTTGTGGAATGCCTTGCCCGCCTTGCTGTCGCGGGAGTAGACCGCGGGTTCCCCCCGGTTGGTGGAGACGATGATGTGATCGTCCTCCGGCACAACCCCCAACAGGTCTACGGCGAGCATCTCCAGCATGTCGTCAATCTCCAGCATGTCGCCGCGCGCGACCATGCGCGGGCGCACCCGGTTGACGATCAGCATGGCCGGGCTCCTCTCCCCCTCCTGGGCATCCCACAGCCCGATAACGCGGTCGGCATCACGCACCGAGGAGACTTCGGGGTTTGCCACGATGATCGCCTTCTGGGCGCCGGCGATGGCGTTCTTGAAGCCGTCCTCAATGCCCGCGGGGCAGTCCAGCAGCACGAAGTCGAACTCCCGGGCGAGCTGGTCCGTCAGGTTCTTCATCTGCTCGGCCGAGACGTCCTTCTTCTCACGGGTCTGGGCCGCAGCGAGCAGGTAGAGATTCTCGCTGCGCTTGTCCTTGATGAGCGCCTGCTTCAACCGGGCGTTGCCCTCGACCACGTCGACGAGGTCGTAGACAATCCGGTTCTCCAAGCCCATTACGACGTCGAGGTTGCGCAGACCGATGTCGGCATCCACCAGCACGACCCTGTTGCCCAGCTGGGCCAGAGCCGTGCCCAGATTGGCCGTCGTCGTCGTCTTTCCCACGCCGCCTTTGCCCGAAGTCACCACGATGACCTGTCCCATCAACGATCCTCCTTCGCGCCGACCGCTTCCAGCGCACTCGCCTGGCGTTTCTCCGCGGACGCCTCAACCACGATGAGGTCACCCCGGATGCGCGCCACCTCAGGGTAGGACTGTGGAGCGTCACCGTCGGGCGCCCGCCCAATCACCTCTGCGATCCGGAGCTGCGTGGGTCGGAGCTTGGTCGCCGCCACGATGGCCGTCCTGTTGCCGGCGCACCCGGCGTGCGCCACGCCCCGCAGCGCGCCCATGACTACGATGTGGCCGGTCGCCACCACCATCGCACCCGGATTGACGTCACCCAGGACGATCACGTCACCGTCATGGCGAACCTCCTGGCCCGAGCGGAGGGTCTTGGTGATCACCAGTGCGTTCCCGGGGGACGGCTCCGGCGCCGGCGGGGCCCCGGCTTCCGGTGCCTGCATTTCGGCTACGGGGTCTCCCCCTTCCTTCACGCTGAGGAGCACCATCCCTGCCCGCTGCAGGGTCTGCTCGAGCGCTTCACTGTCCTCTGCTGTCAACTGGCGGTTTCCCACGTGAACTCTGACCCTGCCGCCGGCGAAGAACCGGCCGCTGCCGGCGAGCCGGTCTTCCAGCCGCTGCAGGACCGCAGCGAACTCGCCCTCGTCGGGGAGCAGCACAACGAGTCCCGTTCTGGTCGTACCGCGAATGATGATGTCCTGTCGCATGCTCTCTTCACGACCCTGGCGGTAGTTTTATCCTCTTCGTCTAGTTCGCCTCGGGCGGCGAATCTCCTCCTCAGACTTACAAATAATGTCGGAGGCGGCTGCCTCCGACATTGCTGCCACGAAACCGGCGCTCAGCGGCGCCTGATCACGATAAACCCCCGCGGGTCAGGCTTCAGGAAGCCGTACATCCGGAAGATGCGCCAGTAGACCAGGATGCAGAGCACGGTGTCGTACACCATCGAGGGCAGCAGGGTGCTGCCGAACTCGGCGAGCGAAATGCGGCGCCCGAACATGGTGAGGCAGATCATGATCACCGTCTGGCCGAGGAGCGATCCGACCACGCCGCCGACCAGCGGAAGGAGGAGGTTGTCCTTGAAGACCCGCTCCTCCACCAGGCCGGCGACGAACCCCACCAGGCTCCCGGCCAGGGCGTGGCTGCCGATGAGCTGGCCGATGGTGAGGTCGATGAGCAGCCCGCCGCCGAAGCCCACCCCCAGGCCCACCTGCCACCCGAAGAGCAGCCCGCAGCTGATCGCGACCACGAGCACGACGTTGGGCACGACCCCGGCAATGGCCAGGAACGGGCCCAGCACGCTCTGGATGAGGTAGGCCGCAAGCACGATGGCCGTCAGGGCCCAGTATCTCATGGCGCGTTCGACCCCCTGTCGTCATCGGTCGGGGTCAGCACCACCTGCACCACTTCCAGCTTGTGCACATCCACGGCAGGGCGCACGATCGCGTACTTCGTGAACGAGGAACTGGTGTCCACCTCGTCGATCCAGCCCACCAGCAGGTCCGCGGGCAGGATGCCCTGCCCGGAGGTATAAACGGGAAGGCCCACCGCAACCGAGGGATCGGTGGACCAGAACCGCATGCGCAGATAGCCGCCCTCCACCGTCTCCAGCACGCCCTGCTCGCCGTTGGGCAGCTTCGCCCCGGCCCCGAAACCGGCCTGGCTGAAGCCGGCGTCGCTGACCAGCTGGACCGTGGAGCTGTACGGCGTGGTGTAGGCGACCTTGCCCACGAGCCCCTGCCAGTTGACGACGGCCATGCCCTGCCGCACGCCGTCGCGGCTGCCCCGGCTGATGATGACGGTCTGGTACCAGTTCTCGGCCGACCGGCTGATGACCTCGGCCGTGAGCATGGGGTAGTCCGTCCGCTCCTTCAGTCCGAGCTCGCTGCGCAGCCGCTGGTTCTCATGCTGGAGTTGCACAATGAGGGCCCGGTCCTGCGCCATGTCCGCCACCTGCTGCCGCAGGGCGGCGTTCTCTTCGCGCAGCCGGGTCAGCTCACGTATGGAATCGACGACGCCCCGCGTCTGGTCACCTACCCAGTCCGTGGCTACCTGAAACGGGTAGAGCAGCGTGGCGATCCCCTTCTCGATGGGGGTGACCGCGGTGCGCTCCCGCGCCGTCAGGGCCATGGTGATGAAGATGACGACCAGCACGCCCAGGGCGACCCCAAGGAACCGTAGGTGCTTATTATATCGCATGGGTGACAGCTTCACGCCCTCCGGACGGCCGGCGCTGAGCTACGAGTTGCGCGCCACCCGCTTTAAAATATCGAGATTATCGAGGCACTTGCCGCATCCCTTCACGACGCAGAGCAGCGGCTCGTCGGCCACGTGAACGGGCATGCCGGTCTCCTTGGAGATGAGCAGATCGAGCCCCTTCAGCAGGGCGCCGCCGCCGGTCATGACGATGCCGCGGTCCATGATGTCGGCCGCCAGCTCGGGCGGGGTGTTCTCCAGGGTGATCTTGATCGCCTCGAGGATCGCGGCCACCGGCTCGCTCAGGGCCTTCCGGATCTCATCGGACGTGACCCGCAGCGTTCTCGGCAGCCCGGTCACCAGGTCGCGCCCGCGGATCTCCATCGACTCCTCCTCGCCGGTGGGATAGGCGGAACCGATGGTCTGCTTGACCTCCTCGCCGGTGCGCTCGCCGATCAGCATGTTGTAATTCCGCTTGATGTACTGCACGATCGCCTCGTCCAGCTCGTCGCCGGCCACGCGGATCGACTTGGCGGTCACCAGGCCGCCCAGCGAGATAATCGCCACCTCCGTCGTGCCGCCCCCGATGTCCACGACCATCGAGCCGGTGGGCTCCTCCACCGGCAGACCGGCCCCGATGGCCGCAGCCATCGGCTCCTCGATCACGTGCGCCTCGCGCGCGCCCGCCTGGAGCGCGGCGTCCTGCACGGCGCGCCGCTCCACGCCGGTGACCCCGGACGGGATGGAGATGATGATGCGGGGACGGAAAGGGGCCCGGCGGCTGGCCGCCTTGCCGATGAAGTACTTCAGCATGGTCTGGGTGGTGTCGAAGTCCGCGATCACACCATCTTTCATCGGCCGGATGGCGACGATGTTTCCGGGGGTGCGGCCCAGCATCTGCTTGGCCTCAGAGCCCACAGCCAGCGGGGTCTTGCGGTCGCGGTCCACCGCGACCACGGACGGTTCGTCGATCAGAATGCCGCGGCCTTTAACGTATACCAGGGTGTTCGCGGTACCGAGATCAATCCCAACGTCGCGTGCGAAAAACTGCCAGAAGGACACCGCACTGTTCCCCTTTCTTCTCTGAGCGGCAGACAGGAGCGTGGCTTCTCACCCGGTCAGGAGGCCCCGCTCGCGGAAACTCGTGTACCGGCCCTGCCCGACCACCAGGTGATCCAGAACCTCGATGCCGATCACCCGGCCCGCCTGCACGAGCCGGCGGGTGATCTCCCGGTCCTCCCGGCTGGGGGTGGGATCGCCGCTGGGGTGGTTGTGCGCCAGAATGACCGAGTGCGCGCTCCTGCGTATGGCCGTCTTGAACACCTCGCGGGGGTGCACCAGCGAGGCGGTCAATGTCCCTTCAGACACACATTCGACATCAATCACCTGATTCTTGGCGTTCAGGAGAATGACGTGAAACTGCTCGCGGCTGAGGTGGGCCAGGCGGGGCGCGAGATACTCGAACACGGCGCGCGGGTTGGAGAGGTCCACTCTCCTCAGCGGCGCCGCGCCGGCGCGGAGGCCGAGATGCAGGCCGGCCAGGATGGTGCACACCTTTGCCGGGCCCAGCCCCTTCACCAGGTCCTTGCGCTCCACGTCCTGCAGGTGCAGCAGGGCCCGCAGCCCACCGCCGGGATCTTTCGCCTCACAATGATGCAGCAAATCACGGGCAACTTCAATGACCGAGCGGCCTTTGGCACCCGTTCCTAGCAGAATCGCCAGCAACTCCACATCCGACAGCTTCTCGGGACCCAACCGGAGCAGCCGCTCACGCGGCCGGTCTGCCGCAGGCAGCCTCTTCAGAGATGCCGTCACCAGAGGTGCTCTCCCTTCAGCGGGCGCCTCCCGTGAAGATCGGGTAGCCGAACTGCGCGAGCATCTGAACAGTGCGATGGAGGGGAAGGCCGACCACGTTGTAGTAGTCGCCGGAGATCGATGCGATCAGCGCGGCGGCCCGGCCCTGTATGCCGTACGCCCCCGCCTTGTCCATCGGTTCACCGGTCTCCACGTACCATTGGATCTGCTCCCGCGTGAGGGTTGCGAACCGGACGACGGTCTCCTCGTGCGCCACCAGCGCCTCGCTGCCCCGGACCACGGCCACGCCCGTGAGCACCTGGTGGGGGCGGCCCGACAGCCGGCCGAGCATCGCCGCGGCTTCGGCCCGGTCGGCCGGCTTGCCCAGCACCTCGCCGTCCACGACGACCACGGTGTCGGCCCCCAGCACGATGGCCGAGGGATGCCGTTCGGCGACGGCGCGCGCCTTGCGCAGAGCCAGCCGCTCCACCAGCTCCGCCGGGGAAGCGGCCTCCACCGCGTGCTCGTCCACCTCCGGCACCTCGATGACGAAGGGGATTCCGATCTGCCGCAGCAGTTCCTGCCTTCGGGGTGAAGAAGAGGCCAGAATGATCTGCATCGCCGTCACCTCGCATCAGCGCAGGGCCAGCCAGAGCGCGAGCACCAGCCCGATCGCGCCGCCTATCGTTAGCTTGAACGAAACCCCGAAGGTGACGACTAGAAAGTTCAGGTCGAGCGTCGCCGGCGCCATTCCCAGCGGGATGTGATAGTCCAGGAAGGGAATGTAGTGAGACAGCGCACCGCCGATGAGCTGCCCCACCACGGCGCCGATGAGCGCCCACATGAACACCAACCAACCGCGCTTCACGAAACTGCCCCCTTACCGGTCGCCGAGGCCCTTGATATGACGCACTTCGAATAGGCTAAGTTTCGTGGTTTCCCAGCAAGATTCCTGCGCGGGAGGCAGACCCGCGACCAGCATAGCACAGGGGCAGTTGGATTGGCAATATATGGAACGGGGCCATCCCATGGTGATGGCCCCGTGTCCGCGTTACTCCTCGGCCGCCTCGGCCGCGTAGAAGTTGTGGTACTGCTCCAGCAGGCTGACGTAGCCGTTCATCGCACGCTGGAACTCCTCGCTGCCGGGGGCGGCGCTGGCTGCCACCTCGATGTCGGCGGCGTTCACCGTCGCCATGTCGGCCAGCCCCAGGAACCGGGCGATCGCCGGGCTCTCATCGGCCGCAGCGAGCCTGGCCGCCGCCGCCCGCATCTCCTGCCCCAGGCTCACCAGCAGGCCGCCGTCCGCCGGCTCGCCCGCCGCCCGCCTGGCAAACCAGGCCCCCGCCTCGTAGAGGTAGTTGTTGAGGGCGTCGAGACCCGTCTGCAAATCCGGATTGACCGACCCGGTCATCGCCATGACCGCCTCGGGGGCGTAGTCCACATCCATGGCCACCGTGAAGGCATTCGGCGCCACCCCGGTCTCCCGCATGACGTCGAGGACCTCACCCGCCTCCTCGCCTGACATGAAGGGGCCGATGTACACCTTCACCAGCCCCATCTCGCTCCGCGGGGTCATCGCCGCGACCACCTGCTGCCCGGCCAGCTCGCTGACCAGATTGCGGGCGGCCCCCTCAGACCGGAAAGCGCCGACCTGGACGAAATGGACCTGGAAGGGCCTCGGGACGATGGTCACCTGGGACGGCGAACCCGACGGGCCCGACAGGCCGGTCACGTCTTCCATTCCCGGTACCGGTTCCATCGCGGCGGGTTTCTCCTCGCCCAGGAGATTGCCCAGGACGCCGCCGAGCTGCCAGGCACCCACCACGGCCAGCACGACGGCCAGGATAAACACGCCGCCCCACCGGTCGTTCGCTTTCTTCTGCACGGATCGACCAAACCGATGCATGGTGTCCCCTCCCGCTTGGGTGGTTCGCCCGCCGGTGGAGCTTACGGTTCGGGGCGGCCCATGGTGTCGGCCCCTGACCGCTCGCCTGTGCGGGTCGTTTCCCCACCATGCCTATGCGGGGGGGAAGGCTTGTATAACCCGGCGCGGGACAAGAACGCGCCGGGCAGGTCCCACCGTGTAGAAGGACCCCGTGACCACCACCAGATCGCCGGATGCGGCAGCCGCGAGCGCCGCCTGCAGCGCCTCGGTCAGATCGGCGACGGCCTCTGCGGGATGCCCCTGCCGCTCGCAGACCTCAGCCAGCTGGGAAGCCGGAAGGGCCCGGGGACTCTCGGGCGTCGTCGCCCAGACACGCTCCGCCAGCGGCAGGAGCGGCGCGACGGTCTCCGCCACATCCTTGTCCGCCAGCACCCCGAGCAGCACGTGGACCCGCCGCCCGGGAAACAGCTCACGAACGGCCTCGGCCAGGGCGCGGCACTTGGCGGGGTTGTGGGCCGCATCCAGGAGCACGAGGGGCCCGTCGACCGACCGAACCAGTTCCAGCCGGCCGGGCCACGTCACCCCGGCGAACCCCGCCCGGATCGCGGCCTCCTCCACACCCAGCAGCTCCAGGATGCGCAGCGCGACGGCCCCGTTGGCCGCCTGGTGCCGGCCCAGGAGGCTGAGCCGCACCCCCCGGTACCAGCCCCGCTCCCCGCGCAGGCGTACCACCTGCCCGACGGGGCCCGCATCCTGCCCGGCCGTGCCCGCATGCCGCCCGGTAACGACCGCCTCCTGCACCCGGTAGTCCGCCTGGGTCACCCGCACCAGGCGGGCTCCCTGCTCCCGGGCCGCACGCTCGATGACGGCCAGGGCTCCGGGGTGGTCGGCGCCGGTGACGCAGGGCACCCCGGGCCGGATGATGCCGGCCTTGTCCTGCGCGATCGCCTCGCAGGTCTCGCCCAGCCAGCGGGTGTGGTCGAGCCCGACGTTGGTGATGGCGGTGACCGCCGGAGCCTCCACGACGGTGGTCGCGTCGAAGCGGCCGCCCATCCCCGCTTCCAGCACCAGGTCGTCCACAGACTGCTCGGCAAACCACGCGAGGGCCATGGCCGTGATGACCTCGAACTGGGTGGGCTGCTCCTGCCCCGCCGCCGTGAGGGTCTCCACCGCCTCGGCCAGCCGGGCGGTGAGGCGGGCGACGTCGTCCTCGCCGATCTCGGCCCGGTTCACCTGCATGCGCTCGGTGAACCGCTCCAAAGGAGGCGAGGTGAACAGGCCCACCCGCCGCCCGGCTGCCCTGAGCCCCGCCTCCACCATGGCCGCGACCGAACCCTTGCCGCTGGTCCCGGTGATGTGCACCACCCGCCCGACCCTGCGGTCGGGCCGCCCCAGCTGGTCCAGCAGCGCGGCCGTCCGGCCGAGGCCGGGCTTCATGCCGAAGCGCTGGAGCCCCTCCAGGTAGCCCAGCGCTTCGGCGTAGGTCATCGCCCTCATCCCTCCATCTCGCGGAGCATGGCCAGGCGGGCCTCCAGGGCCTGCTTCTTCTCCGCCAGAGCGGCGGCCTCTTCACGGGTCTTTTCGACGATCTCGGGCTTGGCCTTGGTCAGGAAGCCCTGGTTGCTCAGCTTCTTCTCCAGTTTGGCCAGCTCGGCGTCGGTCGCCTTCAGCTCCTTGCCGATGCGCTCGATCTCCTTGGGCACGTCGATCAGGCCCTTCACGGGCACGTAGACCTCTGCGCCCGCCACCACTGCCGTGGCGGCGTTCCGGGGCTTGGTCTCCGCCACCGGCTGGATCGTGAGCGAGGCCGTCCTGCCCAGGTTTTCGATGAAGCCGCGGCCCTCCTCCAGAATGGTCAGCGCCTCGTCGGAGGTGGCCATCAGGATGGCGTCGATCTTCGCGTGCTCGCCGAGGCGGAACTCCGCCCGGATGGAGCGCAGGGCGCGGATCGCGTCGATGATGAGCCGCATGCGCTGATCCGCGTCAGCGTCGTCCCAGGCGCCCAGCGGGGTCGGGTACGGCGTCACCGAAATGGACGGGCCCAGCTCCGCCTTGCCGGCCTGCGCAGCGATCTCGGCGGCGATGTCGACCTGCCCGGACTGCGCCGGCAGCCGCTGCCAGATCGCCTCGGTGACGAAGGGCATGAACGGGTGCAGCAGCCGCAGGGTGGCCTCCAGCACCAGGGCCAGGGTCTCCTGCGCCGCGGCCCGGGTGGGGTCCGCCTCATTGTAAAGGCGGGGCTTCACCAGTTCGATATACCAGTCGCAGAACTCGCTCCAGATGAAGTCGTGAATCGTGCGCGCCGCCTCGCCGTACTGATACTCGGAGAGCAGCGCCTCCACGCCCCGGGCCGCTTCGTTGAAGCGGTGCCGGATCCACCGGTCGGCCAGGTCGTACTGCAAGTCGGCCCCGCCCTCGGCCGGCTCCCAGTCGGCCAGGTTCATCAGCACGAACCGGCTGGCGTTCCAGAGCTTGTTGGCGAAGTTCCGGGCGTGCTCCACCCGCTCGGTGTGGAAGCGGATGTCGTTGCCCGGGCTGGATCCGGTAACCAGCATGAACCGCAGGGCGTCGGTGCCGTACTGGTCGATGACGTCGATGGGGTCCACGCCGTTGCCCAGCGACTTGGACATCTTCCGCCCCTGCGCGTCGCGGATCAGCCCGTGCAGCACCACGGTGTGGAAGGGAATCTTGCCCGTGAGCTCCAGGCTGCTGAAGATCATGCGGGCGACCCAGAAGAAGAGGATGTCATACCCCGTGACCAGCACGTCGGTGGGGAAGAAGTAGTCCAGGTCCCTGGTCTGGTCGGGCCAGCCCAGCGTGGAGAAGGGCCACAGGGCCGAGGAGAACCAGGTGTCCAGCGCGTCCTCGTCCTGGCGGATGTTCGCCGAGCCGCACTTCTCGCACTGGGTCGGGTCGGTCTCGGTCACCGTGAGGTGGCCGCAGTCGTCGCAGTACCAGACCGGGATGCGGTGGCCCCACCAGATCTGCCGGGAGATGCACCAGTCCTGGATGTTTTCCATCCAGTGCAGGTAGACCTTGGTGAAGCGCTCGGGCACGATCTTGATCTGGCCCGATTCCACGGCCTTGATCGCCGGTTCGGCCAGCGGCTTCATCTTCACGTACCACTGCCGGGAGATGAGCGGCTCGATGACCGTGCCGCAGCGGGCGCAGCAGCCCACGGCGTGCTGGTGCTCCTCCACCTTCACCAGCCAGCCCTCGGCCTCGGCGTCGGCCACGATGCGCTTCCGGCACTCGTAACGGTCGAGGCCGGCGTACTTGCCCGCCGCCTCGGTCATCTCGCCCCTGGGGCCGATGACCTGCGGCATCTCGAGGCCGTGGCGCATGCCGATCTCGAAGTCGTTGGGGTCGTGGAACGGCGTGATCTTCACGCACCCGGTGCCGAACTCCGGGTCCACGTAGCTGTCCGCGATGATCGGGATCTCGCGGCCCGTCGCGGGGTGGCGCAACATCTTGCCCACCAGGTGCTTGTAGCGCTCGTCGTCGGGATTGACTGCCACCGCCGTGTCGCCCAGCATCGTCTCGGGCCGGGTGGTCGCGATCACGATGCCGCCGGAGCCGTCGGCCAGCGGGTAGCGGAAGTGCCACATGTGGCCCTGACGCTCCTCGTACTCCACCTCGATGTCGGAGAGCGCGGTCTGGTCCTGCGGGCACCAGTGGGTAATGCGCGTGCCCTGGTAGATGAGCCCCTTCTGGTAGAGCTGCACGAAGAAGGCGCGCACCGCCCGGGAGAGCCGCTCATCCATGGTGAAGGCCTCGCGGCTCCAGTCCACCGACACGCCCAGCTTGCGCAGCTGACCGGAGATGGTCGCGTGGTAGCGCTCCTTCCAGTCCCAGACCTTCGCCACAAAGGCCTCGCGGCCCAGCTCATGCCGCGTCGGACCACCGGACTTGCGCAGGTCCTCCTCCACGCGGATCTGCGTCGCCAGGCCGGCGTGGTCGGTGCCGGGCAGGTAGAGCGTGGGATAACCCTGCATCCGCTTCCAGCGGATGAGGATGTCGATCATGGTGTTGTTCAGCGCGTGACCCAGGTGCAGCGTGCCGGTCACGTTGGGCGGCGGGATGACGATGGTATACGGCTGCCGGCCCTCCACGACAGGGGCGCGGTAGAAGCCGCCGTCCATCCAGTACTGGTAGTACTCGTCCTCCACCAACTTCGCGTCGTAGCGCGGCGCGAGCTCCGTCCCGCCCTGCTTCTGTTCTGCTGCCATGTCGGAGTCCCCCCTAAGACGAGATCAAACCCCGGCCCGTCCATAAGGACGAGCCGGGGCTCGCGGTACCACCTTATTTCCCCTTGGCGGGGCACTCGTTCGCTGTAACGGGCCTACCCGGCACTCCTTGAGCAGGCGGCGCTGCGCACCGGCCCGGGTCGGGAATGCGGCATCCGCGGCGACTTCACCTGCGCCTTGCCTGGGAACCCTTCCACCCGCGGGGCTCCCTCTCTGCCAGGCGGTCTGCAGGCTACTCCTCCGCCTCAACGCCTTTGTGATGGATGCGTATGGCATCATGATAGGGCTCCGGCGAGCCGTTGTCAACAGACGACCCTTCCCGCGCGCTGCCTGGCCAGCCAGCGCCCGCGCGAGAGGTTCATCAGGAGCACGGGCGCCGGGTCGGCGCGGCGGCGGCTCGGCTCCAGCAGCCCCTCGCGGCGAAAACCGAGCCGCTCGTAGAGGGCGATCGCCCGCTGGTTGGTGGTGAATACCCGCAGGTAGACACTCTCCAGCCCCATGGGGCCGAAGGCGTGATCCAGCGAAGCGGTCATGGCCGCGGTGCCAATGCCCCGGCCCCAGAGCGGCCGCTCGCCCACACACACCCTGATCTCCGCCGTGCGCGTGCGGCGGTTCACCTGAGCCAGCTCCACCTCGCCCACCGGCCGGCCTTCCCACTCAATCATCCACACCCGGCAGGAGCGGCTTCGCCGCACGTTCCGCAGCCACTCACGAGGGCTCAGGTCCACGAACCGCCTGCCCATCAGCGCGTGGATCACCGGGTCCTCATCCCACCGGGAAAGCAGCTCGAGATCGGCCTGCTCCACCGGCCGCAGCCCGACGCGGGGCAAACCCGGTAAGACGCCGTCCGTCGTTGCCATGTCTATTATTGCACACCCTTACTAACTAGACTGTGTGACTTGCCACGGGCTGAAGTTTCGACGGGCGACGGCAGGCCACCTTCAGGGAAAATGTGTTGACGGGCCGCCGGGAGCGCGCCCGGC
>JAMNXV010000188.1 GCA_023623185.1 Bacillota bacterium
AATGTGCACTTTCCCCAACCCCTTGTCCCACAAGCTTTTCCGGAGCCGCGAACCCTGAATCCCTTGCGCCGCCTGCACTCCACGAAACTGCACAATGTTACCAACGCAGGCGCCCCTCTCACCGCCGCCGCTTCCCACCGCCGTCGGCCGCCCGCGTACACCCCGCCGCACCACCTGGCCCAGTCTCCACCGGAGCGAATGTGCTCCCCCATACACAACACCGCCGTGCCCCCGAACGGGGGCACGGCGGTGCGTATACGCAATCCTAAGGACTGGTTCGCCAGGAACTCCCGGACCTCCTCGGCTCTCGGGATCGGCACGACGCCGGGCCTACTGATTCTTCGGCGCCGCGAACCGGGCCAGGATGATCGAGAACTCGTACAACCCGTAAAGGGGCACCAGGAAGATCGTCATGGAGATCACGTCGGGAGGCGAGAGTACCGCCGCGAGAATCATGAGCGCCAGGAAGGCGTACTTGCGCACCCGGCTCAGGAACTGGTGGGTCACCAGCCCGATGCGCGCCAGGATGAGCACCACCAGCGGCAGTTCGAAGGCGATGCCCAGGGGGTTGCAGATGCCCAGGACGAACTTGACGTAGTTGCTGGGCGTGATGGCGTCCACGACTTCCACCGAACGGGCAATCGACAGGAAGAACTGCTTCGTGATGGGCACCACGATGAACCAGCCAAACGCCCAGCCGGCCAGGAAGAGCCCCGTGGCAAAGGGCAGGCCGATGTAGAGCAGCCGCTTCTCCTCCGGCTTCAGCGCCGGCAGGATGAAGGCGACGATCTGGTACAGGACCACCGGAAAGGCCAGCACCAGCCCCAACACGATGGCCAGCCTGAGTTGGGTGAGGAACGTATCGGCAAAGGTGTACTGTATGAGTTGTACACCGTCAGCCTTCGCCTGCTCCATGATGTACTTGAAGATTGGCTGCGACACGAATACTGCGATGAATACTCCGATCACAAGGGCAATCAGCGACTTGATGATGCGCTCCCGCAGCTCCGTCAGGTGCTCCACTAAAGTCTGCTCTTTATCGTGCATCTTGCCATACTCCCCATTCCGAGCGACTCCTGGACTTCAGGCGTATCCGCTCACCCCTGAAGTGTATCCCGTCCGTGAGGGCAACGTCAACCCACCCTGCCGGGGGGGTAGCCACTCCGGAACAGGGGACTACCACTCCGGATTGGGTACAGCCACTGAGGATTGGGGACAGCCTCTCTCTGGGACCCGGCACCCTGCGGCGCCCGGGGTTTCGGAAGTGGAGGCTACCGCACCCCGAGCCGGGACGCCAGCTGTCCGGCCAGCTGGTCCGCCTGTTCGGCGCTCCCGAAGGTCTTGATGCCGCGACGCACCTTCTCCACGAACAACCGCAGCTCGTCCTGCGTGGGACGGGCCGGATCCTGCGCCACCCGCTTCAGGTTGTTCAGTACCACGGGCCTGGCCATGATCTTCAGGGCGGGGGTGAGTAGTGCGACGGCCTCGGCCGTCCACGCCGGATACTGGTCAGAAGCCACGCCCTGGAGGGCCGTCATGCGCTCACCCGGGTGATGATGAACTCGCACACCTCGTCACCCTTTCCGCCGATGCACTTGTGTTCGCGGGCCGTGTACTCGCCCCCCAGCGCCTCGGAGAGGAGCCCGCAGAGCAGCCCGGCCTCCACGAAGCAGATCGGCCGGTCGACGAACTCGGCGCCGTGGCATCCCGCGCATTCGGCAACGGAGACGATCAGGGAGCCGTCCTCACCCTTCCGGTACTCGATGATCCCCAGGCCCATGCGGCGGTAGAGCTCCCCGAAGCTGGCCATGAGGCCGTCGAGCCCGTGCGCCTCGTCGGGCCCGTGCGCCCTGACCCGGCCCCGCCGCACCAGGGCCCGGCCCATGGACATGCCGGCCATGTACTGAACCTCGTCCTCCTCCTCACCCTCTATCCCCAGCGCGGCAGTCAGGCTGTCAAACCCGAGGAGGCGGAAGAGTTGGAACGCCTCCGCATGCACCGCGTCACCCAGGACCGGACGTTTCTTGGCCACCTCCGCACCACTCCTTTTCCAGCGAACTTGCCCATATCTAACCACTTGCAGCGCCGCCAGGCGGTGACGCGCATCACGCCTGGTCGCCCGCAGCCATAAGAAAAGGGCCCGGCGGTTGCGCCGCCAGGCCTTGAACTTCCTTTATGTGCGCATCCGTCCGACCCGCTCCTGCAGTTTGGTGGCCACCGTCTTCAGGTTCCGGGCCGACGACGCCACCTGCTCCGCTGACGCCGTCAGTTGCTCCACCGAAGCCGACACCTCCTCGGCCGCGGCGGCGTTCTGCTCCGACAGCCGTGCGATCCGGTTCACGGCGTTCGTCACCTCCGCGGCGCCGGCCGCCATCTCCTCGCTCGCCGCCGTGTTCTCCTGTGTCATCGCCGCGACATTATTGAACGTTTGGACCGTCGCGACCGCCTGTTCCTTCACCTGCCCGGCCTTCTGCGCAATCCGCCCGACCTCGACCGCCGCCTGCTTCACCGCGGTCAAGATCTCCTCCAGCGCCTCGCCCGCGCGCGCGGCCAGCTCGTTGCCCGCAGCCAGCCGTTCCGTGCCCAGGGTCATCGCCTTCACGGCCTCCGCGGTCCCGGTCTGGATGTTCCCGATCAGGTCGGCGATCTCCCCGGCCGAGGCAGCCGACTGCTCGGCGAGCTTGCGAACCTCATCCGCCACCACCGCAAACCCCCGGCCGTGTTCGCCCGCCCGGGCTGCCTCAATCGCAGCGTTGAGGGCCAGCAGGTTGGTCTGCTGGGCGATGCTGGAGATGGCGTCGGTGATGGAGCCCACCTGCTCCGACAGCCGATCCAGCTCCTCTATGCGTTCGGCCGACTGCCCGACCACGACGGCCACCTGCTCGATCTCCTTCAGGGCCCGCGCCACCACCTCGGCGGCGGCCCGCGCCCGTTGTTCGGCCTCCGCCGACACCTGGGCGGTGGCCGCGGCGATCCGGGACATGTCGTCCAGCTCCCGGGCCATATCGTGCTGGCGGGCGGCGGCCTCGTTAATTTCGACGGCCGAATTGCCCGCGCTCGCGGCGATCTGCTGGATGGCGTCCCGGAGCTGCTCCACCAGCGAGTTGGCTTCCGCCGTACTGGTGGCCTGCTCCCCGCTGCTGGTTGCGACCTGCGCAATCGCCTGGGATGTGCCCTCAGCCGCAGTTGCTGCCTGCTCGGCGGCAGCCGAAAGCTGTTCCGACGCGCGCAGCACCACCCTCAGGGCCCCGCCGACTCCCTGTATCAGTTTGCGGAACCGGAAGCGCATCGTGTTGAAGGCCTGTGTCATCTGGCCGACCTCGTCGCGCCCGGTGACCGGCAGCTCGCCGATGCTCAGGTCGCCGTCGGCCACCTGGGCGACGGCAGCCGCCAGGCGCTGAATCGGCTTCACGATCGCCCGGGCCACCACCAGGGCCACGACCAGCCCGATCACTGTGGCGAGCAGCATGGCGGCGGGAAGGACGACCTGCATGCCCGCCGCGCCCGACAGCAGGGCGCGCCGGGTCTCATCCGCACCGCTGCTGACCTGGGCGATGATCTGCTCGGTCTGATCCAGCATCGTGTTCATCTTTGGGAAGGCCTGCAGACGCAGGACCGCTGCGGCTTGGTCCCGGTTGCCCCTGCGCACCTCGGCCTCCACCGTCTTCAGGATCTCGGCGTAGAGCTCCTGCTCCGCCTGGATGGTGCGGAACTGTGTGCGCGTCTCCTCGTCGGGGGCGGTCTCCATCATGCGGTCCACCGTGGCCAGCAGGTTCGCCTGCGCCTCGTCCACCCGGGTCAGGGACGCCTCATCCGCGGAGATGATGTAGTCGCGGATATAACCTAGCTGCCGCAGGAGATCCGCCTGGATGTCGTGGCTTCCCTCGATCAGCACCTCATCTGCGGCCAAGTGTTCGAGGGTAGCGATGGTACGGCTCATCGTCATGTATGTCGTGGTGGCCACGACGGCGGCCAGAACCATGACGATGACCGGCGACAAGAGAACCTTGGCAAAGAGGTTGAGTCGACTGAGCCAGCGCATCGATTTTCCTCCTGTAGACCGTATTGCGTATATGGGGCAGTGAAGGTCGCGCAGTCGCCTTGAGCTTCACACAAGCCAGAGGCGACATGCGAACAAGCTGCGGAAGAAGATGAAAAAACCGACTCGACACCATCTTCACAGGTATTTACTTTCTGGTCAAGGAGAATCTAAGCCGAACGCGCAGGCACCCGACGGCTGCGCCGTCGGGTGCCCGTGTATTGCCCCTCATCACCTCTGCCTACCCGATCTCCAACGACCCTCCCAGCAGCTTCAGCAGCAGGTCCGCCGCGCCGTGCGCGTCCCGGATGCTGGCCATCTCCCCGCCGGTGCCCCGGTACCGCACGGGGATGTCGATCACCACCGTGGGCACCCCGGAGCCGACCCGGGCCACAGTCCAGCCCGCGCTGTCGGTGGGGCTCACGCTGCGCTGCAGCGGGATCTGCTCGGCCTCGGCCACGGCCGCGATGTGCTCCGCCAGGCCGTGGTGCGCCACGTAGCCGGAGTCCTTCAGCCGCAGCGCCGGACCGCCGCTCAGGCGGGTGGCCACCTGCCGCACGCCGGGCTGGTCGCCGCTCAGGGCCGAGTCCACCAGCAGGGCCAGGTCGGGCTCGGCGCCGAAGGCCGCTACTGCGGCGCCCCGCGGGGCCACCTCCCCCTGCGCGGTGAAAGCAAACAGCACCGTGTGCTCGCTGTCCGCCAGGTGCTCCGCCACCTCCAGCAGCACCGCGCAGCCCAGCCGGTTGTCCAGCCCGGGGCCCACAATCAGGTCGCCCCACGCCTCCACCGGCCCGGCCAGGGTGCACATGTCGCCCAAGGCCACCCGCTCCAGCGCCTCGTCCTTCGACGTGGCGCCGATGTCGCAGAAGAGCTTCTTGAAGCTCAGTTCCTTCGGCTCGTCGGTGTGTTCATACTGCAGCACGCCGATGGCGCCGCTGGACCACACGACCCGCTGCCCCACCACCTGGTGGGCCTTCAGCCCGCCCACCGGGGCGAGGTAGATCAGCCCCTTGTCGCTCACGTTGAGGGCGATGGCCCCCGGCGTGTCCATGTGGGCCGAGAGCAACACCCGGCGGCCGCCCTCCTTCCCCTTCCGCACGGCCAGCAGGTTGCCGAACCGGTCGGCGCGCACCTCATCCACGTAGGGTGTGATCATGGCCCGCAGGGCGTCCTGCACCCGCTGCTCCCGCCCCGAGGGGCCCCACAGCGCGGCCAGCTCCCTTACGCGATCACGCAGCTTCTCGCTCATGGGCGGAACTCCCCCTTCTCCACGCTTTCCAGGAACCGCCGGACCAGCTGCACCGCGCCGTCCACGTCGTCGAGGTGGCAGAGGGCGGCGTTGGTGTGAATGTAGCGGCAGGGCACCGAGATGGTGCAGACCGGCACGCCCTCCCGCGCCCGGGCGATGGCGCCGGCGTCCGTGCCGCCCGCGGTCATGCGCCGGAACTGGTGCCGGATCCCGTGCTCCCGGGCCAGGCGCACCAGCTCGTCCCAGACCCGCTTGTGGGGGATGCCGGAGGCGTCCATCAGCGAGATCACCGGCCCCTCCCCCATGTTGGTGATGGTGTCGAACGGGTCGACCCCGGCCACATTGGCCGAGCCCGTCCCCTCCAGGGCCAGGGCAACGTCGGGCTTCAGGTGGTATGCCGCCACCTGCGCGCCCCGGAGCCCCACCTCTTCCTGGGTGGTGAACGCCCCCAGCAGGGTGATGCCCGGGAAGTCGTACTCCAGGAGCACCCGTGCCAGCACCGTGCAGCCCACCCGGTCGTCCAGGGCCTTGCCCTTGGCCACCCGGTCGCCCATCAGCTCGAACTCGGTGGCGAAGTAGACCGGGTCGCCCAGCTCGATGCCCAGCGCCTCTACCTCCGCGCGGGAGCGGCAGCCCAGGTCGACGTACATGTCGTCAAACGGGATGACCTTCTTTCGCTCCTCGGGGCTGCACAGGTGCCAGGCCTTGGCGCCAATGACGCCAGGGATGCGCCGGTGGCCCACCCAGACCTGCCGGCCGGGCAGCACCCGGTCGTCCAGGCCGCCCACCTTGCGAAGCGACAGGTAGCCCTCGTCGGTGATCTCGCCCACCAGGAAGCCCACCTCGTCCATGTGGGCATCCAGCATCACCCGCACGGGCCCCGATCCCTTGCGCACGATCAGGTTGCCCATGGGGTCCGTCCACATTTCGTCGACCCGCGGCGCCAGGATCTCCTTCAGGAGGGCGCGTACGCCGCTCTCGTCGCCTGACACGCCGCAGGCATTGGACAGCCGTTCTAGAAGCATCGCAACTCCTCCACAAAGGCATGATCGATTCGCGCCACCACCTGCGCCAGCAGCCGGCCGGCCTGCCGGATGTCGGCCAGGTCCACCAGCTCCACCGGCGTGTGCATGTACCGGAGCGGGATCGAGATGATGCCGGTGGCCACCCCGCCCCGCACCACCTGCATGCCCCAGGCGTCGGTGCCCGAGGGGCCGGACATCACCTCCAGGTGGTAGTCGATGCCGACCTCATCGGCGACCTTCCGGATCAACTTCGTCAGTGCCGGCGTGCAGCTCGGCCCCACGCCGATGGTGGGCCCACCGCCCAGGGGGAACGCATCCTTCTCGCTGCCGGGGTGACGGGCGAAGGTGACGTCGACGGCGATGGCGACGTCGGGCTCGATGGCGTAGGCCGCCGCCACCGCCCCGGGGTAGGCGCCGAACTCCTCGCCCACCGTGCCCACGGCGTAGAAGTCCGCCGTGTGGCGCAGCCCCTTCAGCTCCTGCAGGGCCACGGCCAGCGCGGCCTGGCTGGCCCGGTTGTCCAGGTAGCGGCTGGAGATGCGCCCGTTCTGCAGGATCCGGAACTGGTAGCGGAACAGCACCGGGTCGCCGATCTGCACCAGTTCCCGCACCTCATCCTCCGGGAGTCCGGTATCGATGAAGAGATCCTCCACCGGCACCAGCTTCCTGCGCTCCTCGGGGCTGGTGACGTGCGGCGGCTTCGTGCCCACTACGCCGGGGACCACCCGGCGGCCGTGCACCTCCATCTCCTGCGCCATCAGGAGCCGCCGGTCCACGCCGCCCACGGGGGAAAACCGGATAAACCCGCCGGGTTCGATCGCGGTCACCACGCCGCCGATGGAGTCGATGTGGGCCGCGGCCATCACGCGCGGGCGGGGCTCCGGGCCCTCGCCCCGCTTCAGCCCGACGTAGCTGCCCAGGCGGTCGAGGTAGGCCTCGTCCACCAGCGGATCCCAGGCTTCCAGGAGGTATTCCGCCACCGCCCGTTCGCGCCCGGTGATGCTGCTGAGCCGGGTCAGTTCAGCCAAGTGTTGGGTCATGTCCAACGCGCGGTCGCCCCTTCTTTCCAGTGATATCCTGGTACATTCGCCGTCAGGACCGGCTTTCTCCTGTATGTGCCGGCCAATTCTCCTCCGAGTACACCTGCAGGCCGTGCCGCCTGAGCAGGGCGGCGGTAACCCCGACACCAGAGCGCACCCCGCCGCTGAAGCTGCCGTCGTAGATCGCCGCGCTGCCGCAGGAGGGGCTGCGCTCCTTCAAGATCGCCACCGCCGCGCCGGCGGCCTCGGCCATGCGCAGGGCCTCCCGGGCGCCGGCCAGAAACTGCGCCGTCACGTCCTCCCCGGCCGAGTTGACCACCCGGGCGCGGCCGTCCAGCACGTCGTCGCCGTCACCGCCGATGATCTCCGCGGGCAGCCGGGGCGTGGGCAGGCCGCCCATCTGCTCGGGACAGACCGGCACCGCCTTCCCCTCCCGGATCAGGGCGATCACGGGATCGTGCGGCTTGGACCCCTGGTCGTACCGGCAGCGGCAGCCGACCAGGCAGGCGCTCACCAGGATCATGGGGTTCATCTCCTCTCGCCCTAGTCTCCCGCATCCAGTTCGGGGGAAACCTGCCGGTCTCCTACCTGCGGCGGCGATTACCGGGAGCATCAGACGCCGGCGGGATCACGCAATCCAGCCTTGCATAACCCGTAAACTTTGGAAATTTCCTACGTGCAGCCCGTCTAATGCGTGAGTCGTTCACACCGATTTGGCACCGTTGGCACCGCAGAGGACGCGGCGAGGAGGAAGCAAGTGAAGATCAGGCGGACGACGGCGGCGCTGCTCTTGGTTGTTGCGCTGGCCGGGTGCAGCCCCCGGGCTGAGGGTTCTCTTACCAACATTCCTGCGGAGACACATTTTGTCCCTGCCGGCGCAGAGTCAGGCTTTGTGATCACCGGGAAGCTCATGCTCCATCCGCATCATGAACTCGTGGGGGGCGGGCTGGCTTCCTTCATGGTGAATGTGGAATCTGTGTCCGGGAAGAATCTGCGAAACTTACGGACGGTGATCTTCTATCCGGAGGAGATCACCCGAATCGGTCAGGATGTCGACCCCTACCTGGTCTCGCCGCGCAGCTATGATCTGACGCCGGAGCAGCCGTCCTTTGGTCTCGGACAGACCTTTGCGTTCCCAGACTGGGGCCAGGTGGACGAAGTGCGGCAGCTCGCCGTAAGGCCGCTGCGCGTGCGTCTGGTGTGGGACGGCGGCGAGCGTTTCCTGGAGGTTCCGGCGGAAGCCATCAGCGTGACGCAGGCGGACGAGCCCCGCCGACTGCCCAACGACCCAGCCCTGTTTGCTTTCCCCACCCATCCGGCCTTCGCGGATCACCTGCCGTACTCGGAAGGCCGCTACCTGTCGCGGGCCGGCGGCGTAACCGCGGCCGAACTGCTGGAGTGGTACCGGGCGGAAATGCGGGCGCAGGGATGGGAATCCCTGCCCGCTCCCGACGGGGCTCTGCTTTTCCGGAAAGGGGACGTGTTCGTCAGTCTCTCTGCGACTCACGAACCAGGCGGGATGACCACCATGTGGTCGCACATGCGCGGGACCGCGGAGGTATCGGAGGAGGCTGCAATCCGAATCGCCAGGGCCCGGTACCCGGAGAGTCGCGAGAACCAGTGGGTCGCGACGTACCATGGCGATGGCCCCGGCTCCGGCGCCGGCGGAATCGGAGCGGAATCTCCCATGTGGGAGGTGAAGGCGCTGCGGGGCTGCGAGGTGTGGGTCACCGTCTGGGTGGATGCCGTACCCGCGGAAATACGATCTCTTGACCTGCCGCGGCCGGAATGATGCTGCCTGTCCGGAACGGCCCAAAGACATGCGCATAACGCCAGAAAACGCACTGCCCCGCCGAAATGGCGGGGCAGCCCTGTGCCTCTGGCATTACAACTTCGCCTTGTTCCCCTCCCAGTACTTCAGGAGCGGGTAGGAGTTGATGGCGTTCCAGTTGCGGTCGTAGATCGTGAAGTGCAGGTGGTCGATGAACTTGCCGTAGGTGCCCTCCGGGCCCTCGCCGGTGGAGCCCACGTAGCCCAGCAGCTGGCCCTTCTTCACGTGCTTCCCCTCGTAGAGGCCCGGCGCGTAGCCGCTCAGGTGGGCGTAGTAGAACTTGTAGCCGGGGTGGTCGTCCAGCTCGATGGTGAGGCGGTATCCGCCCAGGGTGTTCCAGCCGTAGCGGATGATGGTGGTCGCCCCCTCCGGGAACGGGAAGACGTAGGTGGGATCGGCGAAGGGGGAGTCGGGCCGGGGGTTCGGGTTGATGCCCGCCTCGGACTTCGGGGACTGGTAGCCGTTCTGGACGGTGAGAGTGGAGTTGCTGTAGGAGACCTCGGCGCCGAGGCGCACCGCGAGCCACCAGGCAGGCACCATCGCCTGGCCGTTCTTGATGTAGGGCTTGACCGGGCTCCACACGGGGCGGTCGTTCTGGAAGGCCACGTGGGTCCCGATCCACATGGTCAGCCAGTAGCCGGGCTTGGAGACGGTGATCATCTTGCTCTTGCTGTCGTAGCTCACCTTGTAGCCGAGGCTCTCGGCGTAGGGGCGCACCGCCGTCATGAGCTGGCCGCTGACCATCTCGGCCTGCGCGCCGGCCACCACGGCGCCGTTGCTGATCACCTTATAGTCTGCGGCGCCGGCAGGCGCCGGGACTGTGCCCAGAAGCGCTGCGAGCGCCAGAGCCGCCAGGATCCGCCGTTTCCAGGAAGGTTGCATCGTCCATCCGCCTCCATCTGCTTCGGTATCGGGTGCAGGACAGG
>JAMNXV010000078.1 GCA_023623185.1 Bacillota bacterium
CCTGCGATCTCCTGCAGCAGGCTGCGGGCCGCCGCCTCGGCGTTGGTGTGCACCACGGCCAGGTGGACCTTCCGTCCCCCCGCCCCCGCCTCGGCCAGGGCCACCATCTGCTCCACGGCTGGGCGCCAGCCCCGCACGGTGCGCACCACCTCGATGCGGGACTGCCCCACGTAGAGCACCGGCTTGATGGCCAGGAGGCCGGCCACCAGCGACTTGCTGAGCGACACCCGGCCGGACCGGCGAAGCTGTGTCAGCTGCGGGATCGCCGCGTACAGCGCAGCCCGCTCCCGAATCCGCTCCACCAGTTGCGCAAGCTCGGCCAGGGTTGCGCCATCCCGGGCGGCCCGGGCGGCCGCAAGCACCTGCAGGCCCATGCCCATCGACGTCGAGCCCGAGTCCACCACCGTCACCGCCCCTTCGGGCAGCGCGGCCGCCGCCATGCGGGCGGCGTTGATCAGCCCGGACTTGCTCTCCATGATGTGAATCGACAGCACCTGGTCTCCGCCGCGGGTGAGGCTGCCGTAGAGCGCTTCAAACTCCGCAGGGGCCGGCGTCGAGGTGGAGGGCGGCGGCTCGGCGGCGAGCAGCTCGTAGAACCGCCCGGCGTCTTCGACGCCGCCGCTGAAGACCGTCGATCCGAAGTGGATGGGCACGGGGACCACGGTGATGGACAGCGCCTCGCACAGGTCAGGCGGGATGCCCGCGCTGCCGTCGGTGACGATGTGAATCAAAGCCTGACCCCCAATTCGCTGCCAGACCTTTCCGGCAGGTTTCATCCTGCTTCGACAGATATGCGGTTCTTCCTGCAGTGTGCCTCCGGCGCCGGCGCTTCACGCAGCGAACCGGCGGCGCGCCGCCCCGTCCCGCCACGGGTCGCGCCTCGTCCTGCAAATGAATGGAGTCTAAACTAGAAGATAGGTTATAATCAAGACAACATAGGAAGCGGCCGAGGAGGGATGCCCATGTCCCACCTGTACGAACCGGACGCGCGGCGCTCTGCCCGGCGGGAGTGGCGTCGGCGGGAGGAAAGGCGCAGGCGCTACGCCCGCAGGCGGGCGGTGGCTCTGCTCGTTCTGATCGGACTCATCGTGGGGTTGGGCTTCGGCGTGCGCTGGGCCGTCATCCGGATCCGCCAGGCCGTGGCGCCCCCGGCGGATGCGCCCGCCGTAACCGACCCGGCCGAGCCGGCTTCCGAAGGCCTGCCGTTCACGCCCGCCCGGGAGTTCACGGTTCCGGACCTCAACGGAGACGGCGAGCCTGAACGGCTCGCGGTCTCGGCTAGCGAGGCGGGCCGGATGCAGCTGGCGCTGGTCACCGGGGCCGGGAGCGACACACCGCTCGTGGGACACGTGGTCACCGTGTCGGAGGGCGAGGTCGAACTGATGGACCTTCCCCGGGCTGAGGACGTGGTGGTCTGGCGCGGCACCCTGCCGGGCGAGGGCGAGCCCGTCGCCGTCACCGTGGGCGGCGAGGAGGCCCTGGAAGCCCGGGGCGGGGAGCCCGTATACCGGGCCTGGCAGCTGGATCCAGAGCACGGACTGGTGCCGGCAGATTACTACGCGGCGCTGGCGCCCCTGACGCCGCCGGAACCCACGGTGATCCTGGTCGACAAGGGGCTGAACGTGCTGTGGTACTACGAGGGCGGCGACCTGGTCCAGACAGCCCGGGTGTCCACCGGCCGCCACATCGCAGGTCCGGCCCCGTCGGCCGACAACTGGACGGAGAACCTCCTCACCCCCGTGGGCGAGTTCACGGTCACCCGCATGGTACCCGGCGTCCCGTACTACAAGGAGGGGATCCCGGCCCTGGACCCGGCCAACCCCCTTGGCACCCGCTGGATCGGCTTCAGCGTGTTTGACGGCGATGGGGGGGCACTCTGGGCCATCCACGGGACCAACGCTCCCGAGTCCCTGGGAAGGTGGAACTCCGAAGGGTCCGTGCTCATGAGCAACGGTGAGGTGGAGCAGCTTTACGACCGGGTTGAGCTGGGCACCCCGATCATCATCAGGAACAGCCTGGAGGGGCCGTAGCCCCGGGCAGAGGGAACAGAAGACCGGCGACCGCTGAGCAGCAGCGGTCGCCGGTCTGGCTTTCGTTCGCGTTCAGCCCGGCGGATCACCGCCCGGACGGGTCGTCCGCCTCCTCCGCAGACGGCGCTGCAGGCTTCGCGCCCCGCCCCTCCTCCGGCCCGGCCCCGGCCTTCCCGGCCGTGGGCGGGGTGTACAGGGGATGGCCGGACTCACCCCCGCGCTCGGTAGGCGCAGACGGCCTGCTCCCTCCCGCCGGCGCTTGCGGCCTACCCCCGCTCGGCGGCGGTTGCGGCCTGCCCTCTCCGGACGAGCGGCCCCGCCGGCCCCGCAGGATGAGCCAGACCAGCCCGCCGATAATGCCGCCCAGGACCGCCAGGAACAGCAGGGCGGGAATCAGGGCCACGAGCCCGACCAGCAGGTTCTCCGCGGCATCGATGGTGGCGTTCCACGAGAAGAGGAAGCTGTCGCGCATCCGCTCGCCCAGCGTCTGCGGGCTGCGGGACGGCGTGGGAACCCCGGGCTCATACAGGTTGATGGTAATGGTGCTGAAAGCCACCTGGTTGGCGAGGAAGTTGTAGCGGCCCTTCAGCGACTCCAGATCCGCCGTCACCCGGGCAATCTCCCGCTCCAGCTCGATCATCTCCGAGACCGTGCCGCTCTGCTCGTAGAGCCTTCTGAGCTGGGCCAGATGGGCCTCGCCGGTCTCGATGCGCGCCTCCAGGTCCAGGTACTCCTCGGTGACGTCGTTGGTCCACTGGTGCAGGTTGAGCACTTCGCCCAGGCCATCGAGCAGTTCGAGCAGCGAGCCGTAGCTGCCGGCGGGCACCCGCACCTTCATCGCCACGCGGCGCCCCTGCTCCCGGGTGCCCGACACCCGGTTGTCCTGCACGTACCCGCCGGCCTCGGCCACCGCGGCGTTGATCGCCCGCAGGGCCTCGTCGACATCCTTGACGCTGAGCTCAACCTCGGCGTTCTGGATGATCTTGCGGTCGGCCGCCGGGGCCGCTTCGCCACCGACGACATTGCCGCTCGCGTCAGCGACCTTGAGAGCGCTGCTGCCGACGGGCATCGGGGCCTGCGCCGACGGGACGGACGGCGCAACCGCGCTGCCGCCGCGCGCGCCCGTGGCCCCGCCGGACTGCGGCGCCGCCTCGTAGGCCGAGCCGCCGCAGCCGCTCACGGCCAGGGACAGGATCACCAGGAGCGCGAGCCAGATGCTTCTCTTTCTCATCCGGAGCAACCCCTCTCTGCGGACTTCCGTCCTGCCCAATGGACGTTTCGCACGGTTCTTTCGTTTCCCGCCAACGAAAGAAGCGGTGCGCAGCCCGCGCACCACCCCCGGCCTGTTGCGCGATTCCGGCCCGCGCCACGGCCCTGCGGCACTACACCGGCGTGACCGCGCGCTTCTTCGCCGGCCAGTCCTGCTTCTTTCCCTCGTAGAAGGCAAACCGGGCCAGCAACTCCTCCCGCGTGCGCTCGAACGGGATGATCGCGTCGACGATCAGCTCCGACGCCAGCCGGTAGATGTCGATGTCCCGCCTGTACTCCTCCCGCAGCCTGGCCACGTAGGCCGGCCGCTCCTCCGGCGGCAGCTCCGCGATCTTGTTGGCGTACACGGCGTTGACCGCCGCCTCCGGGCCCATGACGGCGATGGACGCCGTGGGCAGGGCCAGGGTGCAGTCCGGCTCGAAGGCGGGGCCCGCCATCGCGTAGAGGCCGGCGCCGTAGGCCTTCCGCACCACCAGGCAGATCTTGGGCACCGTGGCCTCGCTGACCGCCGCAATGAACTTGGCCCCGTGCCGGATGATGCCTTGCCGCTCCACCTTCGTGCCGATCATGAAGCCCGGCACGTCGGCCAGAAACAGCAGCGGAATCTCGAAGGCGTCGCAGAGCCAGATGAACCGGGCGGCCTTGTCGGCAGAGTCGACGAACAGCACGCCCCCCTTCACCCGGGGCTGGTTCGCGACGATCCCCACCACCCGGCCGCCCATGCGGGCGAAGCCGGTGATCAGCTCCGGCGCGAAGCGCTTCTTGATCTCGAACCAGGAGCCCTCGTCGATGATCCTGTCGATCAGCTCGTACATGTCGAAGGCGGCGTTCTGATTAACCGGGACGATCTCCTCCAGCGGCCGGCCGGGCGTCGGCTCCACCGGCGCGACCGCCGGCGGCCGCTCGCCGATGCACTGCGGGAAGTAACTCAGGTAGCGGCGGGCGAGCTGAATCGCCTCCTCCTCCGTCTCGCACAGCACGTCGCCGCAGCCGGAGACCGCCGTGTGCATCTCCGCCCCGCCCATCTCCTCCAGCGTCACCTTCTCGCCGATCACCATCTCCGCCATGCGGGGCGATCCCAGGTACATGGAGGCGTTGCCCTTCACCATGAAGACCACGTCGCAGAAGGCGGGAATGTACGCGCCCCCGGCCGCGCTGGGGCCGAAGAGCAGGCAGATCTGCGGCACCAGGCCGCTGAGCCGCACCTCGTTGTAGAAGATGCGGCCGGCATGGCGCCGACCGGGGAACATCTCCACCTGGTCGGTGATGCGCGCCCCGGCGGAGTCCACCAGGTAGAAGATCGGGATCCGCAGGCGCTCGGCGGTCTCCTGGATCCGCAGGATCTTCTCCACCGTGCGGGCCCCCCACGATCCCGCCTTCACGGTGGAGTCGTTGGCCATGATGGCCACCGGGCGTCCGTCGATCCGCCCCAGCCCGGTGATCACGCCGTCCGCCGGCAGGTCCCCCGCCTCGCAGTTGGCGAACAGGCCATCCTCCACGAAGGAGCCCGCGTCCACGAGCAGCCGGATCCGCTCCCGGGCGAACAGCTTGCCCCGGGCCCGCGCCTGCTCGTGGTACCTGGGCGCGCCCCCCTGCTTGATGCGCTCCTCCCGCGCCCTCAGCTCAGCATCCAGGCTCATCGTCCTCTCCCCCTCTGCCGATTCTCCTGTGTGCCCACCTGCGCGCCGTTCCGGCGATCCTCCCGGGCTAACGCAGCGCCCGCAGGGCCCGCTCGATGGCCTCGATCCCCTCCGTCTCGGCCGCCAGGGCCCGGTCCAGGCAGGCGGCCACCTCGCTCCGGCGCCCGGCCAGCCCCTCACCCGGGTAGGGCACCAGCGACACCGCCTCCGCGAGGGCCTCCGCCACCCGCCGGTAGGCCTCCGCCGCCCGGGGCAGCGTGCCTGCCTCCGGATACCGCCCGGCCAGGTCCGCCAGGTACGCGGCCGCATCGGCGCGGGCCGCGTGCAGGACGCCCAGGTTGTAGCTGTGGCCCCGCCCCGGTTCCGGCCCGTGCAGCGGCAGGCCGGCCGTCGCCAGGGTCGTGCGCCAGAACTGGTAGGCCTGCCGGCCGTGCTGCAGCCACATGTCCCGCGACGCCGGGGCCCAGAAGTGGTCGACGGCGAACCGGAGCGACGCGGCCTCCGCCGCCCGCCGGTCGAACTCGGCGGCGAGGTCCAGCAGGGTGACCACCTCGGCCCGGGTGAACGCCGCGTGGGCGGCGGGCGGCCAGTCGGCCACGTCCATCCACCGGGGCTCTGCCGGCGCGTCCGGGGTGAGGCAGGCCCAGCGTCCGCCTTCCACACCAACCACCAGCCCGTACTCGCCGGAAGCCAGCAGGTCGTACACGATGGCAGGCCGGCCCCCCGCCACGGCCCGCTCCACACGCTCAATCACCTCGGCCCGCACGTCCGCGTAGCCCGGGTCGGCGGGGCGGGCGGCGACCCGCTTGAACCAGGCCCCCAGCCGCTCCCAGAGCGGGAACACGTCGTGGAAGTTCAGCTCGTGCGGCGCCGACGGCGAGATGACCAGATCCAGCGTCAGCCGGAAGGCATGGCCGGTGACGCCCATGAGATAGGCCGGTTCCATGCGGCGCCCGGCGTGGGCCAGCAGCCCGCCCAGGGCCCCCACGAGTGTGACTCGATGCTCCATCAAGGCAGCGTCCTTCAGCAGCAACGTTCTCCCTCCACCAGTGCGTGTACTTGCCTCGTACGTCTGCTTGCCTCATGCCCGGCGCGGCGCGTGCGCCCTCCCGCCCGGGGGGCTCACTCGCCCCGGTAGACGGGCGGGCGGCGCTCGGCGAAGGCGCGCAGCCCCTCCAGCCGGTCCCGGGTCGGCACGATGGACCGGTACTCCTGCCACTCGGCGGCCAGGGCTGAAGCAAGGCCGTGGCCGGCGTCGATGGCCCGCTTGGCGGCCCGCACCGCGAGCGGCGCCTGCCGGGCGATCTCCTCCGCCAGGGCCCGCGCGGCATCCAGCAGTTCCGCCCGGCTGACCACCCGGTTCACCAGCCCCAGAGCCAGGGCCTCAGCCGCGGTGAGGCGGCGGGCGGTGAAGATCAGCTCCTTCGCCTTCGCCGGCCCGATCAGCGCGGGCAGCCGGGCACAGCCGCCGGCGCCGGGGATGATGCCCCAGCCCACCTCGGTGAGGCCCATCTGGGCATCGTCGGCGGCCACCCGGATGTCGCACGCCAGGGCCAGCTCAAGCCCGCCGCCGAAGGCCATGCCGTGCATGGCGGCGATGACCGGCATGGGAAGCTGCGCAATGCTGTTCACGGCCGACCGCAGCGCGTGCACGGTGTCCAGCACCGCCGGCTCGTCCATCCCCTGCCGCTCCTTCAGGTCGGCCCCGCTGCAGAAGGACTTGGCCTCGCCGCCGTGCAGGATCACCGCCCGCACCGACGGATCGACGGCCAGCTGGCTGGCCGCCGCCTGCAGATCCCGCACGACCTGGCGCGAGAGCGCGTTGTGCCGCTCCGGGTTGTGCAGGGCGAGCCAGGTTATGGGTCCCTCACGGGTCAGGCGCACCTTCTCCATCCACACGCCACCTCCTTCTACGCCGGCAGGATCAGCCCGAACCCACGGAAGGCGCGGAGCGCGCCCAGCGTCGCCTCCGCCCGCCGGTCCCCGCCGGCGGACCCACCGGCTTCCCCGCCGGGCGAACCGCCTTCCACCGCCGGCCAGCCGCCGTCTGGCTGCTGCATGCCGGCCAGCCGCTCCAGCAGTTCCACCGCCAGGGGCAGGCGGTGCGCCGGCAGCTCCAGCTCGGCGTAGGTCGTGAGCCAGAGGGCCAGGTCACCGGCCGACAGGGTGCGGCCCTTCAGCAGCGCAAGGGCCCCGTCCGGCGGCAGGCCCCGGAGCGCGGCCGCCAGGATCAGCGTGCGGCTGCAGGCCCGGTCGGGGCCGCCGGCCAGCGCGGCCCGCAGCCACTTCACGCCCCGGGCGATGGGGTCCGGATGGTCGGGCTCCATCACCTGCAGCGTATACGCCGCCAGGGCCGTGAGGCGGGCCTGCGCGGCCGGGTGGGCCTCCGCAGACGGGATCCCCGGCCGGTCCGCCTCGAGCCACGATCCGTCCACCTGCTGCGACCGGCGCAGGAAGGAGACGGCCCGCCCGGCCATCGGCGATCCGGCCAGCGGCGGGATGTCCCGCAGCCAGGCGAGCACGGTGCAGGTCGCCGCGACGGATGACTCGCCTGCGCCCGGCTCCTCTCCGCCGCCCCAGGTCAGGACCGAGGCCGGAAAGCCGCCGTCCGGGTTCTGCAGCCCCTCCAGGGCCCGCACCACCGCCCGGTCAGGCTGATGCCTGCCCAGGATCCCTTCCAGGCGTGCTGCATCCACTGCGTTCCCGTGGGCCACGACGAAAGCCCTTGCCCGTGCCACATCGATCTGCGGAAGTGCCACAAAGACTTACTCCTCTACCGTGATCTCCATGCGCAGCAGGGCGGCGGCGAAGGTCTTGCCCAGGTTGTCGCTGCGCAGCGACCGGGGGGCGCCGCCGCCCAGGGCGCCGTGTACCAGGAATTTCAACGCCTGGACGTTGGGCACCTCCCACCGCTCCACCGGCCCGGTGGCGACCGGCTTAAAGTACTCGGCCACCCTCTCCCGGGTCACGTGCTTGCGGATGATCTCCCAGGCCGCGTCGTCGTTGGCGAAGAGCGAGATGTCCGAGGCATCGCCCTTGTCGCCCGAGCGCGCGTGGCAGATCTCTATCAGCCGAATCCGCCTCGCCACCGGCTACACCTCCTCCACCTGGATCTGCACGTAGGGCTCGATCAGCTCCCGGGGAATCAGCGTCGACCACAGACCCATCAGCTCCCGGGGCTGCGGCGTGCCCGCGACCGCCGAGGCCGTGGGCGGGCCCGAGAGGAGCAAGGGCGGGAACTCCCGGGCCAGGATCTCGCAGTCCTTCTTGTTCCGGGTGCGGATGGCGATGCGCAGCCGCACCTCGTTCACCCGGTCCTCATCCACCGGCTCGGGGGCCAGCGCTCCCCAGAGGGAGTTGATGCCGATGTACTCCTCGTGGATCTCCTCGGGCTGCACCCCGTGCATCTCAAGCCGCTTCCGGATGATCTCCGCCGCCCGCTTCGCCTTGCTGTAAGCGTTCGGCCAGCTGAACGAGATGTAGCCTTCCCCCATCCAGCCGTCGGCGTACCCCAGCAGGGCCTTCAGGGTCGGCGGGGCCGGCCGGCCGGTGGTGCCGCTCACCCGGACACGGTTCTCGCCCACCTGCTCCAGCCGGGTGGTGGTCAGGTCGCAGATCACGTCGGGCGTGATGTAGGTGGTCGGGTCGTGGATCTCGTAGAGAAACTGCTCCTTCACGCTCTTCAGGTCCACCCGTCCGCCGGTGCCGGGCGCCTTGGTCAGCACGAAGTTGCCGTCCTCGCTCACCTCGGCGATGGGGAAGCCGATGCGGTGCAGGTCCGGAATCTCCTCCCACCCCACCTGGTAGTTGCCGCCGGTCACCTGGCCGGAGCACTCCATCAGGTGGCCGAGGACGATCCCCTGGGCCAGCCGGTCCCAGTCGTCCCGCGCCCAGCCGAACTCGTGAATCAAGGGCCCCAGGAACTGGGCGGTGTCGGTGGTGCGGCCGGTGATCACCACGTCCGCCCCGGTGGCCAGGGCGTCGGCCACCACCTGCGCCCCCAGGTAGACCGACGCGAAGAGCACCCGGTCCCGGATGTCCCCCAGGGCCTGGCCCGTCTCCCTGTCTGCGAAGGTGACCCCCTGCGCCGCCAGCTCGTCCAGCCGGTCGTAGATATCGTCGCCCGTGACGCACGCGACCTTCAGCGAGAGCCCCAGCTCCCGGGCCACCTCGGCCACCGCCCGGGCCGCGCCCCGGGGGTTGATGCCGCCGGCGTTGGTGATCAGCCGGATGCCCTTCTCTTTCGCGATGGGCAGCAGGTTGCGCATCATGGGGACCACGTCGCGGGTGTAGCCCGCGGTGGGGTCCTTGCGCCGCCCCTTCTCCAGGATGGCCAGCGTCAGCTCAGCCAGCGTGTCGAAGCTGATGTACTTCACGTCGCCGTACCGGGCCACGTCCAGCACCGGCAGGAGCGAATCGCCGTAGAACCCCTGCCCGGCGCCGATGCGAACGGTGCGCAAAGGCTTCCCCTCCCCTCAGCCGAGCTCGACCACCACGTCGCCCTCGTTGACGAAGTCGCCCTCGCCCACCTTCACCGCCGTCACGGTGCC
>JAMNXV010000159.1 GCA_023623185.1 Bacillota bacterium
CCCTGGCCGCGGTGGAGGCCCGCCTGGCTGAGGTGGCGGCCCAGGAGGAGACGGCCCTGGCGGATCTGGACCGGCTCGAGGCGGAGCTGGCCGGGCGCCGGCAGCAGTACGGCCGCCGCCTGCGGTACTACCGGGAGCAGGGCAACCGCGGCCCCTGGGTGCTGCTCTTCAGCGCCGGGTCGCTGGCCGATTTCCTCTGGCGACTGGACGCCTTGAAGCAGATCATGGCCCACGATGCCCGGCTGGCCCGCGAGCTGAGCGAGACCCAGAGAGCGGTGGCGGCCCAGGCCGAGCGGCTGGCCGAGGCCCGGGCCGAGGCCGACCGGCTGCGCGCCGAACAACTGGCGCGGGTGGCGGAGCTGGAGGAGGCCATCGCGGAGCGCGAGGCCATCCTGGCGGGCCTGGGCGATGAGCGGGACCAGGTGGAAGAGGCCCTGGCGGCGGTGGAGGCGGACTGGCAGGAGAGCGCCCTGCCGGTGCTGGCTGCCCTCGGGCTGGCGCTGCAGGAGATCGGCCCCGCGGGGTTCGAGCCCGATGACATCCGCTACTCGCTGTTCCCGCCGGGGGCGGTTGCCACCATTTCGGAGGAACGGCTCAACGACTTCCTCGGGGACTACGAAGAGCTGGCAGACCTGCGGGTCGACCTGGTGGGGGAGGAGGAGGCCTTCGTGCTGTCGGGCTTGTTCGAGGATGTGCCGCTGGAGATCAGCGGCGGGTTCCTCGTGCTCCCCGACGGCCGGCTGCGATTTGAGCCGTCTCGGCTGCAAGTGCGCGAGTTCCGGGTTCCCGAGCGGATCATCCGCGAGATCGTGGCGGAAGGCTGGCTGGACATCGATCTGAGGGCCATGGTCTCGCCGCTGACCCTGACGGGGGTTGAACTGGCCGACGGGCGGATGACCATTCGTGCGGGCCTGAGGTGATGACGGGGCGCCGGAATGGCTACACGGACTGGGCCTTTGGGATGATTCTCCTTCCGACACGTGAAACTAGGAACAATGTCCGGTATAATATGGTAGGATCGGCAACTGTCGACGTCCGCGCTGTGGAAAGGAGAAGAGCCCATGAAGCTGAAATGCACCAAGACGCTGGAGAATCTCCTGAAGGCCTTCGCTGGAGAGAGCCAGGCCCGGGCCCGGTATGTGATGTACGCGCAGAAGGCCCGCGAGGAGGGCCTCGAGCAGATCGCGGCGATCTTCGAGGAGACCGCCGAGCACGAGGTCCAGCACGGCAAGCGGTTCTTCCAGCTGGCCGCGGCCGGTCTGGAGGGCGAGATGCCGGCCGATGTCGAGATCCAGGCTTCCTACCCCATCGCCATCGGGAACACCATGGATAACCTGAAGGCGGCCGCCGCCGGCGAACACCATGAGTGGAGCGAGATGTACCCGGAGTTCGCCGATGTCGCGGAGCAGGAAGGGTTCCCGGAGATCGCCACGGCCTTCCGGATGATCGCCAAGGCCGAGACCTCGCACGAGACCCGCTTCCGCAAGCTGGTGGAGAACCTGGAGAAGGGCATGGTCTTCAAGCGGGAAGGCAAGTACATCTGGAAGTGCCGCAACTGCGGCTACCTCCACGAAGGCACCGCCGCACCGCAGAAGTGCCCGGCGTGCCTGTACCCGCAGAGCTACTTCGAGATCTTCGTGGAGAACTACTAGGGCAAGAACAGGCGCTGCCCCTGCGCCCGACCTCGGGCACAGGGGCAGCGCTTTCACGCGCCTTCTACTTCAGGTTCCGCGCGTCGGCCACAAAGCGCGCCATGGACTGCGAGAGCCTTTCCAGCATGTCCACCCAGTCCCGCAGGTACTGCTCGCCGCTGGGGGTGAGCCGGTAGAGGCGGCGGGCCGGGCCGCTCTCGTCGGCCTCCCAGCGGGACGTCACATGCCCGTGGGCCTCCAGCTGCTTCAGGGTGCGGTAGAGCGACGCGCGCTCGATCTCGGCGTCCGTCAGCGCGCACTCCTGCACGACGCCGGCGAGGTCGTACCCGTGGCTCTCGCCTTTGAGCTTCAGGGCGTAGAGCACGACGGGCTCGACGAATCGGTACATGTGGCCCATGCCGCATCTGCGGCCCCGGCCATGGTGGCGGCAATGTCCGCGGGGCATGAGAGCATCACCCGGCTTTCCTAGTCATGATGGCAGCCGCAGTGGCCCCGGCGGTGCCCGCGGCGCCCATGGTCGTGGTCGTGGCAGCCGCAGTGGCCCCGGCGGTGCCCGCGGCGCCCATGGTCGTGGTCGTGGCAGCGGCTGTCCCCGTGATGCCCTCGGCCGTGGTCATGCCCATGACCGTGGTGACCGCACCCGCGAGGCTCTTCCGCGGTGACCAGGATGTCGTTCAGGTACTGGCTGACCACTTCGGCAGGAGCGATGCCGGGCGAGCCCAGGACGACCTCGATCCCCTCGCCGTCAAGGGCCTTCCGCATGGCTGGCCCCATGTGGCCGGCGATGACGACGCTCGCGCCGTTTTCCTTGATGAACTCCACGAGCGCCTCGTGGTCGTGCGCGGGCACATCGAACGTCTGCTGGTTGGTGACCTCTTTCGTTTCCGGATCGACGTCGACGAACGCGAAGGCGGGTGAGCGGCCGAAGTGCGGGCTGAAGCGGCCGTCACGTACGGGGATGGCAAATCGCATGGTGATACCCCTCTCAAGAATCTCACTGGTTGACCCGGCTTTTCCGTTTGGCTGACCTTACCGTTTGACTGACCTTATCGTTTGACTGACCCTTACCGTTTGGCTGGCCTTACCGTTTGGCTGGCCTTACCAGCTGACTGACTGGGCGGGCTGCAGGAAGCGGTTGACTGCCTGGCGCACCGTACCGGCAGCTCCGTCGCGCACCCGGATGAACCGTTCCTGGAGCGCCTGGTAGGCCGTGGGACCGTACCGGCCGGTCAGCACCACATCGACCCGGTGCTGCGCAAGCAGTTCGGCCGCTGCGCCGGCGGGGCAGACTGGAGTCTTCAGATTCTGCCGGTTGTCCAACACCTCCCAGGCGGCGGTTGCCGTGTCGAACACTACCAGGTAGTGCGCTCTTTCCAGCAGCGGATCGACGGAGCTGTCGGGACTGGGCTGCGTGGCTGTGACCGCGATGCGCACTGGATGCACCCCCCTGATAGAGCAGTAAGCTCATCTAGGTGAAAGTATCACCTATAGTATGGATTCTCCGAGTTGGATCTGTCAAGGTATGCGGGATAGCACGAAAGGATCAATCGTCTGCAGTGTCGCCGACGAAACGGACATGGCCGGCATCCCTGGCGGGGTGCCGGCCGCTCTATCAACCTTTACAGGCTGCCGCATCTGCGCTTCGATCCTCAGCATATGCGGCAGCGGCGGAGACAAACGCCCTGAACAGGTTCAGCATATGGGGATTACTGCGCAGGAGCCGCTCCGGGTGAAACTGCACGCCGATCACGAAGGGATACGCGGGGCATTCGATCGCCTCGACCACGCCGTCTGCCGAGTACCCGGTGATCTGTACGCCGTCGCCCGGTCGCCGCACTGCCTGCACGTGGAAGCTGTTGACCGCGGTTTCCGTGACCCCCAGGGACGCCGCCAGCAGCGAGCCCGGCAGGACCTGCAGGGGATGCCAGGGCTGGTCAGGCGGGGCCGTCTGGGCGTGGCGCTCGCTCTCGGCTTTGGGGAAAATCCTGGGCCAAAGGGAACCGCCGAGGATCTCGTTCAGCATCTGCATGCCGTGACAGATGGCGAGGACGGGCATCTTCCGTTCCAGCGCCCCGTGCAGCCAGCGGCTGTCGGAGTCGTAGCGCTCAGGGTTCTGCTCCCGGAGGCCTGGAAGCTGCTCGCGCACCCGCAGGCGGCGGGGCAGGGGCGTCTCGGTGCCGGTCACCAGAAGGCCGTCCAGCCGGTCCAGCAGTTCAGCCTCGTCCTCCAGGCACATGGGCAGGATCACGGCATGCCCGCCAGCGGTTCGGATGGCCCGCACGTTCTCCTGGGTCACGTAGAGCAGGGGCCTGCCGCTCAGCAGGGGCCGCTCGCTCTCCCGGTCGAAGCTGGGCGTGATGCCGATGATGGGCTTGCGGGCAGGGCGGCGGTCCGCAGGACTCACCGCACAGAGGCTCACCGTCAACGGTGCCACCTCCAAGAACAGGTCAGCACTGGTTGTAACCGGTTGATATCATGGAATGCCGCACCCCGCCGAAAGATGCATCCCGGGGGGTTGGGGGCGGGCTGACCGCGCCCAGACCTCTGATGCATGTTCATGAATTAACTTGTATACAAAGGTGAATCAATGGAGGAAAGAATCGTAATAGTGGATAAAATCTGTCTTAGGGTGGGGGCGACCACCCTGAAGACCAAGTTTGGGGGAGGGTAACAGGGTATGAGTCCCAAAGATGCCGAGCGGTATCAACAACACTTCCGGGCGAACCTCGGGCTTACGGTGAAGCTGCTGGCGGTGTGGGCCCTGGTTTCCGTGGGGGCGGCAGCTGCGATTGAGTGGCTGGATCAGTTCCGGATCCTCACGGGCTTCCCGCTGGGGTACTACATGGGAGCCCAGGGGGCGCAGATCACCTTCGTGATCATCATCTTCATCTATGCCTTCCGCATGCGGGCCATCGACCAGAAGTACGGCGTGGACGAGTAGGGGGTGAGCGAGCTTGTTCAGTCAGATAGATCGGTTGGGCCGAATCTGGGGCATGTACACCCTGGCGTTCGCCGTGTTCGTGGTCTTCCTCTGGCTGGCGGAGGCCGCCGGCTGGATCGGGCAGCGGGGCATCGCCTGGACCTTCATGGTCCTGACGGTGGGCATCTACGCCACCATCGGCATCATGTCCCGCACGGGCAACCTCGACGAGTATTACGTGGCGGGCCGCACCGTGCCGGGCATCTTCAACGGCATGGCCACGGCGTCCGACTGGATGAGCGCCGCCTCCTACATCTCCCTGGCGGGCACGCTCTACGTGCTGGGCCAGGAGGGGCTCTCTTACACCGTCGGCTGGACCGGGGGCTACGTGCTGCTGGCCATGTTCATGGCACCGTACATCCGCAAACTCGGCGCCTACACCATCCCCGACTTCGTCGGCGTGCGCTATCCCGGCGGGCTGCCGCGGATCATCGCGGTGATCGCAGCCATCATCGTGTCGGGCACGTACCTGGTCGCGCAGGTGTCCGGCGTGGGCATCATCATGTCCCGCTTCCTGGGGCTCGACTTCCGCATTGCCTGCTTCGTCGGCCTGCTCGGCATCCTGGTCTGTTCCATGCTGGGCGGCATGAAGGCGGTTACCTGGACCCAGGTGGCCCAGTACATCATCCTGATCGTCGCCTTCATCCTGCCGACCATCTTCGTGTCCAAGATGATCACGGGCGTCCCGTTCCCGCAGCTGATGTACGGCCGGGCGCTCACCGACGTGGCCGCGACCGAAACCGCGCTGGGCATCACCAAGGGATATCTCACACCCTTTAACGACTGGACCCAGGCGCAGTTCCTGGCGCTCATCGTCTGTCTGATGTGCGGAACCGCGGGCCTCCCGCACGTCATCGTACGCTTCTACACCACCCCGAGTGTGCGCGAGACCCGCTTCTCGGTGGGCTGGGCGCTGTTCTTCATCGGCCTGATGTACATCACCATCCCGGCCTACGCCGCCTTCGCCCGCTGGGAGGTGCTGCACAACGTCGTCGGCCAGGCGATCGACTCGCTGCCCGGCTGGGTTGCCGCCTGGACCAAGACCGGCCTGCTTACCATCAACGACGCGAACCTGAACGGCCTCGTGGAGTACGCCGAGCTGGGGCTGGACGCCGACCTGGTGGTGCTGGCCATGCCCGAGATGGCCGGGCTGCCTTACGTGGTGGCGGGCCTGGTGGCCGCGGGCGGCCTGGCTGCGGCCCTCTCCACGGCCGACGGCCTGCTGATGGTGGTGGCCACGGCCATCTCCCACGACATCTACTTCAAGCTGATCAACAAGAATGCGAGCGACCGGACCCGGCTGAACATCTCCCGGGTGATGCTGGTCACGGTGGCCGCCATCGCCGCCTGGATCGCCAGCCTGCGGCTCAGCATCATCGCGGACATCGTTGCGTGGGCCTTCTCCCTGGCGGCTGCCTCCTTCTTCCCGATCCTGGTGCTGGGCATCTTCTGGAAGCGCATCAACACCGCCGGAGCTATCACCGGCATGACCGTGGGCCTCCTCACCACCCTCGGCTACATCATCTGGTCCTCCGTCACCGGCGGGAACATCGGCGGCATCCTGCCCAACGCCGCCGGCATCTTCGGCATGCCCATCAACTTCCTGCTCACCATCGTCATCTCGCTGCTCACCGCCCCGCCGACGCAGGAGATCCAGAACATGGTGGACCGGCTCCGCTTCCCGAAGCATGCGTACGACGCGGCCGCCCCGGCCACGGGCGACTAGGGGGTGTGACCGGTGGACGAACGGTTTGAGCAACTGCTCCAGGGAGTTGGGCGCATCGCCCCTCCCGCTGAGCTGGCCCGGTCGGCCCTGGTGACCGACTACGAGGCCTACTACGAGGCGGTGATGGCGGACCCCGCGGGCTACTGGGGCCGGGTGGCCCGGGAGGAGGTGGACTGGTTCCGCCCCTTCGACCGGGTGGTGGAGGGGGACGGCCCCGGCGCCCGCTGGTTCCTGGGCGGACAGACCAACATCTGCCACAACGCCCTGGACCGGCACGCCGACGGTCCCCGCCAGAACAAGGCGGCTCTGATCTGGCTTGGGGAGGACGGGGCGGAGCGCATCTTCACCTACCGGATGCTCCGCCGTGAGGTGGCCCGGCTGGCGGGGGGCCTGAAGCGGCTGGGTGTCCGGAAGGGCGACCGGGTGATCATCTACATGCCGCTGACGCCGGAGGGCATCATGGCGATGCTGGCCTGCGCCCGCATCGGGGCGATCCACAGCGTCGTCTACGCCGGCCTGGGCGCCGGGGCCCTGAGGCAGCGCATCGAGGACGCGGGCGCCCGGGTGGTGCTCTGCTCCGACGCCGGCTTCCGGCGGGGCCGGCGGATCGATCTGAAGTCCATCGTGGACGAGGCCGTGGAGGGGAACCCGCTGGTGGAGCACGTGGTGGTCCACCGCCGCACGACCCCGGCGGTGGAGCTGGCCGAGGGGGAGATCGACTTCGCCGACCTGATGGCGCAGGGCTCGCCCGACACGCCCTGCGAGGTGATGGAGAGCGAGGACTGGCTCTTCATCCTCTACACCTCGGGCTCCACGGGGAAGCCCAAGGGCACCGCGTACACCCACGGCGGCTACATGGTGGGCGCCACGCACCTCTGGCGCATCGCGTGCGACATCCAGGAGAATGACATTTACTGGTGCACGTCGGACATCGGCTGGATCGTCGGCCATTCCATCATGGTCTACGGGCCGATGGTGAACGGCTCCACCATCGTCGTGCGGGAGGGGGCGCCTGACCACCCGCACCCGGGCATCGTCTGGGAGGTCGTGGAGCGGCTGCAGGTGAGCAAGCTCTATACCGCCCCTACTGCCGTGCGCATGTTCATGCGGATGGGCGCGGAGTACCCCCGCCGGTACGACCTCTCCAGCCTGAAGCTGATGGTTTGCGCCGGCGAACCGCTCAACCCCGAGGCGCAGCTCTGGGCGTACGAGCACATCATGCAGCGGCGGGGGCCGGTGCTGGACAACTGGTGGCAGACCGAGACGGCGGCGCCCACCATCGGCACGCTGCCGTGCATGGACGTGAAGCCGGGCCGGGCGGGACGGCCCTTCCCGGGCATCCGGGCCGAGGTGCTGGACCCGGAGGGGCGGCCGGTGGCGCCCAACCAGGGCGGGCTGCTCTGCCTGCGGGGGGTCTGGCCCCACATGTTCCGCACGATCTGGGGCGACCCGGCGCGATACGAGGCCTACTGGCAGTCGATCCCCGGGGTGTACGCCTCGGGCGACGTGGCCACCGTGGACGAGGAGGGTTACATCGCCGTGCTGGGCAGGGCGGACGACGTGCTCAACGTGGCCGGCCACCGAGTCGGCACGGCCGACGTGGAGTCGGCCCTGGTCAGCCACCCCGCCGTGGGTGAAGCGGCGGTGATCGGCAAGCCCGACCCTGTGAAGGGCGAGGCGATCAAGGCCTTCGTCATCCTCCGCAGGGGGCAGGAGCCCAGCGACCAGCTGGCCCACGCCCTCATCTCCCACGTGCGCCACCAGCTGGGGCCGATTGCCGCACCGGCGGAGATCGCCTTCGTGCCCTCGCTTCCGAAGACCCGCTCGGGCAAAATCCTGCGCCGGGTGCTGAAGGCGCAGGAACTGGGGCTTGACCCGGGAGATCTGACGACCATCGAGGAGTGACGTATTGGGGCCGGCGCCTCGGGAGGCCGCCTCGGGTAGGCGGCTCGGGTGGGCGCCGGCCCGTCTGATGCGGTGTTTCAACCCTTGCGGACACGACTGGCCCGATTCCTCAAACCCGGTACGTCCGCATCTCCGCTGCTGCCTCCGAAGCGGGGAAGACGGCCCGCGCTTCTGCTTCGGCATCGGCGATGGGGGTCGAGGGCATGAAGTGGGTGAGCAGCAGCCGCCTGACGCCGGCTCGCCGCGCGAGGTCGGCGGCCTCGCCGGCGGTCATGTGCCCCTTCCGGTTCTGCCCGTTGGCGGCGACGAAGGTGGATTCGGCGATCAGCAGATCCGCGCTCCGGGCAAACGGGGCGAGGTCGACGCCGGCGCCGGTGTCCGCGGTGTAGACCAGCGTGCGGCTGCCGTCACAGATGCGCATGGCCCAGCACGGCTCCGGGTGGTCGGTCCGGGCGAAGGTGACGCGCACCGGGCCGAAGGAGATGCCCTCATCCACCGGAAGGGGGAGCAGCCGCATGAACCTGGCGCAGAAGGTAGTGGGCTCCAGCCAGTGACGATCGGGGTTGGCGACGTCGGGCGCGTAGACCGGAAGGGGGTCCCGCCCAGGCGCCTGGTCGGCGATCAGGTACTGCAGGCTGTGCAGATCCGCGATGTGGTCGGGGTGCAGGTGCGATACCAGCACGGCGGTCAGGTCTGCCGTGCGCACCTGCATCTGCAGGCGGGCGACGGTGCCCTGGCCGCCGTCCAGCATGAGCGTGACGCCGCCGGTCTGCACCACGAAGCCAGGACCCGCGCCTCCCACGGGCGCGTACGGGGAATACCGGCCCAGTACGGTCACGAGCATACGCGTTCACTCCCGGATGAGGAATTGCGACTGAGGCGTCGCCACTACTGTAGCACAAACGCACTGGGGAGCAGCCACTTCTACCCGCCACTTGCCTGGTTGCAGGGGCCTGCCCCATGCCTGTCTGACCTATCCGTTCTGTTCGCCGTGGCTGTTGT
>JAMNXV010000147.1 GCA_023623185.1 Bacillota bacterium
CAACCGAGGCCGGGGCAGGCAGAATGTTCACTGTTAGCCCCTGCTGTTCCCATACGGCGCCTTGCCAGCCGCACGCCGGTACTGCGCGGCCTTGCGGTCCAGGAACTCGATGATGTGCCACTGCTCCTCCACATCGTCACGGAAGGGCAAGCGGTGTCCGAGGAGCCGACGAATCCCATCACGGCTCAGGTTCTGTGGCCACACCACAACAAGCTCCAACCCCATCTCCTGACACAGGCCCCGTTTCAGCAAATCACGCCTGCGGAGCGCCTGAAACTCCTCAACATCAGGATACAGTTCCGTCGGCCCGGCATGCTGATACCCATGGAACTCTACGACCAAGTTGTGGTCGGGAAACAACAGGTCACAGTGCATTCGGCCCCCGGTTTCAGCGTTGTCAAGGCCAGTCAACTCAGCATTCTCGATCATGCGGATGCCCGGGGACATCGCCCGAATCATTCGGGCAAGGATGAACTGACCTGCCGAGTACCCGGGCGTTTCCCTGGCCACCCGCAGGCCACGTTCGAGTTCACGCAGCTCGGCCGCCCGCTTCACTGCGTGAGGATTAGCACCTCGAAACACATAGACGGTCTTGTTGGCCCTTCGCTGTGGTCCGCCTACCAGCCAGCGGTGGGCGGTCAGATGCTGAATGTGTCTCCGCAGTTTGTCCGAGCTGTACCCCGTCGCGGTGCGCAGGTCTTGATGCGTAAACTGGCCGCCCAGGCGAAAGATGACTCCCCAGGTCCAGCACGCTCCACGCGGAATCCGGAGGTCGAAAATGACGTCCGAGGGCAGGATGAGGTAGCCGCCGTCTCGCGGAGTATGAAGCGCAACACGAATCGTCCTGAGGGCTGGGCGGTCAAAGGTCAGCCATCCGGCAGCCTGCAGGATGTCCAGGTAGTGATGCAGGCTGTGTCGACTGATGCCCACCATTCTGTAAATTTCCTTCGGCGTGAAGATCGTCCGTGTATGTATTGATGCACAAAGATAGCACCAAACCATTTTGGCGCCCTCGGGTAACGTGTGGTCGGCCCACAGCCGGTCCGGAACGTGAATCAGTCTCAATCGCATGTTCGTTATATTCGCCGCCATCGCCGCGGTTTCCTTTTATTTCCACACAGCAAAATAAGAACCCCGCTGCCGATTGGCTGCGGGGTCCCTTTGCATCGGACTAATACCACCTCATCCGCCTGATCAGCCCGTCCCGGAACTGGAACACGACACACCGGGAGCGGCGCTCACCCTGCGACTCCGCCGTCACTTCGGCGGCGGCCAGGTGCCCGTCCACCAGCACATGTTCAACCCGGAAAGTGAGATCCGGATAGCGCTGCCACAGCCAGACCAGGTAGGTGTGCACATCCTCGTGGCCCCTCACCTCGCTCCGGTCGATCAGCTCCACATCGGCGGTCAGCAGGGGGGCGACGTTCCCCGGGCAGTGGGAGTTGCACATATGGAAGAAGCGGGTCACGGCCTCCTCGACGCGCACGCGGTCCATCATGACGCTCTGTGACACGGGGGAGTCCTCCTTTCGCGGGCGCTGGTCGGCGGTTGTACCTGTATTCAGCCTATCATAAACCGCCGCACACCCATATCCGCCGTTGGTGCCATCACCCGTGCCATTCACGTTCGGGCCTTCATCACCAGCCGACGGCCCATGCCCGCTCCGGAGCCACCCCGGCCTCACGCCGAGCGGTTCACGCCAGCGCCTGAACTGCAACTCAGCGCCAGCACCCCAACTGCCGCTCAGTACCACCGCCCCAACTGCCGCTCAGTACCACCGCCCCAACTGCCGCTCAGCGCCACCGCCCCAACTGCCGCTCAGCGCCGCCACCCGAACTGCCGCTCAGCGCCCCCGCCGCTCCCGCAGGGCCCGGGCGATCTCCGCCTCGCGGCCGTGCGCCTTCGGCTCCCAGAACGGGCCGTCCACGCCTTCGGGCAGGTAGCGCTGCTCCACCCAGGCGCCGGGGAAATCGTGGGGGTACTGGTAGCCCTTGCCGTAGCCCAGCCGCTCGTCCGAGCCGTAGCCGGTGTCCTTCAGGTGGTTGGGCACAGGCGGCGTCTTCTCCCGCTCCACCACCGCCAGGGCCCGGTCGATGGCGAGATACGCGCTGTTGGACTTGGGCGCGCAGGCCAGGTAGACCACCGCCTCGGCCAGGGGGATGCGCCCCTCCGGCATGCCGATGAACGCCACGGCGTCGGCGGCCGCCTGGGCGATGACCAGGGCCTGCGGATCGGCGAGGCCGATGTCCTCCGCCGCCGAGATGACCAGCCGCCGGGCGATGAACCGGGGGTCCTCGCCGGCGTAGATCATCCGCGCCAGCCAGTAGAGCGCGGCGTCGGGGTCGGAGCCCCGGATCGACTTGATCAGGGCCGATGCCACGTGATAGTGCTCGTCCCCGTCGCGGTCGTAGACCACCGCCCGCTTCAGCAGGGCCTCCTCGGCCGTCTCCAGGGTCACGACCCGGCGCCCCTCCTCGTCGGGCTGCGTGAGCAGCACAGCCAGCTCCAGGGCGTTGAGCGCCACCCGGGCGTCGCCGCCGGCAGTGCGCACCAGGTGCTCCATCGCCTCGGGCGCCACCGTCGCGTTGTAGTTGCCCAGGCCCCGCCCCGGCGTGCGCAGGGCCCGGTCCAGGAGGTGGGCAACGGCCTCGTCGCTGAGGGGCTTCAGCTCGAAAATGCGGGTACGGCTCACCAGCGGCGCGTTCACCGAGACCAGGGGGTTCTGGGTCGTCGCGCCCACCAGGGTGATCAGCCCCTCCTCCACGTGCGGGAGCAGGGCGTCCTGCTGGTCCTTGCGCCAGCGGTGGATTTCGTCGATGAACACCACGGTCTTCTGGCCGTACTGCCCCATGCGGGCGCGGGCCTCGTCCACCAGGCGGCGGATATCCTGCACCCCCGAGGTCACGGCGTTCAGCTGCTCGAAGTGGGCCTTCACGTAGCCGGCGGCCAGCCGGGCGAGGGTCGTCTTGCCGGTGCCCGGCGGGCCGAAGAGGATGCAGGAGGGCAGATAGCCCGCCTCCAGGGCCCGGCGCAGGAACCGGCCGGGTCCCACCAGGTGCTCCTGGCCCACGTACTCATCCAGGGTCTGCGGGCGCATGCGGGCGGCCAGCGGCGCGCTCTGCGCGGCCTCCTGCGCCGCGGCCCACGAAAACAGATCCACGGGACCACCTCCTGGGGCCCGGCTCAGCCGTCCTCCCCCGTCCCGGGGGCGCGGCGGCCGTGGTACGGCCCCTGGTACTGGTACAGGTCGCACTCGATGCGGCCGTTGTAGAGCTTGCGCTTCCGGTCGGCCCGGCGGCCGAAGAACCGCTCGAACCCCTTGTGCGCGGTGATCACGAAGACCGACCAGTCCTGCAGCCTGCGGGCCAGGCGGCCGATGTCCCGGTAGAGATCCTCCACCGCCTCCCGCTCCCCCATCCGCTCCCCGTAGGGCGGATTGGTGATCAGGTAGCCGTAGGCCGCCTCCCGCTCGATCTCCTGCAGGGGCCGCTGCTCCAGCCGGACCGAGCGGGAGAGGCCCACGGCCCGCAGGTGCTGCTGCGCCAGCTCCAGCGCGGCGCCGTCGATGTCGGAGCCGCAGATGTCCAGCTTCCGGTCGTAGTCGGCCAGGTCGAAGCCCTCCTCCCGGGCCTCCTCCCACAGGCGCGCGGGGATGCACCCCCACGCCTCCGCGTCGAAGGACCGGTGCAGGCCGGGGGCCAGGTTGTGGCCGATGAGCGCGGCCTCGATGGGGATCGTGCCCGAGCCGCAGCAGGGGTCCAGGAAGGGGCGGTCGGGGTGCCAGCGGGAGAGCAGCACCATGGCGGCCGCCAGGGTCTCCTTGATGGGCGCCTCGGTCACCAGCTTCCGGTAGCCCCGCTTGTGCAGCCCCGGCCCGGTGGTGTCGAGGGTGATGGTTGCCACGTCCTTCAGCAGGGAGACCTCAACGCTGTACCGCGCCCCGCTCTTGGGGAACCACTGGAGGGGATGGCGCTGCCGGAGCCGCTCCACCAGCGCCTTCTCGGCCACCTTCTGGCAGGCGGGCACGCTGGAGAGCTGCGACTGGTGGGACCGGCCGTTCACGATGAAGTGGCCGTCCGCCGGAATCCACTCCTCCCAGGGGATGGCCCGCACGCCCTGGAACAGCTCCTCGAAGGTGGTGGCCGGAAACACCGCCATCTCCACCAGCACACGGTCGGCCGTGCGCAGCCACAGGTTGGCCCGGCAGATCGCCCGCTCGTCGGCGCGGAACCTGACCCGGCCGTTCTCCACGGTCTGCTGGTCGTAGCCCAGGCCCCTGAGCTCGCGGGCCACCACCGCCTCCAGCCCCATCGGGGCCGTGGCGATGAGCGTCAGTCTCCCTTCCGTCGCCGGCCCGGCGGCCGGCTCGTGTGTGTCGGACATGCGCTGCGTCCCTTCCTATCTGTCGTGAATCTGCTCCGCCATTATAGCAGAGCGGCCGCGCGGCACGAAACGCGCGGCCCGGGCGGGCGCCGTCCCGCAGGCGACCGGGCAATCCGCCCGGGTCACGGCCCCGCCTTCACCGCGCGGGCCATGGCGTCCAGGGCCAGTTCCACGTCCGCCGCGGTCACGTCCTTGTGGGTCACCAGCCGGATGCGCCGCGGACCGACGTCGTTGCAGCGCACCCCCCACCGCTCAAACGCCTGCACCAGGGTGCGACCCGTAAAGCGAGGGTCGACGATGTCCACCATCACCATGTTGGTCTGCACCGTCGCCATGTCCACCGCCAGACCGGGGATCTCCGCGATCCCCTCCGCCAGGCGGCGGGCGTTGGCGTGGTCGTCGGCCAGCCGGTCGACCATCAGCTCCAGGGCCACCAGCCCGGCGGCCGCCAGCACGCCGGCCTGGCGCATGCCGCCGCCCAGCAGCTTCCGGTAGCGGCGGGCCTCGTCGATGAACTCGCGGCTGCCCACCAGCAGCGAGCCCACAGGGGCCGCGAGCCCCTTGGAGAGACAGAACATGACCGAGTCGACCGGGGCGACCAGTTCGGCGACGGGGCGGCCCAGGGCGACGGCCGCGTTGAAGATGCGGGCGCCGTCCATGTGCACCGGGATCCCGTGCCGGTGGGCGACTTCCGCCACGGCGGCCACGTTCTCCTGGGGCAGCACGCAGCCGCCGGAGCGGTTGTGGGTGTTCTCGATGCAGACAAGCCCGCTGCGGGGGAAGTGCACGTTGACCGGCCGGATGGCCGCCTCCACCGCGGCGGGGTCCATGGCCCCGCGCACGCCGGGCAGCGTCTTCACCTGGCAGCCGGAGAGGGCGGCGATCCCGCCGACCTCGTACAGGTACACGTGGCTCTCTGCCTCCACGATGACCTCCTCGCCCCGTCGGCTATGGGTGAGAACGGCCACCTGGTTGCCCATCGTGCCTGTGGGGACGAAGAGCGCGGCCTCCTTGCCCAGCAGTTCGGCGGCCCGCTCCTCCAGCCGGTTCACCGTGGGATCCTCGCGGTAGACGTCGTCGCCCACTTCAGCCTCGTACATGGCCCGGCGCATCTCAGGCGTCGGCAGCGTCACCGTATCTGAGCGCAAGTCGATTGACTTCATGGTCATCAACTCATCCCTTCATGTGAAACGGGCGACCCGCCAGGGGTCGCCCGCTCTCTCTTCCCGGCCTAGCCCAGGGCCCGGTCGATCTTGGCGGCCAGCTCCTTCTTGGGCTGGAAACCGACGATGCGCTCCACCGGCTCCCCGTTCTTGAACAGCAGCAGCGTCGGGATGGACATGACGCCGAACCGGGCGGCCAGCTCGTTGTTCTCGTCAACGTTCAGCTTTCCAACCTTCAGGCGGCCTTCATAGTCTGCCGCGATCTCCTCCACCACCGGCGCGATCATCCGGCAAGGGCCGCACCAGACGGCCCAGAAATCCACAAGCACCGGCAGATCAGACTGCTCCACCTCGGCAGCCCAGTTGCTGGCAGACAGCGTCAAGACCTTATCGCTGGCCACTTTTGCATCCTCCTTTACGTATGCACCCAACTGACAGTCCCTATTCTAACCAATAGCAAAGTGAGATGTAAAGGCGAGGGTGATTCAGGTTCCCCCGCGCGGGCGCCCGCGGACATGCCAAGAAGGGCGACGTTCCGTCCGGAACGCCGCCCCCTGGTCAGCAAACCCCACCATGCCGTGTGACCGGTAGAGAAATGAACCTGCTCCCAGCAGGTGGGTGCCCGCTCCGATGCTTTCTGAGTCCCCTGACCACGGCCGATGCCGGGGGGGCTTTCAGGCCACAATCGGATAAAGGCTCCCTTACGATTGTGTGTTAGGTCATTTCGTACCGGTGATCACGCACATGGTCGGGAGCGCCAAAGCTTGTGTGCTCTCTTCGTTTCCCATGATACCGTTGCGCAGTCGCAAACACAAGTCTTGACAGCAGAAAACCCCGGCAAACGGCCGGGGTTCACGCCTTCTGCAGCCGCACCTCCAGTTCATCCTCCGCAAGCCACCGCACCTCCGCGACGCCCGGCACCACGGCGCGGGGCAGTGGGAAGGTGCGCCGCACGGCGCGCAGCGAGGAGCTGGCGTGGAAGTAGCCCTCAGCCTCCACCCGCTCTGTGCGGGTCTGGTGGCCGGCCACCGCAACGGCCGTCGGGCCCACGTAGACCTGGATGGACCCGGGGTCCAGGCCGGTGGTGCGCAAGCGGAGCGTGAGGGAGCGCGGGTCCTCCTCCCACTGCGGGGTGAGCTGCAGGCTGTCGTCCAGCGCGGGCCAGGGCTGGCGCAGCATGAGGTCCAGCAGCGAACGATACATGCCGTTCACCCCCATCGATCCATCCTATGCGGGAGGAAATGCGGCTGAACGTCGCCGGCAGGAACTGCGCGCTCGTATAATGAATGGAGCTTTATCGACTTTTGTTTTGAGAAAGACGAATTAATGTGGGGAGGGTTTTCCATGTCTGCACGGACGATCCAGGATCCGCCCTTTGCCCGGTTCCTCTTCGACAACACGGCTTCAGCCTGGATCTGGCTGCTGGCCCGCCTCTACCTGGGGTGGCAGTGGCTGCAGGCGGGCTGGCACAAGGTGACGGACCCGGCCTGGATGAACGGGGGCACGGCCCTGCAGGGCTACTGGACCCGTGCTGTGGCGATCCCGGATCCGCCCGCCAAGCCGGTCATCACCTACGGCTGGTACCGGGACTTCCTCAGCGCCTTGCTGGAAGGCGGCCACTACACCTGGTTCGCCAAACTGGTCGCGGTGGGCGAGGTCGTTGTGGGCGTGGCCCTCCTGCTCGGGCTGCTCACCGGGTTCGCCGCCTTCGCCGGCGCCTTCATGAACTTCAACTTCATGCTGGCCGGCACCGCCAGCACCAACCCCGTGCTCTTCACCCTGGCCATCCTGCTGCTCATGGCCTGGAAGGTCGCCGGCTACTGGGGCCTCGACCGCTACCTGCTGCCCGCCCTGGGCACCCCGTGGGACCGGCCCCCCGCACGGCCGGAGCAGTACGAGCCGGAACCGGTGCCGCGACCGGAGGAGCGGCCACAGGTATAGCCGCTGCCAGGTCCTCTGAACAGGACCTCAATCGACCTCTCTCCTCCGTCGGGGCCAGGTCGCTTCCAGGATGATGCCGTGAGGATCGATGAAGAGCATATTCTCAATCGGCCCGATCGACCCGGTCGGGGTCGCCTGCACGCCGTGCTGTTCCAATCGGGCGCGCAGGGCCGCGGCCGCATCGGCATCCGGGAGGGCGAACGCGATGTGCTGCAGGGCTCCGGGGATGAACCCGCCGTGCCGCAACTCTTCCAGGGTTACCCGGGGGATCTGCGCAGAGGGGTCCTCAAAGAAATGCAGCCCCCAGGTCGCCGCGTCCGCACCGGGGCGGATGAAGCAGTGCCGGCGCGGGATCACGCCTCCGCCGGCGCGGACCTCGCCGACCTGCATGCCGAGCACGTTGCCGTAGAAGTGGATGGTGGTGTCGAGATCCGGCGTGACGAGGGCGATGTGGTGAAAGCCCTCCCAGGGAACCGTGCGGTCCATGCGCCCGCCTCCTCCTCATTCGGATGTCCGCAGGTACTGCGCGACCCGTGCCACCGTCTCCGCCTCGCTCTCCTTCGCCTCCCGGAGCAGCGGGATCAGCGCGGCGGCCTGCTCCGCGGTCACCGGCGTGTCCAGGACGGAGGGGTCAGCCAGGTCCTGCCCCAGCACCTCCATCATGCGCCCGTAGATGGCCGCCGTGCGGCGGAAGGCCTCCGCCGCAGGGGCCAGCGCGCGCTCGGCCTCGGCGAGGTGCTCCACGTACCGGGCGGCGCAGGCCCGGGCTTCGGCGTAGACGAAGGTGGCATAGCGGCAGCCGAACTGGTCGAACCCCTCGCGCTCAAGCCCCCGCATCCAGTTGTCGTAGGCCGAAAGGCCCGCCCGGTAGCCGGGCTCCATGTGGCCCTGCCGCTCCATCAGGTCCACGTAGTACCGCAGGCTGCTGCGGGCCGTCTGCCGCTCGTCGGCAGGCACCCGCTCCAGCACGATCTGGTAGTGCAGTTCGGGCGCGCCCGGGAACGACATGCCCAGGTTCTCGTACGGAATCGGATTCCCCCTGGGGCCGTGGCAGCCGCTGGTGAGCAGCACCCCATCCTCTTCGTCGTAGCCCCACACCACGCCGAACTCCCCGGAATCCACGCCCCAGAGCACGACGCCGATTCCCCTGTCGATCGATTCCCGGATGTGCACCAGCGCCCGCCTGCGGGCGGCGTCGAAAGTGGGCATTTCCGGGTGCGCACCGTAGACCTCGGAGTGGACGCCGATCCGGTTCAGCGCCGCCAGGTGGGTGTTCATCCAGTCGTACGCCGTCACCGAGCTGACGCAGCAGGTCTCGTGCATCACCAGGTGAAACGCCATGCCGGTGTCGCCCATCAGCCGCCAGTACTCCCACGGTCCCATGCCCGCGGCGTTCAGAACGCCCTGCACCGCCCCGATGTAGCTCATCCAGCCCTCAACGAACCGGGCGTCCACCGCCCTGCGCCTCGCTTCCATCTTCCTGCTCCTCTCTGATGTGCTGCCCGGGTTCACCCCGAGCATCGGAGGATCTCCGCCACCGCCCGCCCGACCCCGTCCTCCGCCCGGATAGCCTCACCGAGCGCGGCGGCACGGCGCTGAATATCTTCATCCGTCGTGAGCGTCCCAATCGCCGCCGCCAGCCGCTCGGCCGTCAGCCGCCGGCGGGGAATCGGCGCGGGCCCCACGCCCAGCCGGTGCACCACCCGGCCCCAGAAGGGCTGGTCCGTGGTCGCGGGGCAGACCAGCGTCGGCTTGCCTGCCGCCAGCCGCCCCGGGTGCCTGTGGCGAGAATGACGAATTTCATGAGCCGTGCCCCCTCGGTTGGTGCGCATCAGGCAAGACCGGTGCCGCGATCAGGATTGCCCCGTAATCACGCATAACAATAGCTTACCATAATGCACCACCCCCATCGGGCCGGTCTCGCCCGGAAGCGTCCAGTCTGTTTGCATTTGCTATGAGTCTCCCGGCCGGTAAGAGACGCGGGCCCAGGCGCCAACCGGCCGCCCGAGCCTTCCGGGCGCTCGGGCGGCCGGCGTCAGCAGCCCTTGCTATTTCTTCACCAGCAGGTCGAAGCGGTCCAGGTTCATCACCTTGGTCCAGGCCTTGACGAAGTCCTGGACGAACTTCTCCTGCCCGTCGTCCGAGGCGTAGACCTCCGCGATGGCCCGGAGCTGGGAGTTCGAGCCGAAGATCAGGTCGACGCGGGTGGCGGTCCACTTCAGCTCGCCCGTGGCCCGATCGCGCCCCTCGAAGACGTTCTCGTCATCGGTGGCGTTCCACTGGTAGCGCATGTCGAGCAGGTTGACGAAGAAGTCGTTGGTGAGCGCCCCCGGACGGTCGGTGAGCACGCCGTGGCGGGAGTTGCCGTGGTTGATCTCCAGCACCCGCAGGCCGCCGATGAGCACCGTCATCTCCGGCGCCGTCAGCGTGAGCAGCTGTGCGCGGTCCACCAGCAGGTGCTCCGCCGGCACCGAGAACTTCCGCTTCAGGTAGTTGCGGAACCCGTCGGCCTCCGGCTCCAGGTAGGCGAACGACTCCACGTCGGTCTGCTCCTGGGTGGCGTCGGTCCGGCCCGGGGTGAAGGGCACGGTGATCTCGAAGCCGGCGTTGCGTGCCGCCTGCTCGATGCCGACGCAGCCGGCGAGCACGATCAGGTCGGCCAGCGAGACTCGCTTGCCGTCCGTCCGCGACCGGTTGAACTCCTGCTGGATGCCCTCCAGCGTCTCCAGCACCGGCCGAAGCTGCTCGGGCTCGTTCACCTCCCAGTCCTTCTGCGGCGCCAGCCGGATGCGCGCGCCGTTGGCGCCGCCGCGCTTGTCGGAGCCGCGGAAGGTGGAGGCCGACGCCCAGGCCGTGGCGACCATCTCCCTGATCGACATCCCCGAGGCCAGGATCCGCTGCTTCAGGGCGGCGATGTCCTCCTCGTCGATGAGTTCGTGGTCGACGGGGGGAACGGGATCCTGCCAGATGAACTCCTCCTCCGGCACCTCCGGCCCCAGGTAGCGCGAGCGGGGACCCAGGTCGCGGTGGGTCAGCTTGAACCAGGCGCGGGCGAAGGCCTTGGCGAACTCATCCGGGTTCTCCAGGAAGCGCCGGGCGATATTCTCGTAGACCGGGTCGACCTTAAGCGCGATGTCGGTGGTCAGCATAGCCGGCGCGTGCCGCTTGTTGGGGTCGTGCGCGTCCGGAATGGTACCGGCCCCGGCGCCGTGCTTCGGCCGCCACTGCCAGGCGCCGGCCGGGCTCTTGGTCAGCTCCCAGTCATAGCCGAACAGGTTCCAGAGGAAGTTGCTGGTCCACTTGGTGGGGGTCGAGGTCCAGGTGACCTCCAGCCCGCTGCCGATGGTGTCTGCGCCCTTGCCCGTGCCGTAGGTGCTGAACCAGCCCAGGCCCATCTGCTCGATGGGCGCCGCCTCCGGCTCAGGACCCACGTGCGAGGTGGGGCCGGCGCCGTGGGTCTTGCCGAAGGTGTGGCCGCCGGCGATCAGGGCGACCGTCTCCTCGTCGTTCATGCTCATCCGCTTGAAGGTCTCCCGGATCTGCTCGGCTGCCTTCAGCGGATCGGGCTCGCCGCCGGGGCCCTCCGGGTTGACGTAGATCAGGCCCATCTGGGTGGCCGCCAGGGGCTTCTCCAGCTCGCCGTCGCTGTGGCGGGCGTCGCCCAGCCACTCCTGCTCCATGCCCCAGTAGATGTCCTCCTCCGGCTCCCAGACGTCCTCCCGGCCGCCGGCGAAACCGAGCGTCTTGAAGCCCATCGACTCGAGGGCGACGTTGCCGGCAAGGATCATCAGGTCAGCCCACGAGATGCGCTTCCCGTACTTCTGCTTGATGGGCCACAGCAGCCGGCGGGCCTTGTCCAGGTTGACGTTGTCGGGCCAGCTGTTCAGCGGCGCAAAGCGCTGGCTGCCCGACTCCGCGCCGCCCCGGCCGTCCGCGACCCGGTAGGTGCCGGCGCTGTGCCAGGCCATCCGGATGAAGAGCGGCCCGTAGTGCCCGAAGTCCGCCGGCCACCAATCCTGCGAGTCGGTCATCAGCTTGCGCAGGTCCTCCTTCAGGGCCCAGTAGTCCAGCTTCTGGAACTCCTCCCGGTAGTTGAACTCCGGGCCCATCGGGTTGGACAGATCCGAGTGCTGGTGCAGGATCCTGAGGTTGAGCTGGTTGGGCCACCAATCCCGGTTGGTCGGGCCCTGGCCGGCGATGATGCGCTTCTCCTCGTTCATGACGGCTCCTCCTCCCCTTCGGCTCTATTCGTAACTGAGCCACTATCAAGTAAATTCTCCGCTCCGTTGTCGAATCCTGCTGAGATTTATTCTCATTCTAAATAGAAAATGCGCCCCTCACTGCCGCCGGCCGGACGGGCGGCTGAGAAGGGCGCGCTGCACGGCAAACCGATCCGCTCCGCCCGTCGTCTACAGGATGGAAGACGAGGGGCGCGGCACGGGAAGGGGAGCCAGCGGAAGGAATGCCATCGGTGAGAAGGGCGAGCGGTGGGAGGAGGCATCTGCCCTCGGTGCGAGGGCCATCTCATAAGGAGGCGGACGGCTTGCAGATCTATCTGGAGACGGAGCGGCTGTACCTGCGTCGGTTTACCTCTGATGATGTCGACAACCTGGTGGATCTGGACGCCGACCCCGCGGTGATGCGCTACCTCACCGGCGGCAAGCCGACGCCCCGCGGACAGGTGGAGCAGGTGATCCTGCCACGGATCCTGGGCGACTACGACCGCTTCCCCGGCTTCGGCTGCTGGGCAGCCGTCGAGAAGGCGACCGGCGCCTTCGTGGGCTGGTTCCTCCTGCGGCCGCGGGACGCAGGGGCCCACCCGGGCGGGGCAGGCTCGGGCGAAGCTGGCTCAGGTGAAGCCAGCCCTGGCGACG
>JAMNXV010000006.1 GCA_023623185.1 Bacillota bacterium
AGGCCGGCGTCGTCCGCGGCATACACGAACACGAGATCCGCAATGCGCTGGAGGACCCCGGCCGCGTCAGGGTGCAGGTCGCCTCGGGGCGCCTGCCCACCCCGGGCAGACCTGGCCGAGTCAAGTCGTACGTAGACAAGCTGTTTGACGGAAACTCCTACGGCCTCGGGGTCGAAGTGCAGCCGGGGCAGGTGCTCGCCCGTCTCATCCCCCCCGCTCCGGGGGCGCCGGGGTTCGACGTCACCGGCCAAACCCGGGAACCGGCCCCTCCCCGGCAAGTCCAGCTTCAGGCCGGATTCGGCACCCAACTAAGCGGCGACGGAAGCGCCGTGGCGGCTACAAATCCAGGACGCCCCGTCTTGCTGCGGATCGAACAGGACGTCTACCGGGCCACGGTCGTTCCCGTCGCAAAACTGCACGGCCCCCTGGTGGAGAGCAAGAAGCCCTACCGTTTCGAAGGAGATGTGTTGATCGAAGGCGACGTGGGCGGTGGGGTAACTATCCAGGCAGGCGGCTGGATCTGGGTCAAGGGGTCTGTCCACGGCGCGACGCTGGAGGCGGGTCAGGGGATCTGGGTGGACGAACATGTAAAGTGGGGGCGGCTCATCACACGCACGACTCGCGTGCAGCTGCGCGACTTTCAGCAGCAAATGCAGGCGATCCTCGCAGATCTGGAGCAGATGTGCGAGTACGCCCGATATATCGTGGACCATCCGCGCTACGACGAGCTGACTCGGTCCCTGTCCTTCGGAGAGATCATGCTCATGCTGGCAGAGCAGCGCTTTGCCCAGCTGCACCACCGGCTTCACGACGCTCGCCGGGCGATGGCCCGCCTCCGCGTGCACCCCGCGACGATCGCCCCTGAGGCCGTTCTGAACACCCTGGAGCACGCCCTGTATTCCGGCGTCCTGCAGTCCCTCTTTGAACTCACCCAGTTCACCGAAGCGCTGGCCAAGGCTTCCCAGCGGGTCGTCGATGCCCTGGGAGCCGGTGGCAGCGATGCCCCCGTTCATGCCTCCGTCGTGTTCGGATCGGAGATCGATGCAGAAGGGGACGTCATCGTTGGCGGGACCGGTGTGGAGCAAACGATCATCCGGACGCGTGGAAATGTGCGTGCGACCTGCCTGCGCAACTGTCGGGTGGAGGCGGGCTCCTCGATCAGTGCGGAAACGGTGGCGGCCTCGCTGCGCAGCGCGTTGGTGCTGGAGGTGCCGGAAGGCGGCCGCATCCGGATCGGCACGGCGCTGACCCCCACACCGGTGCGCATCGGCGACTGGTGCCATATCCTGGCCCCGCGCACGCGCGACCTCGAGATCGAGTCCGACGGCAAGGGCGGAGTCAGGCTTATCCGGCCCACGACTCGCCGCCAGCGACGGAACCAGATCGCTGAAACGCGGCGCACCTAGCGCGGGTGGCATCCTGAACGCAAATTTAGAACCCCTGCCGCATTCAACGGCAGGGGTCCTGTTATGCTCGCTCTCAGTTCTGCGTCTTGTCCTGTTATGCTCGCTCTCAGTTCTGCGTCTTCTCCTTCACGACCCGCCCGGTTTCCTCGGTCTGCGCCGGCTCGTCGCCGAACAGCGCGGCGAGCTTCTCCTCCGCCCGGCTGCGCGCCGCCGAGGCCTTCAGGCTCCGCATGCGGGACTCCACGGAGTTGGTCCCGAGTTCGGCGATGGCCTCTTCCTTGGCCAGCTTGGTCTGAATCAGCTCCTCGGCCTGCTTCAGCCCCTCGTTGATCTTGCCCGCGCCGTGCTCGGTGGCGAAGTTGGAACGGAGCGCGTTCATCTCCTTCTTCAGGTCGGCCAGGTCGGCCTGCACCTTCAACTGCTCGATCTGGCTCATCTTCTGGAACATCTCGGCCTGGAAGTTCTCGAACTCCTGGCGGGCGTGGTCTGCCTCGGCCTTGATGGCGTTGTAGGCCTCCAGCGCGGTGTTGTAGGCCGCCTCCAGATGCTCCTCCTGAATGAGAAGCTGCAGGGCCAGCTCACGGTCGTTCTGCCGCTTGGCCTCCTGAATCAGCCGGCGGCAGTCCTCCAGCTCCTTCTCGGCGGACTTCAGCTTGGCCGCCGCCACCTTCTCACGCGCGATGATGTTGGCCGTGGTCGAATTGTACCGCACCTTGGCGGCGTTGAGCTGGTTCTTCAGGTCCTCGAGCATCGCTTTCGGGTTCTTCTCCTCCAGCCCACCGATGAACAGGGAGAAGAAGCCGCGGATCAACCGGCCCAAACGTGCGAAGAAGCCCATCTACCTCATCCTCCTTTGGCTCGCTTAACGAAGGTTCATCAACTTAAAGCGCTGCACCCGCTCTTCCAGGGCCTTCCGGTCGTCCAGCAGGTCCCGGTACTCCGGGGGGAGCACATCCTTGTCGTCGCATTCCAAAATCGCCAGGTCGCTCATGAACTCCACCTGCGCCGTGGAGGGGCGGATCCGCTCCAGGGCGCCGTCGATGTCCTCCTGCGTGATCTCGGACCGCCCGGCATCCTCGGCCAGCTCCCAGGCCTTCAGCACCACCGACTCCAGCTCGGCGCCGGTGTAGCCCTCGGTCCGGCTGGCCGCCTTCTCCCAATCGGGCTCGCCGGCCATGCCGTAGCGCTGGTGCACCGCCTGCAGGATCGCCACCCGCTCGGCCCAGCCCGGCACCAGGAAGGGGATCTTCCGGTCAAAGCGGCCGGGCCGCTTCAGGGCCGGGTCCATGAGGTCGGGGCGGTTGGTCGCCGCGATGAAGACGATGCGGCCCCGGTTGTGCGGGTTCGACATGAAGTCCAGCATGCGGGCGAAGAGCCGCTGCTGCACCCCCGAGTCGCCGCCATTGCCCCGCTGCAGGAGCTGGTCGATCTCGTCGATCAGCACCAGGCACGGCGCCAGCGACTCGATGCCCAGCAGCGCCTTCTCCAGGTTCTGCTCCGAGAGGCCCACGTAGGGACCCAGGATCTTGCCGAAGTTGAGCTTGACCCCGTTGACCCCCGCCTCCGCCACCAGGGCGTAGAAGAAGGCCGACTTGCCGGTGCCCGAGGGGCCGGTGAGCAGCACTCCCAGCGGCACCCGCCGGTAGTTGCCGGTGCGCAGGGGCACCACGATGTTCTTGACGGCGAAGAGCTTCGCCTCGGTTAGGCCGCCCAGGGCGGTGAAGTCGAAGCGGGGCTCGGCAATCTCCAGCACGTCGCCGAACTCGGCCCGGATCAGCGACTCCTTGCGGTCCCGGGCGAAGTCTAGGGTGATCGGCTGCCCGGTGGCCTCGGCCCTGAGGCCGATGTCCTCGATCAGGATCCGGGAGAGCCCGGCCGTGGCGTTGGCCAGCTCCACGGGCTCGACGGCCAGCTGCAGCTTCCGCTTCTCCACCATCGACTCGATGTAGGTCAGGCGGGCCTCCAGGTCGGGCAGCGGCACCATGATCTGCTCGATCTTGGTGGAGGCCAGGCGCAGGTGCGGGTGCAGCTCCGCCAGCGACCCGGCCAGCATGACCACGGGACTGCCCATCCGGTTGAGCCGGATGTCGCCGGCCCACTTCTTCACGAAGGTGAGCGCCCGCAGCTCCTCCTGGTCCATGGAGGCCAGCTCCTCCACGGGCAGAATCGTCTCCGCCTGCTCGATCAGCACCGCCGCCGGCTCCTTGTAGATCAGCTTGTCGAGCAGGGCGAACGCCTGCCCCGGGGCCACCGGCAGCTTGATGTCATCCTCCGGCCGCACCCGCTCCCCCGTCAGGATGCGGATGAACTCCTCCCGCATCCCCGGCCGGGCGAACGTGATGCCCTCGGCCCGGTTGTAGATGGCCACCACGCGGCGGGGCTTCCGGCCGGGGGCGAAATCGGGGTTCTCCAGGAAGTCCTGAATTACCACGTCGCGCACCCGCCGGTTGTCCGGGCCGGCGTAGTCGTTCACGTTGAAGTGCAGTACGAACAGGTTGGCAATCGAGCTTCTGTACTTGAAGATCAGATCTTCCAGCCACGCCGGGCGCATCCACCAGCCTCCCTACTCCCGAAGGGCCATCTCCGTTCCAAAGACTTCATGGTACGGCCGAAAGGTTCGCCAGAATCAGGATTTCCCGCCTCCGGCCGGCATCACGCCCGACCGGGCCAGCCAGGTCCGCCTGGCCACGCGGCCCGCGACGATGGCGCTCACCACCGCCCCTGCCAGCCCCCCGCCGATGCCGACGAAGGCCGGGCCGTACGCCTGCTCCCGCAGGGCGGGGATCGCCACCAGGAGGTTCACCGCCAGCCACACGTCCAAAGCGCCTCCGAGCAGCAGGCCGCCGAGGGATCCCACACCGGCTGCCCATCCCCGGCCCGGCAGCCGCCCGGCCAGCCAGCCGATCCCGCCGCCGATGGCCGCCGCCAGCAGCAGCACCACCGCGCAGCCCAGCCAGTAGTACGGCGCCGGGCGCGGGCCCAGGAAGAGGCCGGATCGGTTCATGACGGCGAAGGCCAGGTTCGCATCCGGCAGGCCCGGGTACTCGGCCACGTACTCGCCGCCCTCCTGCCGGAAGTCGAGGTTGCCGGCGAAGTACCAGCGGGTCCCCTCCGGGGCGGCGACCCTTATCTCCAGCGGGCCGAAGGAGGCCCAGCCGAGGGCCGGCAGGAGCAGGTAGTGGTACTGGTACACCGGGTACGTCCAGCGGGTCCGGTCCCGGGCGGCGACGTGATCGTACGTGACGACCAGCTCCCCTTCCGCCTCCGCGGGCAGGTCGAGGGTGAACCGGAAGTAGCGGAGCACCGTGTCTTGCCCGTAGACGTGGTCCGAATACGGCTCTCCGGTGACGGGGTCCAGCCACACGTCCACGGTGGTCCAGGCTGCGGCCATCTCCGCCAGCTCGTCCGGCGCGAACGGCCCCCACTCCATCGTCACCGGCACGGGATGGCCCTGCCAGGCGGCCGTCAGGTCGACGCGCTCGCCGGAGTCCTGCACAACAAAGATGAAGGGCTGGGCCTCCAGGGCCGGCCCCCGGTTGGCGAGTCGGTACCGGGCGGTCACCGTCGCCCTGTCCAGCCCGGGGTGCAGGTCGAACCGCAGGCTCTCCCCGAGCACGTGCACCTGGTCGCTCCGGCCCGGCAGCAGGGGGCCCCCTGTGTCGCCGCTGACCCGGGGCGGACCGGCGTTGGCCTCCGCGGCGGCGGGAAGCAGGCACAACAGCCATGCCGCCAGCAGGAGGGCGATCCGGTGCCGACATCCTGTTAGACGCATTTCTTCCAGCCCCCCCTTCAACTTTTTAACCCCTGTCCGCGACATTTATAAAGATCCGCTTCGATCAGCTGACCAGGATGAAGCCGAACTGCTCGCCCAGCCGCTCCTTCACGGCCTGCCGCAGGTTCTGGTGTTCGGGGCGCCTGAGGAACGGATCGTCCTCGACCAGCCGCATCGCCTCAGTCCGGGCCCGCTCCAGGATGGGCAGGTCGGCGATGGGGTTGGCCACCTTCAGGTCGGGCATGCCGTGCTGCCGGGTGCCGAAGAACTCGCCCGGCCCCCGCAGCTCCAGGTCCTTCTCGGCCAGGGCGAAGCCGTCGCTGTACTTCTGCATGATCATCATCCGCTCCCGGGCCTCGGCGGTTTTGGGATCGGCGATCAGCACGCAGTAGGACTGGTGCGGACCGCGCCCCACCCGGCCCCGGAGCTGATGCAGCTGGGCCAGGCCGAACCGGTCGGCCCCCTCGATGATCATCATCGAGGCGTTGGGCACGTCCACGCCGACCTCAATGACGGTGGTGGTCACCAGCACCTGAATCTCCCCTGCGCGGAAGGCATCCATCACCGCCTCCTTCTCCGCGGGCCGCAGCCGGCCGTGGAGAAGGCCCAGGCGGACGTCCGGGTACTGCTCCCGCAGCCGCTCGTACCACTCGGTGGCCGCCTGCGCCTGCAGTTTGTCCGACTCCTCCACCAGTGGGCAGACCACGTAGCCCTGCCGGCCCGCCGGCACCTCCCGGCGCATCAGGTGTTCGTACACCTGGCGGCGCTGGGCCTCCGGCCGCCAGTAGGTCCCCACCGGCCGCCGCCCCGGCGGCAGCTCGTCGATCACCGACACGTCCAGGTCGCCATAGAGGGTGAGCGCCAGGGTGCGGGGAATGGGCGTGGCGGTCATCACCAGGGTGTCGGGCATGATCTCGCCCTTCTGCTGCAGCCGGGCCCGCTGGCGGACGCCGAAGCGGTGCTGCTCGTCGGTGATGACCAGGCTGAGGTCCTTGAAGGCCACCCGGTCCTCGATCAGGGCGTGGGTGCCCACGGCGATGTGGGCCGCGCCCATCTGGAGCAGCCCGAGGTTGGCATCCCGCTCCTTCTTGGTAAGACTGCCGGTCACCAGCACCACCTGCACCCCGAGCGGAGCGAAGATCTTGCGCAGGTTCAGGTAGTGCTGCTCGGCGAGGATCTCGGTGGGGGCCATCATGGCGCCCTGGTGGCCCGAGTCAACCGCCTTGGCCAGGGCGGCGACGGCGACCATCGTCTTGCCGGAGCCCACGTCGCCCTGCACCAGCCGGTTCATCGGCTTGGGCGATTCCATGTCGGCCGCCACCTGGCGGATTACCCGCTCCTGCGCGGCCGTCAGCCGGAAGGGCAGGCTCTCCCGCAGCCGGCGGCTGATCTCGCCGTCCGGCCCGTGGGCGATGCCCGTCTGCTCCACCACCGTCTGCCGCCGCACCAGGGCCAGGCCGGTCTGGAGCACGAACAGCTCCTCGAAGGCGAGGGTGGTCCGGGCCCGCTCCTTCTGCGCTTCAGAGGCGGGGAAGTGGATGGCCCGCCAGGCCTCGGCCATGGGCATCAGCCCCTGCCGCTGCCGCACCGCCTCGGGCAGGGTTTCGGGCATCAGGTGCGCGGCAGACTGGAGGGCGAAATGCACCGCCCGCCGCACGTCCCTGGGGTTGAGCGAGCCGGTCAGGGGATAGACCGGCACGATCCGGCCGGCGTGCAGCGGGTCGGAGGACGTTTCGTCGTCGATGATCTCCCACTCGGGGTTAGTGATCTGAATCTGCGCCCCCCGCCGCTCCACCGTCCCGGCGAAGACGACCTTGGTGCCCACGGGGAAGCGCTTGGCCTGCCACGGCTGGTTGAACCAGACCCCCGCGGCGGTGCCGGAGCCGTCGGAGATGAACACCTTGGTGAGGTGCAGCCGCCCCCGCACCTTCCGGTCCTCCACCATCACCACCGTGCCCATCAGCGACTCCAGTTGCCCGTTCTGGGCCTGGGCGATGTGCTTGAACTGGGAGTAATCCCGGTACGCCCGGGGAACGCGCTCGATCAGGTCGCGCACGGTGGCGATCCCCTGCTTGGCCAGGTCACGGGCCCGGGCCGGCCCGATGCCCTTCAGGTACTGGACCGGCATGTTCAGGGGGTCGCCGTAGTAGCGCTTCGCCTTGCTCCTGGGATCGTTGCCGTTCGTGGGTGTCACCCAACTCACCTCACGACACGTGTTCGCTGCCGGAGCGAACGAATCCTGTAACAAAGGCTCCGCTTGTGGCCGCACAGCGGCCCGGGTTCTCACGAAGATGGCCCAGTTTGGCCATCGGCAGGGTGCCGGGCGCTTCGCCTTATTCCTGCGAGACTTCTCTGACCGCAACGCAGTCTGACGGATGACACGTTCGGGGAGGTGCGCCACAGTGATCCACGTGCGGGAGACATACCGGGTTAAACCGGGCAACTTGGACGAACTGAAACGGCTTCTTGCGGAGTCCTTGTTGCCTGTACGAGTGACGGCGTCGCCGTGGGCGGCCGCCTCTCCACATCCAGCGAAACCGTCGAAGTGGCGTTCATCCGCCTGAACGAGTCCAATTTGGCCGACTTCGTCACCCGCCCGCACTTTCGGACCATGATACTGGACGCGATGACGGAACGAACGGTGCCCTACGAGGCGTACCGGCTGCGCCCATATACGCGACTACGCCGGACAGCCGACCACAACTGAACCCCGAGTCGCCGGCTGAGCATGTACCTGTTCAGGCCAGCAGGCGCGTCCGAGCAGCTACGATACGAACCGTCCGGAGCCTGATGAAAGGGGGCCGACGCCGTGTACACTGAAGCGTCAGCCCCCGCGCGGGACCGCCCGCCGAGGCCGGCTGGCAGCCGGAGCGATGTGCCTGCGCGCTCTCGACCCAGATCCGCCCGGCGAACTCGAAGAGCGCCGACATCGCCAGCAACATCACCGCCATCGGCGAGATCGAAAGGCCCAGGGCCTCGGCCACAATCGCCAGGTCGAAGGCGGCGCAGTTCTTGCGGTTGGGATCCGCGAGCGGTAGGAAGCCGTCGGCCGTGCACCGCTTCATCATCAAGTATACCCGTTTTGTCAGACTTGAGTCTATAACGCGCCTAGTCTGTAAACCCTCTCCACCGCGTAACCCCCGGAAGTGTGGCGGAGCCCGGGTCGCCATGTTCGGCTTCGCTGGTGTTGCTCTCCAGCTATCCCGCCTGTTCGGCTTCACTGGTGGTGCCCCCGCGACGACAAGAGAAAACCCCTGCTTCCCGGTCGGCAGGGGCAGGGGTTTGCGCCAGCCAGGTCCGCCACCATCACCAGCGAAGGCGAACACGGTATACCCGCGGGCGCTGGGGTACAGGGCGGGCGGGACCGTCACCGGCGCCGGCTGGCATAGCGCCTGGACTTCACCCGCTCGACGGCCGCCTGGACCCAGTTCCCGTCCGGTGCCGGTGCCATGACCGGTTTCCGGGAAGCGCCATCCGTCCCCGGGGCTGAAGCCGGAGGGGAAGCCAGGATCCGTTCCACCTCCCTCTGCATGGTCAGCACGTCTGCCACGAACCGGTTCCAGTTGAACAGACCTGTGGCGGGACCGTCCTCCCGGCACCAGCCGAGGTGCGTCGGGTCGTAGGGGTGCTGGACGGGATCCCACCAGAAGCGGCCCGACAGCCGATCGATCCCGACCTCGAAGATCACCATGAGCCTCGCCACCAGCCAGACCAGCCGCCGGTAGCTCTCCTCCCAATCGGGCGTGCCCCAGTTGTGCTCGCAGATCATGACGCCGATGTCCCGGTGGTTGCGCCCAGCGGTGTGGTAGGCAATCTCGCCCACAGGCACCAGTTGCCTGATCGCCTGATCATCGACGACAAAGTGACAGGAGCGCGGCTCGCCGGCCACCGCCCGCTCCAGCACGGCCCGCATGCCGGCGCCGTCCAGCCGGGGGCTCTCGGAACGGTGCACCACAATCCCCTCCACGCCCCGCCAGGCTCCTGCGCCGTCCCTGGCTCCGGGCCTGCCGGCCGCTCCGGGAGGCAGGAACTCCTGCTGAATCCGAAACGGCTCCCCCTCCACCGGTTCCAGCAGCATCGCGGCCAGGGCGCGGGCCACTGCCTCGCCGTAGCGCGTATCGGCAGGCCAGCCCGGCCGCCGGAGGGCGCCCACGTGCGTGATCCGGTCCCTGCTCTCCCCGGTCAGGAAGGGCACCAGGTTGGGCATACCCGGGGGAAGGGGCTCCCCCGAAGCCTGAAGATAAAGCGCCTGCACGTGTGCGAGTACGCCTTCCTCCGGCGACCGGAAGCTGACCCCGGCCTCGCCAAGGCGCTTTACACCGAGCCCGGCAAAATTGTAGCGGCCCCGCTCCATCAGCCCTTCCAGACGAAAGCAGTTCGTATCCACCAGCGCCTGAGCGTAGGCGACATCTCCCCGCACTCCCAGCCTCTCCCCCGCCCCCAGGTAGAGACGTGCCAGATCGGGCGCATGCGGGTTCTCCCGCCGTGTGTACGATGTAAGCTGCTCAGGCCTGGCCCGCGTTCGCCCCATGATGGGCGCGCCCCACGTCACTGCCATCCCACCTCACCTGATGCAGTCCATGGCTACAGTTTATGGGCGGCGCTTCGGGGGTGCCCGCTGCGGCCCGGTCCCAATACAGAACAGGCCCGCCGGATCAGGAATCCGGCGGGCTGTCTGGAGTTCTCTTCAGCTTATCCGCCCTGCTGCGGGTCTGGAGCCGCAGCAAAATCTGGGCCCGGGGGGAGACGAGCGAGCCGTCCGGCCACACGATCATCGGCTCGGGCTGACCGGGGCCGCCCACGAACGGCAGCGGGCCCGGCGGCCCCTGGGACGGAAGCGGCGCCTGCGACAGAGGCGGAGCCTGGGACGGAGGCGGCGCCTGCGACAGAGGCGGAGCCTGGGACGGAGGCGGCGCCTGAGACGGAGGCGGAACCTGAGACGGAGGCGGCGCCTGCCCGGGAGGTGGCGACTGTGTGAACGGCCCTTGCTGGGGCGACGGCACCTCCTGCGGCCGCTGTGCCTGCTGCGGCGAGGGCGCCTGCAGGCCGGGCGGCAGCTGGTGCGAGGCCGGCCTCGGAGGCCACGGACCCATCGGCTGTGCTGGTCCGAACGGCGGCCCCTGGGGCGGGTAAGCCGGAATCGGGGAACTCGGCTGCTGCCACGCCGGCGTCACCGTGCGCGTCACCGGTTGACTCGGGTCGGAAGGCCACACCCCGAGAATGGACTTGGCCCAGGCCGGCTTGGCCCTCTGGGGCCGGGACGTTGCCGCCGCGGACAGCGGCCGGGCTGTTCCAGACTTCTCCGCAGGCGGAGACTGCGGGGGCGAAGGCGGCGAGACGGTGATCAGAAACTCGTGGATGCCCAGGTAGGGCCGGGATCTCTGTGCCGGCCTCTCCTCCTCACCACCCGCCTCCGCCAACCCTGCATCAGGCCGTGCATCAGGCCGTGCATCAGGCCGTGCATCAG
>JAMNXV010000083.1 GCA_023623185.1 Bacillota bacterium
GTGGTGTTGCCGCCGGTGCGGAAGATGTACGGGTTGAAATCCGTGGTGGTCAGCTGGTCGCCCGCCGCCGGGTCGACCATGAAGACGACCTCATACAGCTTCGCCTGCTCGGCCACCGCCAGCGCCACCGGCGTGGAGGCGGAGCCCTGCAGGATGTGGACGCCGTCCTGCTCCAGCAGCTTGATGGCCTTCTGCTTGCCGACGTCGGGGCTGCCGGTGTCGTCCTCGATGATGATCTCGATGGGCCGGCCCAGCACCTCGTTGGTGCCGCCGGTCGCATATTCGATGCCCAGCCGGAAGCCCTTGATCTCCTGGTCCGCGTAGCCTGCCAGGGGGCCGGTGACCGAGGTGATCACGCCGATCTTGATGGGCTCGGCCGGGGCCTGCGTGGAGCCGCCGGTGTCGCCGCCGGGGCTCGGGCTGGCGCCGGAGCTGCCGGCGGCGCCTCCGCCGTCACCTCCGCCGTCACCGCCCGAGGAGCCGGTCGAGCCGCAGGCCGACACCAGCAGCAGGAGCACCAGGGCCAGCGCGCCCAGGGAAAGCCGGGACTTGCGCATTGAAGATCCACCTCCGTGAAAGGGTTGAATGCGATCGTTACGGGCCCCACCGGATGGCGGTGGCCGCCCAGGTATAGCCGGTACCGGCGCTCAGGAGCACCGCCAGGTCGCCGGGCGCAAGCAGGTTGCGCCGCTCGGCCTCGTAGAGGGCGACCAGGGGGTCGATGGCCGACATGTGGCCGTACTCGTCCAGGTAGACCTGCCGCTCGGGCGGGATGCCAAGGGCGGCCATTACCTGGTCGAACAGGGAGCGCTTGGTATGCAGCATGCCGATGAAGCGGATCTCGTCGGGCCGGCAGCCGCTGCGCTCGGCGGCGGCCCGGGCCACGTGGATGAAGCGCTGCGCCGAGACCGGGTCCAGCCGCTCCTTCATGGCGGCGGGGTCGGTGACGTCCAGGTAGTGCATCCGTCCGGCGATGGTCTCGGGGCTGGCCGGATGCCGGGAGCCGCCCGCCGGCACCCGCACGAACTCGTGGAAGGAGCCGTCTGAGATGGCGGCGGTGGCCAGCACCTGCCCCTTGCCCGGACCCCGGCCCAGCAGCGCCGCCGCGGCGCCGTCGCCGAAGTTGAACATGAAGCGGGAGCGAACGTTGCTGTATTCGATCAGGTAGGACTCCCGGCTCGCCCCCACCAGCAGGACGTTCCGCAGGGAGGGGTCGGCGGCGAGCATCGACCGGGCGACGCTCAGCCCGATGGGGCAGCCTGCGCTGACGGCCGACACCTCGAATGCGGTGGCCGCCGTGAGCCCCAGCTCATGCTGGATCTTGGGCGCCGCCAGCCAGACGTAGTAGTCCTTGTGCGGACTGCCGAAGTAGATGACCGCATCGATGGTGGAGGGGTCCACCAGTTCCAGCAGCGGTCGCGCCGCCTTCACGGCCATGTCGGAGACGTGCTCGTCGGGGCCGGCCTTGCGCTTGCCCTTCAGACCGAACTTCGTCTCGACCACCGCCCGCGGCAGCCCCGCCTGTGCCGCGATGGCCTCCGCCGGCTCCACCTGCTCGGGCATGTAGATGCTGACCCCGAGCAGGCTGACCGCCGCGCCCTCGGGCCCGGCTGCAGTCGGTCTGTCCATGCGCGCGTGCCTCCTCTCGGGTATCGGTCACATGCCCTGGGTCAGGTCGGCGAGCCGGCTCTTGACCACCTTGCCCGCCGCGTTGCGGGGCAGTTCGTCCAGGATGAAGAAGCGCTTGGGGATCTTGTACTTGCCCAGCCGCGTGAGGCAGTGGGCCCTGAGCTCGTCCTCGGTGACCGACGCCCCGGGCCTCAGCATGACCGCCGCGTGGGGCACCTCGCCCCATTCGGGGTGCGGCACGGCGAAGACGGCCGCCTCCGCCACCGCCGGGTGGGTCTGGATCGCCTGCTCCACCTCGACCGGGTAGATGTTCTCGCCGCCGGAGATGATCATCTCCTTCAGCCGGCCGGCGATGGTGACGAAGCCCTCCTCGTCGATGCGGGCCAGGTCGCCGGTGTGGAACCAGCCGTCGCGGATGGCCTGCCGGGTCGCCGCCTCGTTCTGCCAGTAGGCGGTGAAGACGTTGGGTCCCCGGACCGTGATCTCGCCCACGCCGCCCGGGGGCACGCGCTCGCCTGTGACGGGATCGACGACGCGCACCCGGTTGAAGGGCGCCGGCCGCCCGATGCTGCCCGCCTTCCGCGCGAAGTCCTCTTCGAGCAGCATGAACACGGTGGGCGAGGTCTCCGTGAGCCCGTAGCCCTGGCCGAACTTGCAGCCCCGCTCGTGGAAGGCCCGGATGAGCGGCACGGGGCACGGGGCGCCGCCGCTGTAGAACATGCGGACGCGGGAGAGGTCGGGCTTCAGCCGGTCGATGGCCTCCAGCAGCCGCTGGTGCACGGTGGGCACGCCGAAGACGATGGTGACCCGCTCGTCCTCGATCAGGCGCACGGCCTCGTCGGGATCGAACCGGTCCGGCAGCACGACCCGGCCGCCGGCGAAGAGGGTGGGGAGGGTGAAGAGGTTGACCCCGCCGATGTGGAACATGGGCAGCAGGGTGATGGTGACGTCATCCGACCTGAGGTCGACGGTCAGCAGGTCGTTGACGGCGTTGAAGAACATGTTGATGCCGCTGAGCACGGCGCCCTTGGGCCGGCCGGTGGTGCCGGAGGTGTAGCCGATGAGGAGGGGCCGGTCCCAGGGCTGGGGATCGCGCTCGCCCGGCGGCTCCGCCCCGGCCGGCTCGGCGGCGAGCAGCCCGGCCAGGTCCAGCACCGCATCCGCTTCGGGCGCCGTGTTGGGCGCAGGCGTGATGCGCACCGGCGGCTCGAGGCCGATCCGGCTGGTCAGCTCCAGGGCGGTGGCGGCGTACTCGGCGCTGCAGAGGATCCGCCGGGCGCCGCTGTCCCGGATCTGGAACTCCAGTTCACCGGGGGTGAGCCGCCAGTTCAGGGGAACCAGGATCACGCCGGCCCGGGACGCTGCCAGGATCACCAGGACGTACTCCAGGCAGTTGGTGCTGTAGACGGCCAGCCGGTCGCCGGGCTGAAGGCCGAGCCGGCTCCGGAAGGCCCGGCTCAGGCGCACCACCCGATCGTGCAGCTCCCGGTAGGTCCAGCGCTCGCGGCTGCCCACCAGGGCGACCTTGTCGGGCCGCATCCAGGCCTGGGCTTCGATCCAGTAGCTGATCTCGTACACACCGCTCACCTCGCATTCGGATCGGTATCGGGGTCTGGGCTTGGGCTGCGATTCGGGGTGGGATCTGCGTCTGGGGCTGGGTCCTGGCCGGGGCTGTTGCTCGGGCCCGGGTCTGCGCTGGCGTTCTCGCCTTTGTCGTGGTCGTGCCCCGGCGTTTCCTCCGGGCCCGCGCCCGGGACGGGATCCGGCCCGCGGCCGGTGGGGTCGATGCCGTACAGCATGGCCGAGACGATGGTCTCCACGGCCTCGCGCGGCGGCAGGGTGTTCTCCCAGTAGGTCCAGCGCATGCCGATCATGTGGGCTGCGCCCATGAGGAAGTAGGCCAGGGCTTCTGGGTCCATTTGCCGCACCTGCCCCCGCGCCATGGCCACCCGCAGGCCGCGCACGTAGCCCTCCGCCAGGCGCTGGTAGTGCCAGCGGTGCAGTTCCGGATCGACGAACTCGCACTCCCGCATCACGGTGTAGAGGTTCCGCCGCTGGAGGACGAACTCCAGGAAGGTCTCGAGGCCTACCCGTTCGGCGTCGCGCCGGTCGAGGATGGGGGCGGTCGCCTCCTGCAGGGTCCGGCGCAGGTCGTGGCTCATCTTGCGCACCAGCTCGCGGAAGATCTCTTCCTTGGCCTTGAAGTAGAGGTAGAAGGTGCCCTGGGCCACGCCGGCGCGCCGGGTGATCTCGGCGATGGAGGCGCGGAAGAAGCCCTGCTCCGCGAAGACCTCCTCGGCGGCCTCCAGCAACCGGTCGCGGGTCATCTCACCCCTCTCGCGCATGCCCGTGGGCCGACGGTCGGGCGCTGCCGCGGCCCGGTTCTGGGACTGCAGCACATGCGTTCACTCCCCTGTGGCGACGTTCTCGTGAGACTGACGCCTGAATCATGTGTCACGTCAAAAGGTGTGTCATGATGACCTTATGCTGCCGGCTTGCACTGATTCCTGACTCAGTCGTCACCGGGTTGGCTAGATGGTTACGACGCCAGACAGACTTATCCTTCTACATCGAAGAATGTGAAATCAAGAATTTATCGACACTAGTCGCCGGGGTTGGGCAGCCGCCGTGCCGACCGGGGTGTGCGGCCGGGGATCGCGGCCCCGTGGCGGCGTGGGCACGACTCTCCTGCGCCCGCAGGGCATACTACCGGCGCGGGGGTGTCTGGATGGACAGGACTGAGGAGCTCCTGAAAGCCAGCTTCAACCGGCTGGAGGGGCTGATTGGCGAGGTGAGGGAGCTGCGGTACAAGGTCAAGAACGTTCAGGGCGACCTGGAGTCGCTGCGGGCGGCCTTGAAAGGGGGAGGGAAGTCGGGCGGCGGTGAGGGCGGCGGACCGGGTCAGCCCGGGGGTGAGGCCTCGGGCGGCGATGGTGGGAATGGAATCTCCGCGGGCGAGGGCGCGGTGAACGCCCCCGGCGGCTCGGGCAGCGAGGCCGGCTGCGGTGGTTCCGGCGAATCCGGGGGCGGCAGCGGGAAGGGCGGTGCGGACGATTTCCGGGGCGGCAGCGAGATGGGCGGTCGCGGCGGCACGGGCGAGAGCGCCCTCGATCAGCGCCTGCGCCGCATCGAGGAGCGCCTTCAGTACCTGGGCCACAAGTGGCTGGAGTTGGACGAGAAGATCTACCACCTGCAGCAGCAGAACGGGCCGGCATCGGGCTGACGTGACAGGAATCAACCTTTCAGCAGCCAATAACCCCCTACCAGGGGGGAGAAATTCCATGTTCGACACCGTGTGGCCGCAGCCGGAGTCGCTCGTTCTGTACCAGGATCTGTTCACCGCTGGACCCGGCGCGGCGATGGCTGCCTTCCTGCAGGCCTTGCCCCAGGGCGGCGGGGCCGCGCGGCGGGCCTACCTGGACCTTGTGCGCGCGCTGTACCTGGCCGAAGACGTACCAGGTCCTGCCGGAGACGCCTGGCAGGATTACGTGATCCACCGCGTGCTCAGCGCCGACAACGCCTTCACCCGGGCCGCCTCTGCGGGCAGCGTGAGTCCTGGGTTGCGGGCCGCGGCCGGGTGGGACCTGATGCACCTGCAGCAGTGCTTCCGGCTCTCCCGCCTGCGGTGCCTGGCGCTGCTGGGGGGCGGGGTGCCCGATGAACAGCTCCCGACCTGGGCGGGCCGATCCGATTCGGACGCGGCGGGGCCGTTCGTCTCCGACGCCTTCCGGGCGATGGCGCACCGGCTGGCCGGTTCCGACGATTGGGCCGCCCTGGTGGACGAACTGGCGGCCTTCCACCGCGCCCAGGGCTTCGGCGCCGTGGCCCGCACCTGGTTCCTGACGTGGGACGGCGCCGGGCTGGAGCCCGTGGAGGAGCCCGACTTGGTGGACCTGGACGACCTCGCGGGACTGGAGGACCAGAAGGCGGCGGTGCTGGAGAACACCGAGGCCTTCCTGCGCGGCGGCGTCGGCCAGAACCTGCTGCTGTACGGCCCGCGGGGCACGGGGAAGTCCTCGCTGGTGCGCGGGCTGGCACTGCGGTACGGGGAGGCCGGGCTCCGCCTGGTGGAGGTGGGCCGGGACCGGCTCGGCACCCTGGGCGGCCTGTACCGCACCGTGCGCCGGTATCCGCAGCGGTTCGTGCTTTTCCTCGACGACCTCAGCTTCGAGGCGGACGACGCCGACTACCGGGCGTTCAAGTCGCTGCTGGAGGGGGCGTTGGAGCGGACCCCGCCGAACCTGGTGCTGTACGTGACGTCGAACCGCCGGCACATGGTGCCCGAGCGCTGGTCGGACCGGAACAGCCCTGAGGATGCCGAGGTGCACGGCCAGGACGCCCTGGAGGAGCGGCTCTCGCTGGCGGACCGGTTCGGGCGGACGATCCTGTTCCTGCGGCCGGATCAGGAGGAGTACCTGCGGATCGTGGAGCACCTGGCCGCCCGGCGCAACCTGCCCATCGGGCGGGGGGAGTTGCGGGAAGCTGCCCGGCGGTGGGCGCTGTGGCAGAACGGGCTCTCGGGCCGGACCGCCCGGCAGTTTGTGGATGATCTGGAGGCGCGGTTGCTGGGCGGTCGTGAATGAGACGCCGACCCGACCTGCAGCCGAGCTGATGGCGGGGGCGGCCGGCCTGCCGATGGAGATGCCTGTGTGCAGACGCGGCCGGGGGCCACGATAGACGTGGCCCCCGGCCGTTGCCGTTTATCCGAACAGGATCCCCAGCAGCCACAGCACGAACGTCGTCGTCGCAGACGCAAGCCGTGCCCTCTGGTTGACCTCGGCCCGCAGGCGGAGGAGGAGCGCGATGCCGTACCCGACCGGAAACTGAAACTCGTTGAAGCTGAAGGTGAAAAACCCCAGCACGGCGTAACCTGCCAGTTTCCAGAGCAGCGAGGGCTCAGTCGGGTCATCGGCCAGGAGACGGCCGAGACGAGCCGGCCACCTTTCACCCGTCTTCCGCCATGGTACTACAATCGAACGACGAGGCGCAACATTCTGACGCGACCGCCTCTGATCGAGTTCACCCCTCCAGGACCACCAGCAGGTCGCCGGCCTCGACCCGGTCGCCCTCCTTCACCAGCACGTCCTTGACCGTGCAGTCCCGCGGCGCCGTCAGCACGTTCTCCATCTTCATTGCCTCGGTCACCACCAGCTGCACGCCCTTGGCGACCTCGTCGCCCGGGGCCACCAGCACCTTGATGACCTTGCCCGGCATCGAGGCCCCGAGCTGGCACGGATCGCCCTTGGCCGCCTTGGGCCGCCGGACGACGGCGTCGACCATCCGGTGGTCGGGCACCTCGACCTCCCGGGGCGAGCCGTTCAGCTCGAACAGGACCTCCCGCATGCCGTTGGGCTTCGGATCCCGCACGTTGATCAGCTTGATGATGAGCGTCTTGCCCTGCTCGATCTCCACCGCCGTCTGCTCGCCCGGACGCAGGCCGTAGAAGAAGGTGGGGGTGTCGACCACGGACGTGTTCTCGTACTCCGCGCGGTGCCGGGCGAACTCCTCCACGAGCCCCGGGAAGAGGATCTCCGACAGGACCTCCCGCTGCGTGGCGGGCCGGCCGAGCCTCTCCGAGAGCTCCGCCCGCTTCGCCTCAAAGTCGATGGGCGGCAGCAGCTCGCCGGGCCGCACGGTGATGGCCTCCCGGCCCTTCAGCACCACCCGCTGGAGCTCCTTCGGCCAGCCGCCGGGGGGCTGCCCCATGTAGCCGGACAGCATCTGCACGACTGACTCGGGGAAGGCCAGTGTCTCGCCCCGCTCGATCAGCTCCTCGGGGGTGCGGATGCCGTTCTGCACCATGAAGAGGGCCAGGTCCCCGACTGCCTTGGACGACGGCGTGACCTTGACGATGTCGCCCAGGGCCAGGTTGGCGGTCCGGTAGGCCTCGACCACCTCGTGCCAGCGGCCGCCAAGGCCGAGCGAGACCGCCTGCTGCCGCAGGTTGGAGATCTGCCCGCCGGGCATCTCGTGCAGGTACGTCTCCGCGGAGGTGGCGCTGAGCCCCGACTCCCAGGGGGCGTACCAGCGGCGGACCTCCTGCCAGTAGTCCGCCAGCTGCTGCAGGGCGGCCAGGTCGAGCCCCGTGTCCCGCTCGCCCCCCTGCAGGGCGGCCACCAGCGTGTTCAGCGACGGCTGCGAGGTCAGCCCGGAGAGGGAGGAGATGGCGGCGTCCACAATGTCCACCCCGGCCTCCGCCGCGGCCAGCAGCGTCGCCACGCCTGTGCCGGCGGTGTCGTGGGTGTGCAGGTGCAGCGGCACGCCGACCTCCTGCTTCAGCGCGGCGATCAGCATGCTGGCTGCCCTGGGCTTCAAGAGGCCCGACATGTCCTTGATGCCGATGATCTGCGCCCCGGCCCTCTCCAGCTCGCGGGCCAGCTCCACGTAGTACTTCAGGTCGTACTTGGTGCGGCCGGGGTCGGTGATGTCGCCGGTGTAGCAGAGGGCCACCTCGGCCACCTTGCCCTCGTTGCGCACGGCCTCGATCGCCGGCACCATGTTGGGCAGCCAGTTGAGCGAGTCGAAGATGCGGAAGATGTCGATGCCCGCTGCGGCGGCCTCCTTCACGAAGGCCTGCACCAGGTTGTCGGGGTAGTTGGCGTACCCGACGGCGTTGGCCCCCCGCAGCAGCATCTGGAAGGGGATGTTGGGAATGGCCTTGCGGAGGAGCTCCAGCCGCTCCCAGGGATCCTCCTTCAGGAAGCGCAGGGCCGTGTCGTAGGTCGCGCCGCCCCACATCTCCAGCGAGAAGAGCCCCGCCCCCAGCCGGGCGGTGGCCGGGGCGATGGCCAGCATGTCCCGGGTCCGCACCCGGGTGGCCAGCAGCGACTGGTGCGCGTCGCGCATGGTCGTGTCGGTCACCAGGAGCCGCTTCTGGGACCGGATCCACTCTACCAGCCCCTCGCTGCCGCGCTCCAGCAGCACCTGGCGGGCGCCGGGGGGAACGGGCCCCTCCGCCCTGGGGATCGGGACGTGGGTCCGGGTCGGGGGCTTGGCCCCGGGGGGGACTCCCGGCCCGCCGTTGACGACCACATTCCCGATGTAGCGGAGCAGCTTGGTGCCCCGGTCGCGCCGGGGCGTGAACTGGAAGAGCTCCGGCGTGTCGTTGATGAAACTGGTGTCGACGTCGCCGGCCAGGAAGCGGGGATGGCGGACGACGTTCAGCAGGAAGGGGATGTTGGTCTTCACCCCCCGGATGCGGAACTCCTGGAGGACCCGGACCATCTTGGAGGCCGCCGCCTCGAAGGTCAGCCCCCACGTGGTGAGCTTCACCAGCAGCGAGTCGTAGTGCGGGGTGACCTCGGCGCCCACGAAGCCGGCGTCGCCGTCCAGCCGGACCCCGGGGCCGCCGGCGGAGCGGTAGACCAGGATGCGGCCGGTGTCGGGCAGGAAGTTGTTGGCGGGGTCCTCGGCGGTCACGCGGCACTGGATGGCGTAGCCGTGCCGGTGAACCTGCGCCTGCGAGGCCACCCCCAGCGCCTCGTCCAGCCGGGCGCCCTCAGCGATGCGGATCTGGCCCTGCACGATGTCGAGGCCCGTAATCTCCTCGGTCACCGTGTGCTCCACCTGGATGCGCGGGTTGACCTCCATGAAGTAGTAGCGGCCGTCGGGCGCCACCAGGAACTCGACGGTGCCCGCCCCCACGTAGCCCACCCGCGCCATGAGGCGGACGGCGGCGCTGCAGATCTCCTGCCGCTGGCTGTCGGTGAGGGCCAGCGACGGCGCGATCTCGACCACCTTCTGATGCCGGCGCTGGATGGAGCAGTCGCGCTCGTACAGGTGCAGCACGTTGCCGTACCGGTCGGCCATCACCTGGACCTCGATGTGGCGGGGCCGCTCCACGAACTCCTCCAGATAGATGGCGCCCGAGCCGAAGGCCGCCTGCGCCTCGGAGCGGGCCCGCTCCAGCGCGTCCTTCAGCTCGGCGTCGGAGCGGACCACCCGCATGCCCCGGCCGCCCCCGCCCAGGACGGCCTTGATGATGATCGGATAGCCCACCTCCCGGGCGAAGGCCAGCGCCTCCTTCACCGAGGTGACGGGCCCATCGGTGCCCCGGGGCAGGGGCAGCCCGGCTTCCCGCGCGATCTGCCGCGCGGCCACCTTGTCGCCGAACATCTCCAGATGCTCCGGATCCGGGCCGATGAACGCGATGCCGTTATCCCGGCAGAGCCGGGCGAAGGCGGAGTTCTCGGCCAGGAAGCCGTACCCGGGGTGGATGGCGTCGACCTCGTGCTCCAGTGCCAGCCTGATGATCCCCTCCATGTCGAGGTACGCCTCGACGGGACCCAAGCCCTCGCCGATGAGGTAGGCCTCGTCGGCCTTGTAGCGGTGGAGCGAGAGGCTGTCCTGTTCCGAGTAGATCGCGACGGTCTGTTTGCCCAGTTCCGTGCAGGCGCGGAAGATGCGGATCGCGATCTCGCCCCGGTTTGCGACCAGAATGCGGCGGAAGGCTGGCATGTCTCTCTCACCCCTTTAATGTATTGAAATCCACCTATTCGCCCTGCTTTGGGGGATTCCTTCAAGCCCCCGCGTTAACAGAAGGTTGACGGAATGTTAAGCCGGTTAATGTTTTATTTGTATTTAGATAAGATTCAGAGAACGAGGCAGGAGTCTGTGCCCGCGGATGGAATTATACCCCACACCATCGCGAAGGGAGGAACGTCCTTGGCCGGCCAACCCGCGCGGGCGACAGCCGCCCGAACGCGCGTGTCCTCGCCGAAATGGCGGGCTCGCTGGGCGGAGAGGGTGGAGCCCTATCTCTACATTGCCCCCAGCCTGGCGCTGCTCATCATCTTTACCTTCTACCCGATTGTGCGCTCGCTCTACCTCAGCCTGTTTCTCACCAACCCGCTGGGCGAGCCCCGCGTCTTCGTGGGCCTCGAGCACTACGCCAACGCCCTTACGACCACGTTTCTGAAGAGCATGGGGGTCACGCTCCTCTTCGTGCTCTACACCGTGCCCGTCGGGCTGCTGCTGGGCCTCGCCCTGGCCCTGCTCGCCCACCAGCCCCTGAAGGGCACCCGGTTCTTCCAACTCGTCTTCTCCTCGCCGCTGGCCATCTCGGCGGCCATCGGCAGCACGATCTGGGTGATGATGCTGAACCCGGTCTCCGGCATCGTGAACTACCTGCTGAGCCTGGTGGGGCTGTCCCCTGTGCGCTGGCTGACCGACCCCAGCTGGGCCCTGCCGGCCGTGGGCATGGTCAGCATCTGGCTGCGGCTGGGCTTCAACTTCGTCCTCATGCTGAGCGCCCTGCAGAACGTGCCGGAGGAGCTGCACGAGGCGGCGATGGTGGACGGCGCGGGCTTCTGGGCCAAGACCCGCCACATCACCGTGCCGATGATCTCGCCGACGCTCTTCTTTGCGGCGGTGGTGGGGGTCATCCACGCCTTCCAGGTCTTCGCCGAGATCGACATCATGACGGCCGGCGGCCCGTCTGACGCCACCAATACGGTTGTCTACCGCATCTACCAGGTGGCCTTCCGGCAGTACGAGTTCGGCTCGGCCAGCGCCCAAGCGATCCTGCTGTTCATCGTGATGGTCATCCTCACCTACATCCAGTTCAGGCTCGGCGAGAGGCGGGTGCACTACCAGTGAGCGCTTCCTCCCGATTCACCCGGCTGCTTCTGTACGCGGCCCTCTGCATGGCGGGGCTCGTCATGGTGTTCCCCATCCTCTACGCGGTTTCCATCAGCCTCATGCCGCCGGCTGAGGTCAACACCTTCCCGCCCCGCTTCCTCCCCAGCGCGCCGCAGTGGTCCAACTACGCCGAGGTCGCCCGGTCGGTGCCCGTGGGGCGGTATCTGCTCAATTCCCTGATCATCTCCGGCGCCGTCACCCTCGGCCAGGTGGCCACCGCCAGCCTGTCGGGCTATGCCTTCGCCTTCATGAACTTCCGGGGAAAGGCGGCCCTCTTTGCGCTCTTCATGTCCACCATGATGGTGCCCTGGGAGGTCACGCTCATCCCGAACTACCTGACGATCCGCTCGCTCAGGCTGCTGAACTCCTACTCGGGGATGATCCTCCCCTTCCTGGCTACGGCCTTCGGCACGTTCCTGCTCCGGCAGTTCTTCCTGCAGATCCCCCTGGAGCTGGAGGACGCCGCCCGCATCGACGGCTGCGGGAGGTTCCGCTTCTTCTGGTCCATCGCCCTGCCCCTGGCCCGGCCCGGTCTCCTCACCCTGGGCGTCTACACGTTCCTCAGCACCTGGAACCAGTACCTGTGGCCGCTCCTGGTCACCGACTCGCGGCTGATGCGGACGGTGCAGATCGGCGTGCGCTTCCTTATGAACGAGGAGGGCATGCAGTACCACCGCATCATGGCCGGAGTGGTTCTCTGCATGGCGCCGGCCCTGCTGATCCTGGTGCTGGGGCAGCGCTACCTGGTGCGGGGGCTGATGGCCGGCAGCGTGAAGGGGTAGCGGCTTGTGGATAGGAGGACAACGAAAACAGAGGAGGATTCTCTACGTGCGTGCGCGGAGACGACCGGTATGGATGCTGTGGGCCCTGGTCCTGATCGTGACCCTGCTGGCCGGATGCGCCCGCGGGGGCGGTTCCCAGTCGGGCGGCGAGTTTCAGAAGGTGGAGATTCAGCCCGGCGAGCGGGTGAAGGTGACCTTCTGGCACGCGATGGGCGGGGCCGCCGGCGAGGCGGTGCAGCGGCTCGTGGACCGGTTCAACAGCTCGCAGGATAAAGTGGTGGTGGAGGCCGCCTACCAGGGCACCTACGACGACGCGCTGCAGAAGCTGAAGGCCGCCGGGCCCGAGGGGCCGACGATCATGCAGGTCTACGAGATCGGCAGCCGGTTCATGATCGACTCCGGTATGATCACGCCCATGCAGAACTTCATCGACGCCGACGGCTTCTCCACCGACGACTTCGAGCCGAACATCCTGGGCTACTACACCTTCGACGGGCGCCTGTACTCCATGCCGTTCAACACCTCTACGCCCATCGTCTACTACAACAAGGACGCCTTCCGTGAGGTGGGGCTGGATCCCGAGCGGCCGCCCCGCACCTTCGAGGAGTTCCAGGAGTACGCCCGCCGGCTGACGGTCACCCAGGGCGGCCAGACCCGCTACGGCGCCGGCATCGCCCTTTACGGCTGGTTCTTCGAGCAGTTCCTGGCCGTGCAGGGGGCCCACTACGTGGACAACGACAACGGCCGCAGCGCACGGGCCACAAAGGCGATCATCAACTCGCCGGAGGGCGAGCGCTTCGTGAACTGGCTGAAGGAGATGGTGGACGAGGGCTCGGCGGAGAACCTGGGCCGCAGGACCGCCGAGACCCAGGCCGCTTTCGCCGCCGGCCGCATCGCCATGACCCTGGACTCCACGGCGGCCCTGGCGCCGATCCTGAACGGCGTGGGGGACAAGTTCGAGGTCGGCACCGCCTTCCTGCCGCGGCCCGAGGGGGTGGACGGCGGGGTCATCATCGGCGGCGCCTCGGTGTGGATCACCAACACCAAGCCGCTGAAGGAGCAGTGGGCCGCCTGGGAGTTCGTCAAGTGGCTGACGACCCCTGAGGTGCAGGCGGAGTGGTCCATGGCCACCGGCTACTTCCCGATCCGCCTGGCGGCCTACGACCAGCCGGCCCTGCAGGAATGGCACGCCCAGCGGCCGCAGTTCACCACCGCGATCGAGCAGCTGCGGGCCTCCAAGCTGAGCACCGTGACGCAGGGCGCGGTCATCGGCACGTTCCCACAGGCCCGCCAGATCGTGGAGGCGGCGATGGAGTCGGTGATCCTCGGCCAGGCTACCGCCGCGGAGGCGCTGACGTCGGCGGCCGAGGAGATTACGAAGGGGATCGAGGACTACAACCGGACGACGCAGTAGGGGGAGGAACATGGAGAGAGCCCGGGCGGCAGAAGCCCGGGCTCTCTTGGGTGACACAGTGCGGGGCCCTGGATGCCGTTGGCGGATCCGGGGCCCTTTCTGCGGCCGCTATTCCTCTCCAACCGGCTCCAGCACCACCCGCAGTTCGAGGCGGCCGGATCCGTTGACGTGTGCCGCGTAGACGGCGGCGAACTGCGGGAAACCCCGCTCCTGCGCATCGAAGACGAACTCCCGCTCAATCGTCTTCCCGGCCGGGAAGAGCATGGAGTGCACGGCCGGGCAGATCCGCCCGGGGTCCGGTCTCTCGCCGGGGAACCGCACGTGCACGAGTGATCCGCAGTCGAAGAGCAACTCGACGCCGGCGCCGCTCTTATTGGTAAGCGTGGCCCTCACGCGATACGTGTCGGCCTCTTCCCTGACGGCGACCACTTCCAGAGACAGAACATCATCCTCGGCAAAGCCCCGCAGCTCGTCCGGGAGGGGGTCGCCGGGTCGGACGCCGTTCTCCGGCGGCCCCGGTTCAGGCAATTCCGGGCCCGGCAGCCTCTCCAGCGGTGGCCGGATGGGCCGGGGCGGTGCGACGGGCGTCGGGGGCTTCACGGGCAGAGGGGGATCCTCCGGCAGGACGGGCTCCGGCACCGCCGGCACCGGCACCACAGGCGCCGGTACGGGCTTGGAAGGCGGCGTGGCGGGCGCTTCCTCACCCGGGCTACCCGGCTCCGCCGCGCCCGAAGGGCTATCCCCTGCGGGACCGGCAACAGGTTCGGCCGGCGTGGTCGAGCCGTCTGGGTGCGACGCGACAGTCTGATCAGGGTGCGGTGCCGGGGCATCCGCCGGAGCAGCGCTGTGCAGCTCGTTCGACGGCTCCGGCAGGGCGGGGATCACGTCCGGGCCCGGCCCGCCCGCCTCAGGCGCCTCTGCAGGCGCAGGCGCGGGGATGGGGACGTCGCCTCCTGCCGCGCCGCCGCAGCCGGTGAGCAGGACCAGCCCCAACAGCCCTGTTGCAAGCGTCTTGCGCATGGTCCCTCCTCCTCTCTGTGAGATAGACGGGGGATGCGGGTCTCCCCGTTTCCGGCAGGAATCGCTGCCACTTCCAGGGAAGTCAACCGAAACGGGACTGCGAGATCCGGGAGGAGGCTGCCCCTTGCTGCACCGTCCATACGTCGTGCTGGACTTCGAGACCACCGGTCTCGCTGCATCCGACCGCGTGATCGAGATTGCGGCCGTCCGCTTCGAGCGTGGCCGAACCATCGAGTTCCACTCCCTGTGCGATCCCGGCTGCCCGCTGCCGCCGTTCATCCGGGGTCTCACCGGGCTGACCGACGCCGACCTGTGCGGCGCCCCGCCCACCACTCTGGCCATCAGGCGGCTGATGGCCGAGATCCTCCACGACGACCCGCTCCTCGTCGCCCACAACGCCTCGTTCGACCTGCGCTTCCTCAACCAGGAGCTGGCCCGGGCGGGGATGGCGCCTTTCGGCGGACCCCTCCTCTGCACCATGCAGCTCAGCCGCAGGCTCTTTCCCGGACTGCCCAGCCACAGGCTGGCGGCGCTGCTGGATTACTGGGGGATCCCGGTGGACAGGCACCACCGGGCGCTGGATGACGTGCGGGCCACCGCCGAGCTGCTGGACCGGCTGGTCGCGGCGGCGCACCAGCGGGGCATCGCGGTGGGGGGATGACACCGGCGAGCAGGATTCGCCACCCCGCCCAGGGAAGTCAAACGAACAGGAACTGCGAGACCCACCATTTCGGCCGGCGCACGCTGGCCGGTTTCCATTGATCACCCCGCCATTCACCCGCGCGGGTGAGAGGAGAACGCGCGTTCCGAAGCGAACACATATTCCAGCTCCATCAGGCTGGTCAGAAGGAGGATGGATCGGTGCGAATCCTCCACACCGCCGACTGGCACCTGGGCCGCACCCTGGAGGGCCGCAGTCGGCAGGAAGAACACGAGAAGTTTGTGGACGAGCTCTGTACCCTGGTGCGGGATGAGGCCATCGACCTGGTGCTCATCGCCGGGGATGTCTTCGACTCCGGAAACCCCTCGGCGGCCGCCGAGGAGCTCTATTTCGACGCGCTCGCCCGGCTGGGCGAGAACGGGCGGCGGGCCGTGGTGGTGATCGCCGGCAACCACGACTCGCCCGACCGGCTCACGGCGGTCCAGCCCCTCGCCCAGCGGCACGGCGCCACGCTGTTCGGCTATCCTTACGACAACCCGGGCATCCATACCCCCGGGCCCGACCGGGTGCAGCGGGTGGCGGCGGGTCCCGGCTGGGCGGAGCTCACCGTGCCGGGGGTGGACCACCCGGCGGTGATCCTGGCGCTATCCTACCCCTCGGAGTCCCGGCTGAAGCAGCTGATCGCGGACACCCTGGGGGAGGAGGAGCTTCAGCGCTCCTACTCCGACCAGGTGAAGAGCTGGCTGGCCGCTGCCTCGCAGCGGTTCCGGCCGGACGCCGTGCGCCTGGTCGCCAGCCACCTCTACATGGCCGGCGGCGAGGAGTCCGACACGGTTGAGCGGCCCATCCAGATGGGCGGAGCCTACACGGTCTACCCCAGCGCGGTGCCCGGCGGGACGCAGTACGTGGCCCTGGGCCACCTGCACCGGCCGCAGGAGATTCACGGCGCCCCGGCCGTCACGCGCTACTCGGGGTCGCCGCTCTCCTTCTCCTTCCACGAGACGGGGTACGTGAAGGGCGTGACCATCGTGGAGGTGACGCCGGGCGATCCCGCGCCGGCGGTGCGGCAGGTGCCCATCTCCGCCGGCCGGCCGCTGGTGCGCTGGATCGCCGAGGAGGGCCTGGCCCAGGTGGAGCGCTGGGTGGAGGAGGGGAGGGACCCCGCGGCGTGGATATCCCTGGACGTCCACGTGGAGCACCCCCTCACCCTCGAGCAGGTCCACCGCCTGCGGACGATGCGGCCGGAGTTCGTGCACATCCGGGCGGTCCTCCCGGCGGAGGCCGAGGTGGCCGCAGCCCGGGAGACCGAGCGGCTCGGGGTGGACGAGCAGTTCGCCCGCTTCTACACGCAGGTGCGGGGCGGTCCGCCCGCGCCTGAACTCGTCCGGCTCTTCCTCGAGCTGGTGAACGACCAGGACGAGGAGGTGGAGGCATGAGGCCCATCCGGCTGGAGTTTGCCGGGCTGCAGAGCTACCGGGAACCACAGGAGATCGACTTCGGCGAGCTGATGGGCGCCGGCCTCTTCGGCATCTTCGGGCCGACGGGGGCGGGCAAGTCCACCATCCTCGACGCGATCACCCTGGCCCTGTACGGCCGCGTCGAGCGGACCCGGGGCACCATGGGCATCATGAACCAGAACGAGAACCGGCTCTGGGTGAAGTTCACCTTCGCCCTGGGCGGTACGGAATACCGGGTGGAGCGCAGCTACCGGCGGGAGAAGGACACGCCGTCGATCCGCAGCGAGCACGCCCGGCTGGTGCGGGTGCGCCCCGAAGGCGATGAGGTTATGGCCGACAGGGAGCGGGACGTCACCCAGCAGGTCACGGACCTTCTGGGGCTCCAGCTGGACGACTTCACCCGCGCCGTGGTCCTGCCGCAGGGGCAGTTTGCCGAGTTCCTGAAGCTGACCGGCGCCCGGCGCACCGAGATGCTGCAGCGCATCTTCGCCCTCACCCAGTACGGCGATGTGCTGAACCAGCGGCTGAAGCGGCGGGTGGAAGCCGTGGAGCGCCAGCTGGAGGCGGTGAACGGCGAGCAGAAAGGGCTGGGCGACGCCTCGGCTGAGGCCGTGGCCGAGGCCGAGGAGGCCCTGCGCCAGGTCGCGGAGGCCCTGGAGGAAGCCGAGCGGCATCTGGCCGACACCGAAGCCCAGGTGAAGGTGTGGGAGCGGGTCTGGCAGCAGCAGCAGGAGCTGGCCCAGGTGGCGCAGGAGCTGGCCCGGTGGGAGGCGCAGGCGCCGGACGCGGATGCCGCCCGGGCGGAGCTGGACGCCGCCCGGCGGGCCGATGCGGTGCGGCCGCACCTGGATGCCCGCGATCAGGCCGCGGCCGCGGCCCATCAGGCTGAGCAGGGCGCCGCGCTGGCCGAGCAGCGGCTGCAGGATGCGCAGGCGGAGGTCGCCCGCGCGGCCCGGGCGTACGCGGCGGCCCGCCAGCGCCGCCTGGAGGAGGCTCCGGCCCTCACCCGCAGGCAGGCGGACCTGCAGCGGGCGGTCGAACTGGAGGGCGGCCTGGAGCCGACGCGCCGCAAGTTGGCTGAAGGGAAAGCTCAGGTGGCCGAGGTGCGGGCCAGGTACGACAGGATCGACCACGAGATCAAACAGGGCGAGGCGCGCCTGGGGACGATGCGCACACAGATCGCCGAGTTGGAGGAGCGGGTTGCCCAGCTGGAGGTTCCGCCCGAGTTGCGGAACCGGGTCACCGATGCGCACCGCATGCTGGACAGGCTGAGGGAGGCCGAGCGGTCCCTGGAGCAGGCTGAACAACGGTTCAGGCAGCGGATGGAGGAGCTGGCCCGGGCCCAGCGGGAGGCCGAGCGGGCTGAAGCGATGCGCGCCGAGGCCGAGCAGCGGCTGCAGCAGGTGGAGACCGAGCTCGCACGGCTGGAGGCCGAACCGCCGGCGGACGAGGCCGATCTGCAGGCTCACGGGGCGTGGCTGGGCCGGGCCGGGGAGCAGATCCGCACCCTGATGGAGCTGGCGGCGCAGTGCGCCCAGCGGCAGGCCGAGCTGGATGCCCGCACACGGGAGTGCGAGGAGGCGACGGCCCGTCTCCGCCAGGCCGTCGCCGATGAGGAGCGGCAGCGGGAAGCGCTGGCGGCCGCGCAGCAGGCGTGGGAATCGGCGAGGGCCGCCGTCGCCGCGGCCCGGCAGCGGGCGCACGCGGCGGCGCTGGCCAGGGCGCTGGAACCGGGCCAGCCCTGTCCGGTCTGCGGATCGCGGGAGCACCCCCATCCTGTTGGCGTGGAGGCTGCCACCGACCTGGAGGCTGAGGAGACGGAGCTGGAGCAGGCGGCCGCGCGCCTGCGGGCAGCCGAATCGGCGTTGGGCCGGGCTTCGGAGCGGCGGCTCGCGACCGAGGAGGAGGCGGCTGCAGCAGCCCGCCGGCGCGCCGACGCCGAACAGGCTCTGGCGGAGGTCCGGCAGGTTCTGGAGGGCGCCCGGGAGCGGCTGCCCGCGGCCTGGCGCGCCCTGCCTGTGGCAGAACTGGAGGATGCCCTCGCCCGGGACGCAGCCGACCACGATGCGCGCACCCGGCGCTTTGCCGAGTGGCGGCGTCAGGTGGACAGCCTGCGGCAGCAGCGGCAGGAATGCAGGGATGCGCTCTACGCTGCGGCCAGCGATGCCCGGGAGCGGCAGGCCGCGGTCAGCCATGCGGAGCAGGCCCTGGTTGATGTCCGGTCCGAAGCGGACGCGTTGCGGTCGGCCGTTGACAGGTGCACCCGCGACTTCGACGCGGCGCGGGGCGATCTGGATGCCGCGGGCGTGGAGGCCGCCGTGCAGAGCATCCGGGAGGCAGACGAGCGGCTGGCGGTCCGGCGGCGGAGGCTGATCGAGATCCGCACCGAGTACCACGATCTGGAGAACATGGTGGGGCAGTTCCGCCAGGAAGCGACCGAGCTTGCCGAGCAGCTGCACCGGATCGAGGTCCTGTACGCCCAGGCGCTTCAGCAGTACGAAGCGTCCGCGGCGGAATGGCAGCGTCTGTCCGGCGGCCGGCCGGCAGCGCCCCAGCTGGTTGCCGTCGAGGCGGCCCTGGCCAGGCTGGAGCAGGATGAGGAGCAGGCGGCGGCCGCACGGGAGCGGGCGGAGCGGGCCCGCAGCCAGGCCGAGGCGGCACGGGCCGCGGCCCGCAGGGAGCTGGAGATGGCCCGCCGGCGGGCCGTGGAGACCGACGCAGCGCTGGCGGAGGCCCTGGCGGCAGCCGGGTTCGCTTCCGCGGAGGAGGCCCGAGGGGCGCTCCGCCCTGCAGAGCGGCAGGCGGCGCTCGACGGGCTGATTCGGCGCTACGAGCAGGAGGGGGAGCGGCTGAAGGGGCGGCAGGCGGCCCTGCAGCAGCAGCTGGCCGGGCGGAGCCTCAGCCCCGAGGCCTGGCAGGGCTGGTTGGAGCGGTTGGAGCAGGCCCGCCAGATCGCCGCCCGGCAGCGGGAGGAGCGGGCGCGGGCGATGCAGATCCGCGACGACCTGCTCGCCAAGCAGCAGCGGTGGCATGAGCTGGAGGAGCAGCGGCTCGACCTCACCACGCAGCTCGGCCATCTGGAAGAGCTGCGCAAGGTCCTGAAGGGCAACGCCTTCGTGAACTTCATGGCCCAGGAGAAGATGGAGCGGGTGGCGCTGGATGCCTCACGGCGTCTGCGGAAACTCACCCGGGACCGCTACGCCCTGGAGACGGCGCCCGACGGCAGCTTCCTCGTCCGGGACGAGACCAACGGCGGCGCCCTCCGCTCGGTCAGCACGCTGTCCGGCGGCGAGACCTTCCTGGCCTCGCTGTCGCTTGCCCTGGCGCTCTCGGCCCAGATTCAGCTGCACGGGCACTATCCCCTGGAGTTCTTCTTCCTGGACGAGGGCTTCGGTACCCTCGACCCGGAGCTGTTGGACGTGGTCATCTCGACCCTGGAGCGGCTGCACTTCGACCGGCTGAACGTCGGGGTGATCAGCCACGTGGCCGAGCTGCGCAACCGGCTCCACCGCCGGGTGATCGTGGAGCCGGCGGAGCCCGGCGGCCGCGGCAGCCGTCTGCGCCTGGAGCGGGCGTAGGGACCGTGCAGCACGACGCGAAGGAGGTCCGAACCATGGGCGTGCGCTTCATCATCGGCAGTGCCGGCTCGGGCAAGAGTCAGCGCTGCCTCGACGAGCTCGCGGAGGCGGCGCAGGCAGCCCCGTCAGGCCCGCCGCTGATCCTGCTGGTGCCCGAGCAGGCCACGTTCCAGGTGGAACAGGCCCTGCTGGGCAGCGGACGGCTGCGCGGCATCATGCGGGCGCAGGTGCTCTCGTTCCAGCGGCTGGCCTGGCGCGTCTCCCTGAAGGTCGGCGGCCTCAGCCTGCCGCCGGTCAGCGACCTGGGCAAGCAGATGGTGCTGCGCGCACTGCTGGAGGAGAACCGGAAAGAACTCCGCCTCTTCCACCAGGTGGCGGACAAGCCCGGCTTCATCGAGCGGGTGGCCGGCTCCATCCGGGAGCTGCGCAGCTTCCGGCAGGGGCCGGAGAGCCTGCGGCGGCAGCTGGACCAGCTGCAGGCCGAGGGGCTGGGCGAGACCGCGCTGGGGGCGAAGCTGCACGACCTCGCGCTGGTGATGGGCGAGCTGCAGACCTACATTCAGGGCAAGTTCACGGATCCCGACGATTACCTGACCGTCCTCGCGGCGCGGCTTGAGGAGAGCCGGCTCCTGGAGGAAGCCGAGGTCTGGGTCGACGGCTTCAACGGCTTCACGCCCCAGGAGCTGGCGGTGCTCGGCGCCGTCATGCGCTCGGCCCGGCAGGTCCACATCACCCTCTGCATCGCGCCCGGGCAGCTGTACAAAGCCGGGGGGCATCACTCTCCGGCGGATCTGTTCCACCCGGTGCTGACGACGTACGACCAGCTGGTGCAGCTTGCGGAAGAGAGCGGCGTCACCGTGGATCCGCCCCTTCTGCTGACCGAAGCGCCCCGGTTCCGGCACGCCCCGGAACTGGCCCACGTCGAGAAGTACCTGTTCCGGCGGTCGGCCGAGGCCTGGCAGGGCGCCCCTGCCCGCATCCGCCTGGTGGAGGCGCAGAACCGCCGGGAGGAGGTGGCGGCGGCGGCCCGGGAGATCCTGCGGCTCGTCCGGGAGGAGGGGCTCCGCTACCGGGAGATCGCCGTCATCGCACGCAACCTGGACGGCTACGGCGACCTCGCGGCCACCATCTTCGCCGAGCACGGCATCCCGGCGTTCATCGACCGGCGGCGCACCGTGGCGCACCATCCGCTGGTCGAGCTGCTCAGGTCTGCCCTGGAGGTGGTGCTGCAGGACTGGGCGTACGGCCCCGTCTTCCGGTACCTGAAGACCGACCTGGCCGGCGCCGCCCGCGCCGAGATCGACCTGCTGGAGAACTATGTGATCGAACACGGGATCCGCGGCCGCGCCTGGCAGCAGCCCGATCCCTGGCAGTACCTGCGCCGGTACACGCTGGAGGAGGAGACCGTCGTCGCCGGCCCGGGCCAGAAGGCCCTGCTGGAGGAGATCCACCGCATCCGCAGCCGGGTCACGGCCCCGCTGCTGGCCTTCCAGCGCCGCATCGAGCGCCGGGGCCGGCCCGGGCCCACCGTGCGCGAGCTCACCACCTTCCTCTTCCAGCTCCTGGAGGACCTGAAGGTTGCCCGCCAGCTGGAGGCGTGGAAGGCCGAGGCCGAAGCGCGCGGGGACCTGGAGACCGCCCGGGAGCACGAGCAGGTCTGGACCCGGGTGCTGGAGCTGTTCGACCAGATCGTGGAGGGGCTGGGCGACCAGGTGCTGAGTCCGAAGGTCTACCTGCAGGTGCTGAGCGCGGGGCTGGACGGCCTGAAGCTGGGCCTGATCCCCCCGGGCCTGGACCAGGTGATCGTCGGCACGGTGGAGCGCAGCCGCCACGCCGGCGTGCGGGCCACCCTGATCCTGGGCGCCACCGAGAAGGACTTCCCGCCCCAGCCGGCGGAGGACGCCATCTTCACCGACCGCGAGCGGGAGCAGTTGAAGCGCGACGGGCTCGACGTGGGGCCCACCAGCCTGGAACGGCTCTTCCAGGAGCAGTTCCTCACCTACGTCGCGCTGACCCGCGGGTCCGACTACCTGTGGATCAGCCACCCCCTGGCGGATGAGGACGGCCGGGCGACGGCCCCTTCGCCGGTGATCAGCCGCCTGCGCCGGCTGTTCCCCGACCTGAGGCCCCTCCCGGCCGTGCCGGCGGCGCCGGACGCGGAGGCCGCGGTCGAACTGGTGACGACCCCGCGGCAGCTTGCGGCCCTCGTGGCCAGGGCCCTGCGGCAGGCGCGGTCGGGCTATGCCATCGAGCCTTACTGGCTCGACCTCTACCAGTGGATCGTCAGCGACCCGGAACTCCAGGAGGACTGCGCCTCCATCCTGGCCGCCGTGGGCTACGAGGAGTGGCTCCACCGCCGCGGGGCGCCGCTGGGGCCTGACCTGGCCCGGCTCCTGTACGGCGACCGGCTGGTCACCAGCGTGAGCCGCCTGGAGTCGTTCCTGGCGTGCCCGTTCCGCCACTTCGCCGGCTACGCCCTGCGGCTGCAGGAGCGTGCGGAGTTCACCGTCAGCGCGCCGGAGTTCGGCCTCTTCTACCACGCGGCGCTCTCGCTGTTCGTGCGGGAACTGGAAGCGGAAGGGCTGCAGTGGGACACACTGACCCCAGATGAGGCGCTGCAGCGGATGAACGGCATCATCGACCGGCTGGCGCCGCGCCTCTCCGGCGAGATCCTGCTCTCCAGCCCCCAGCACCGCTACCTGCTCAGGGTGATCCGCCGGACGCTGCACTCGTCGCTGGCCTACCTGGGCGAGCACGTGATTCACGGGGAGTTCCGCCCGGTGGCCGTGGAGGTTCCCTTCGGCGAGGGGACCGACGGCCTGCCGCCGGTGGCCGTCGACCTGCCGGGCGGAGAACGGGTGCTGCTGCGCGGCCGCATCGACCGGGTGGACGCGCTGCAGGCCCCCGACGGCCGCTGGTACGTGCGGGTCATTGACTACAAGTCGAGCAGGCACGACCTCAGGCTGGGCGAGTTCTACCACGGCCTGGCCCTGCAGCTCCTGCTCTACCTCCTGGCGGTGGTGGAGGGCGGTGAGCCCCTGCTGCCCGGGACGCGGGTCCCCGCCGGCGCGCTCTACTTCCCGGTGTACGACCCGCTGGAGCGGGTCCCGGCCCCGATTCCGCCGGATGAGGTGCGCCGGCTCAGGCGCAAGCGGTTCCAGGCCCGGGGGCTGGTGAGCGACAGCCCGGACGTCATCCGGGCGATGGACGTCGCGGGGCTGGGGCTCATCCCGGCGAAGCTGAACAAGGACGGCAGTGTGCGCAAGAACTCGCCGGTGGCCAGCCAGGACCAGTTCGGCCTGCTCTTCGCCCACCTGAAGCAGGTCGTGCGGGCGTGCGGCGAGCAGATCCTGCAGGGGGAGGCCAGGGTGGCCCCGTTCCGGCTGGGCCAGCAGACCGCCTGCGCGTACTGCCCGTTCCACCCGGTCTGCCAGTTCGATCCGGCCGTTGAGGCGCAGGAGTACCGGCGGCTGGAGAAGATGGACGCCCCCGCCGTCTGGCAGCGGGTGGCGGCCTCGGGAGGTGAGGGCGATGTCTGAGGTGCGCTGGACCCCGGAGCAGGAGCAGGCGATCGCGGCCCGCGGGGCCGACGTCCTGGTGGCGGCGGCGGCCGGCTCCGGCAAGACCGCCGTCCTCGTGGAGCGGATCATCCGGCGGCTGGTGGACGAGCGCGACCCCCTCGACGTGGACGAGCTGCTGGTGGTCACCTTCACGGAGGCGGCAGCCACGGAGATGCGGGACCGCATCGGCGCCGCGCTTCAGGAAGCCCTGGCCAGGGATCCCGAGAACGAGCGGCTCCAGCGGCAGCTGGCGCTGCTGGGGCGCGCGGCCATCAGCACCCTGCACAGCTTCTGCCTGAGCCTCGTCCGCCAGTACTTCTACCGCCTGGGGCTCGATCCGGCGGTCACCGTGATGGGGGAGCACGAGGCCCTTCTGCTGCGCCACGAGGTGCTGGACGAGCTGTTCGCCCGCCGCTTCGATGAGGAGGAGGACGGACCGTTCCACGCGCTGGTGGACCGCTACGGGGGCGGCCGGGACGACGAGGGGCTGCGGAAGCTGGTTCTGGCCATCTACGACCACATGCAGGCCCTGCCCTGGCCCGAGGAATGGCTCGCGGAGAGCCTCGCGCGGTTTGACGTGCCGCCGGGCGCGGCCATTGAGGACCTGCCCTGGTGGCCGCCGCTGCAGCGGCGGATTCGGCTGGAGCTGGAGCTGGCGGCCGACGCACTGGCCGCCGCCCGGCAGCTGGCCGGCCGCCCCGGCGGCCCCGCCGCGTACGCCGATGTGCTGGCCGCCGAGGAGCAGGCGATCCGGGCCGCCGCCGCGGGCGCGCAGACCGCGTCCTACCAGGAGCTGGCCCGGGCGGTAGAGGCCATCGCCTTCGAACGGCTGCCCGGGACGAAGCGGGGCGAGGTGGACGAGGAGCTGAAGAAGGCGGTCTCCAAGCTGCGGGACCAGGCGAAGAAAGCGGTGCGCACCGTGCAGGACCGCTGGTTCTGCCGGACGGCCGACCAGTGGCTGGACGACCTGCGGGCCGTCGCGCCGCACCTGCGCACGCTGGGCGAGGTGGTGCGGGAGTTCGGCGAGGCCTTCCGGGAGGCGAAGGCCGCCCAGTCCGCCATCGACTTCAACGACCTGGAGCGGTTCGCGCTGCAGCTCCTCCGGGATCCCGCATCCACCCCCGGGCGGCTGGTCCCCTCCGACGTCGCCCGGGATCTGCGGCTGCGCTACCGGGAGATCCTGGTGGACGAGTACCAGGACATCAACGGGGTTCAGGACGCCATTCTGACCCTGGTCGCCCGCGGCGGGGAGGAGGGGCCGCCCAACCGGTTCATGGTGGGCGACGTGAAGCAGTCCATTTACCGGTTCCGCCACGCCGACCCCGGCCTGTTCCTGGCCAAGTACGCCGCGTACAGGCCCTGGGACGGCGCGCCCGATCCCGGCGGGGCCGGCGCCCGCATCGTGCTGGGCGCGAACTTCCGCAGCCGGGAGGGCGTGGTGGATGCCGTCAACTTCATCTTCCGGCAGATCATGACCGCTGAGGCCGGCGAACTCGACTACGACAAGGACGCCGAGCTCGTTTACCGGGCCGGCTACCCGCCACTGCCCGGCGGCGAGTCCGGGGAGGCTGCGGAGCCGCCCGTGGAGCTGCACCTGCTGGATGGCGAAGCGCTGGCCGGAGGGGAGGAGGAGGACGCCCCGGCTGGCGACGGTGAGGCGTTCCCTGCCGGCGCCGGGGCGGATGATGACGGCACGTCCGGCGACCCGGCCGCGGCTGCCGCGGCCGAGCTCGCCGACCTGACGGCGATGGAGCGGGAGGCCCGGCTCATCGCCTCCCGCATCCGGGCGATGGTGGACGGCACCGACGGCGAGCCGCCGGTGCAGGTGTGGGACCGGAAGCTGAAGACGTACCGGCCCCTGCGGTACCGGGACATCGTCATCCTGCTCCGGGCGACGACCGGCCGGGTCAACACGGTGATCGAGGTGCTCAGCCAGGCCGGCATTCCCGCCTACGGCCAGATGGCCACCGGCTACTTCCAGGCCACCGAGGTGCAGGTCTTCCTCAGCCTGCTGCAGATCCTCGACAACCCCCGGCAGGACATCCCGCTGGCGGCTGTGCTGCACTCCCCCATCGTCGGCCTGTCGGCTGCAGATCTGGCGCGCATCCGTCTGGCGGCGCCCAGGGGGTCGTTCTACGACGCCCTCGTGGCGGCGGCGGCACCGGAGTGGCCGCCTGCTGCGGCCCCGGCATCGGCACCGGGTTCGGCGGCGGAGTTGGAACCCGCGGCGGCGACCTCGGTGGCGGGCGGAGAATGGCGCGAGGCTGCAGCCACCGCGGAAGCGACCCTGGCCGACCCGGGCGCGGCCGGTCAGACTGCGTCGGGGCTGGAACGCGTGCTGGCGGGGTTCCTCGCGGCCCTGGACCGCTGGCGCACCCTGGCCCGCCGGCGGCCCCTCAGCCAGGTCGTCTGGCAGATCTTCCAGGAGACCGGCTATCTGCACTACGTGAGCGGCATGCCCGGCGGGGCGCAGCGGCAGGCGAACCTCCTGGCCCTGTACGAGCGGGCCCGGGAGTTCGACCAGTTCGCCCGCCAGGGGCTGTTCCGGTTCCTGCGCTTCATCGAGCGGCTCCAGGCGGAGAAGGCCGACATGGGCACCGCCCCCGCGCTCGGCGAGGGCGAGGACGTCGTGCGGATCATGTCGATTCACAAGAGCAAGGGGCTGGAGTTCCCGGTGGTCTTCGTGGCCGGGCTGGGCAGCAGGTTCTCCGACCAGGACCTGCGGGGCGACCTGCTGCTGGAGCGGGGGCTGGGGTTCGGCCCCCAGGTGGTGGATCCGGACACGCGGCTGAAGTACCCGACGCTGGCCTACCACGCGGTGCGGGAGGCCACTCGCCTCGCCAACCTGGCGGAGGAGTTGCGCGTGCTTTACGTGGCCCTCACCCGGGCGCGGGAGCGCCTCGTGCTCGTCGGCAGCGTGGACAGTCTGCGGGCCCGCTGTGCGCGCTGGGCCCGGGGGACCGCGGCGCCGGGCTGGCCCCTGCCCGAATCGCTCCTCCTCTCAGCGGAGGGGTATCTGGACTGGATCGGCCCGGCCGTCATGCGCCACGCGGGCGGCGAACCGCTCAGGGATCTCGCCGGCGATGCCGCCGGGACCGGCGCGGCCGGCCTGAACCCCGAGGTCGCAGGCGATGCCTCCCGCTGGGCGGTCACGATCTGGGACCAGGGGTCGCTCCAGCAGCTGCTGCAGCCTGCGGGGGAGGAGGCGCCGCCGGCCCTGGACTGGGCGCGCATCGGGGCCGCGGAACCGCTGGACCGGCCCCTGGACGAGGCTCTGGGCGATGCCCTGCGCGGCCGCTTCGGCTGGCGCTACCCGTTCGAGCCGGTGGTGCGCCGGTTCGGCAAGCTGTCGGTCACCGAACTGAAGGGCTACTTCGATCCGGACGCCGAGGCGCCCGGGGAGCAGCTTGTGCCCCAGGACGAGGGAGGCGCCCCAGCTGGGCAGGAGGCGCCGGCCACCGGCTTCACGAGCCGCCCCCGGTTCCTGCAGGAGGACCGGCGGACGCTCTCGCCCGCGGAGCGGGGCACCGTGGCCCACCTGGTCATGCAGCACCTCGATCTCTCCCGCCCGCTGGATGCGGAAGGCGTGCGGCAGCAGGTGGCAGAGATGGAGGCCCGGGATCTGCTCACCCGGCAGCAGGCGGACGTCGTGGACGTGGAGGCCATCGCGGACTTCTTCGCGTCGCCCCTGGGCAGGCGCATCCTGCAGGCGCCGGGCCGGATCAGCCGGGAACTGGCCTTCACCCTGGCCGTGCCGGCCAGGGAGGTCTACAACGACCTGCCGCCGGAGGTCGCCGCGGACGACGTGGTCATCGTGCAGGGGATGATCGACCTGCTGCTGGCGGAGGAGGACGGGTACGTGCTGGTGGACTACAAGACCGACCGGCGCGACCCCGAGCAGGCGGCCCGGCGCTACGTGACCCAGATCCGCTTCTACCGGCAGGCGGTCGAGGAGATACTCGGCCGGCCGGTGAAGGAGGCCTACCTGCACTTCCTGGCGAGCCGGCAGTCTGTTCTCATGTAAGATCGCCCCCCTGGCTTCAGTGAGGCGTGGGCACACCCGACCGGGTTTGCTGACGTGGATGGAGCAGGAAGAAGGGGGAGCCGGTGTCTAAGTTAGTGGTTCGCAACCCGAAGTAATCATGATTCCCCTGGAGGCTCCATTCGCAATGCTGAGTATTCTGCAAGAGAATCCGCTACTGTTGCTCTTCATCGTCGCCGGGATCGGCTATCCGCTGGGGCGCGTCCGCATCGGCGGGGTGCACCTGGGCGTGGCCGCGGTCCTGTTCGTCGGGCTCTTTTTCGGCGCGCTCGACCCCGACCTGAAGCTGCCGGAGATCGTCTACGAGTTCGGACTGGCCCTGTTTGTCTACTGCGTCGGTCTCAGCAGCGGCCCCGGTTTCATCCGTTCGCTGCGGGGGAAGGGCATAGGTTACAACCTGCTGTCGGTGGGCGCGATCCTGCTGGCTGCGCTCCTGCTGCTCATTCCGCACTACCTGCTGCACATGCGGCCCGCCGAGACGGCCGGCGTCTTTGCCGGCGTGCTCACCACCACACCGGCCCTGGCGGCTGCGGTGGAGTATCTAGCGCGGACCGGGGCGGCAGGGCAGGTGGCCGATCCGGTGGTGGGCTATTCCATCGCCTACCCGGCGAGCGTTCTCGGGGTCATCCTGGCCATCTACCTGGCCGAGCGGTTCTTCCGCATCGACTATCAGGCGGAGGCCCGCACGCTGAAGGACGTTCCGGGCGTGTCGCCGGACATCACCTGCTGGACGCTGCGGGTGGAACGGCCCGAGGCGGTTCAGCGGACGATCGCCGACCTGGTGGCCGAGCACAAGCTGGACGTGGTGTTCGGCCGGATCCGGCGGGGCGAACACGCCGAGGTCGTGAGCTGGGAGAGCCACCTGGAGGAGGGCGACTTGGTCACCACCGTCGGCACGGAAGAACAGCTGAAGCGGGCCGTGGAGGTGATCGGCCCCGTCAGCGAAATTCAGGCCGACCTCGACCGCTCCGAGGTGGACATGCGGGAGGTCTTCGTCTCCAACCCCGACGTCGCCGGGCGCACCCTCCGAGAGCTCAACCTGCCCAACCGCTTTGGGGCGGTGGTGTCGCGGGTCTGGCGGGGCGACCTGCAGCTTTTGCCCTATGCCGACATGCCGCTGGAGCTGGGCGACCGCGTGCGGGTGCTGTCCCGCCGTGAGCGCCAGCAGGAGGTGGCCGAGTACCTGGGCGACTCGTACCGGGCCATCTCCGAGATCGACATCGCCGTCCTCGGGTTCGGCATGGCCCTGGGCATCGGGCTCGGCCTCGTGCCCATCCCGCTGCCCGGGGGCATCACCGTGCGGCTGGGGCTGGCCGGAGGGCCCTTGATCGTCGCCCTGTTCCTGGGTGCGCGGCAGCGGACCGGCCCCCTGGTGTGGGTGCTGCCGTACAGCGCGAACCTGCTGCTCCGGCAGCTGGGGCTGACCATCTTCCTGGCCGCCGTGGGCACGCGGTCCGGCTACGAGTTCGCCCAGATGCTCACCCAGGTGCGCGGGTGGGCGATCCTGGGGGCCAGCCTGGCGGTCATCGTGCTGGTGGCCTGGGCGATGCTCTACGTGGGCTACCGGTGGCTGCGCATCCCCATGGGGCTGCTGACCGGCATGGTGGCGGGCATGCAGACCCAGTCGGCCACCCTGGGGTTTGCCCTGGACCAGGCCGGGAACGACCTGCCCACCGTAGGGTACGCTACGGTGTATCCGGTGGCGATGGTGGTGAAGATCGTTCTGCCCCCGGTTCTGCTGGCTCTGCTGACCTAGCGGGCCGCGCCATGGCCCGCAGCCGGGCCATGGGCAGGAAGATCTCGCGGGCGACCAGCGCCTCGTCGCGCTGCTGCAGGCGGCCGGCGCCGTCGGGATGGTACGCGGCCAGCAGCCGGCGCATGTACCAGGTGGCGAGCCGGCCGAAGGGGCCGGAGGCGGGCGCGGACACCGCGAAGCCCAGGGCGTCGAGCCCGCGGTGCAGCACGGTCAGCCCCCAGAGGCCGGTGGCTTTCGCCAGGGCGGGATCCGACTCCGCCGCCCGGGCGAGCGCGCGCAGGTCGGCCAGCAGCGCCCGCCGGAGCCAGAGGATCCGCCGGTGCGGGCTGGCGCCCGCCGTCGCCTCGGCGAGGCGCCGGCTGTCCAGGTGCAGCTCCAGCACCAGGTCGCCGGGGCGCAGGGCCGCGCCATCCTGCGCGACGATGCCCCGCCCGCGGTAGCGGCGCAGGGCGTAGCCGAGAACGCCCTCCGGGCGGGCGGGGCGGATGCCGAGAAACCTACGGACGATGCGATCCCACGTTCTGACCAGGCGGCGCATGCGACAGCCCCCTTCCCGCCGGCGCGAGCAACTCTGAGAGACTGACCAGCGAGAGCCCCTTGCGCCGCAGCCCCGTGATGAGCCGGGGCAGGGCCTGCGCCACCACCGCCGGCGCGTCGGGCCGTGAGCCCGGCCCCGCGGCGTCGTGCAGCAGGAGCACGGTGCCCGGTCCAGCGCTCTGCATGGCGTCCACGTAGATGGAGTTCGCCGTGGTGGACCGGGACCATTCGGCCACGTAGAGCGACCAGACCACGGGGATGAGGTTGTGGCGCCGGGCCGCGAGCCCGGTCCACAGGTTGAAGATGCCCCAGGGCGGCCGGTAGTAACGGGGCCGCCGCTGGAGGATATCGGTCAGGATCCGGACGGTCGCCCCCACGTCGGTGAGGGTGGCCCGCAGGCCCTGGAGGGCGGGCACCCGGTGCCGGTACCCGTGCACGCCCACCTCGTGGCCGGCGTCGGCCACCTGCCGCACCAGGTCGGGGTGCGCCTCGGCGCGGCTGCCCAGCATGAAGAACGTCGCCGGGACGCCGAAGCGGTCCAGGATCTCCAGTATCCGCGGGGTCCAGACCGGGTCGGGCCCGTCATCGAAGGTGAGCGCGACCTGCGGCAGGGCGGCGGGCAGCCGTTTCAGCACACGGCTGAACCCCGTCCGCGCCAGCAGTGTGGGCAGTCCGGCGTAACCGAAGAGGGTCAGGAGCAGCAGGGTGAGCGGATCCGACATGCGCGTTCCCCCTTGCCTGGAATCTCACCGTGAACGGAACAGGAGAGGGTCCGGCGTCCGGCGAATTTTCAGCCAGCAGGGGGGGATGACCTGTGCGTGGGGGACTGCTTGGCTTCCTGATCACGTTGGCTGGCTGGGTCCTGCTGGCCCTGGTTTTCATGGGCATCGAGCTGCTGAGGGGGCAGAGCCCTGCGGCGATGTTCGCCTGGAACCCGGGAGGGCGGTACATCGCGATCACGGTGGCGTGTGTGCTCGCCCTGGGCGCGGGCATTGGCGTCGCCTCGGACCGGATGCGCCGGAAGGTTGTGGCGCAGACCCGCCGGGAAACTGAGAAGGAGGGATCGGTATCGCCAGGGTGATTCTAATCTACGAAGCAACGCGTGCCGCTACGTATGCAGACCTGTTGAAGCGCCTGATCCCCAATTCGGCCGATTACACGCTGATTCCTTGCAACACAAGGGAAGAGGCCGCCCGCGCCATCGGGGAGGCCGACATTCTCTTCAGCTGGCGGTTTCCCCCGGACCTGCTGCCCCGGGCCCGCCGCCTCCGCTGGATCCAGGCGATGGGCGCGGGGGTGGAGGACCTGGTCGCGGCGCCGGTGCCGGAAGGGGTGCTGGTCACCCGGGTGGAGGGGCTCTTCGGCGCGGCCATGAGCGAATACGCCTTCGCCCACATGCTGGCCCACGCCCAGCAGCTGCCGCGGCTGTACGCCGCCCAGGCGGCCCGCCGCTGGGAGCCCTTCACGGCGGAGACCCTCTGGGGCAAGCGGCTGGGCGTTGCCGGAGTCGGGTCCATCGGCGGGGCGGTGGCGGCCCGGGGCCGGGCCTTCGGGATGGAGGTCTGGGGCCTGGCGCGCACGCCGGGGCCGAGGGCGCATGTGGACCGCATGTTCACCCCCGCCGAGGCCGATGTCTTCACCGCCGGGGTGGACTACCTGGTCAGCACCCTGCCGGACACGCCGGAGACCCGGGGGCTCATCGACCCCGAGGCGATGAAGCCGGGTGCGCTGCTCATCAACGTGGGCCGGGGCGCCACGATCGACGAGGGCGCCATTCTGCGGGCGGTGCGCGGCGGCCGCATCCGGGCGGTGCTGGACGTCTTCGCCGTCGAGCCGCTGCCGGCGGACCACCCTTTCTGGACGGAGCCGGGCATCACCGTCACGCCGCACCTGAGCGGCCCGAGCCGGCCCGAGGAGGTGGCGGCGTACTTCGCGGAGAACCTGCGGCGGTTCGAGCAGGGCGAGCCGCTGCGCGGCGCGGTGGACCGGGAGCGGGGTTACTAGCGCCGTCGGCGGCCGCGTCCGGTCAGCGGTTGCGGTCAAACGAAACACGGCGGCCGTGCGGAGCCTGTTGGCTCACGCACGGCCGCCTTCTGTCGCGTCCTGGGTTCTTCAGCGGCTGTCCGCATGGTCGGGTTCGGCGGTCTTCTCCCAGACGGTGGACTTGCCGGTGGACGGGCACTCCCGGAACCGGTCGCCCGCCAAGTACGTCCAGCGGGTCTGGTCCTCGCACTGGTAGGTGCCCGACTCGATGACCTTCTCGCCCGTGCGGCCCCGCGGCGGCTGCCCCTGGCCCACGCAGATCACCTCCTGCGGGGTAGTCTGCGCGATTTTCCGGGGCCGGACAGCCGGTTAATCCGCCGCGCCCGTCAGGGGCGGCGCCGCGGTCAGCTCCCGCGCCACCAGGGCGGCGAGGTCCACGACCCGGCACGAATAGCCCCACTCGTTGTCGTACCAGGCCATGACCTTGGCCAGATTGTCGGGCCCGACCATGGTCAGCGAGCCGTCGACGATGGCCGAGTGGGAATCGCCGATGAAGTCGGCGGAGACCAGCGGCGCCTCGCTGTACGCGAGGATGCCCTTCAGGGGCCCGGCGGCCGCGTCGCGGAAGACCTGGTTGATCTCGTCGCGGGTGGTCGGCCGCTCCAGCTGGGCCACCAGGTCGACCACGGAGACGTCGGGCGTGGGCACCCGCAGGGCGAAGCCGTTCAGGCGGCCCTTCAGCTCGGGCAGCACCTGGGCCACGGCGCGGGCGGCGCCGGTGGTGGTGGGGATGATCGAGGCGGTGGCCGCCCGGGCCCGCCGGAGGTCGCGGTGGGGGTTATCCAGCATGTTCTGGTCGTTGGTGTAGGCGTGGACGGTGGTCATGAGCCCGGTGCGGATGCCGAAGGCCTCGTGCAGCACCTTGGCGACCGGCGCCAGGCAGTTGGTGGTGCAGGAGGCGGCGGCGATGACGTGGTGCCTGTCGGGGCGGTAGTCGCCCTGGTTGACGCCCATCACCACCGTGACGTCGGGGTCCTTGGTGGCCGTGGTGATGATGACCTTCCGCGCGCCGGATGCCAGGTGAAGTGCGGCGCGTTCCCGCTCCTTGTGCTTGCCCGTCGCCTCGATGACGATGTCGATGTCCAGCTCCCGCCAGGGAAGCTTGGATGCATCCCGCTCGGAAACCAGGCGGATGGCGCGACCGTTCACCAGGATCTCGCCGTCGCCCGCGAGCACCTCTGCATCCAGCCGGCCGTGTACGGTGTCGTACTTCAGCAGGTGGGCAAGGGTCTCGGCCGGATACGACGCATTGACGGCGACCAGGTTGAGGTCAGGATGGGTGAGAACTCTGCGGCAGACCATGCGGCCAATGCGTCCGAAGCCGTTGATCGCCACGTTCGCCTTCACTTCATCAAACCTCCTGCCGCGGGGCTCGGGGCCCCGTAGTCCATAAGTGCCATCGATTTCACCATAGCACGCCAATTGTGATCATGCTAATCGATCATCCCGATGCGGGTTATCGAGTCCCTCTATAGGAAGTGCGGCGGCGGGTCTCCGGCTTCGGCACCTGCACCAGAGTGCCTGCAACCACTTGCACGGTCTGCAACGCCCTGCAGAGACCGCGGATTGGCGGCTGCGCCAAAGGCGCCATGAGACTGGCACGAAAGTTGCATCACCTGTCTGGTACCTCGGTACGCGCGGGCATCGGGCCCGTGCGGCCGCGAAAGGGGGCGCGATCTGCCATGAGTCACTCCTTCGATGTCGTCGTCATCGGCGGCGGGCCCGGCGGGTACGTCGCGGCGATCCGCGGCGCCCAGCTGGGGCTCAGGGTCGCCCTGGTGGAGCAGGAGAAAGTTGGCGGCACCTGCCTGCACAGGGGCTGCATTCCCACGAAGGCCTACCTGCGCAGCGCGGAGCTGCTGCACACCCTGCGCCAGTCCCGGGAGTTCGGCGTGCTGGCCGAGGGCGCCGGCCTCGACTTCGCCGCGGTCCGGTCGCGCAAGGACAAGATCGTGAACAACCTGCATAAGGGCATCCAGGGGCTGCTGAAGAAGAACGGCGTCGCAGTCTTCCAGGGCCGGGGGGCCCTGGTCCCGCCCTCGATCTTCTCGCCCAATGGCCTGGTCGCGGTGACGGCCGGCGACCAGCAGGAGCTTCTGGAGTTCGGCAAGATCATCATCGCCACCGGCTCCCGGCCGAAGACCATGGGCATTCCCGTGGACGGCGCCCACGTGATGACGTCCGACGAGGCCCTGGCCCGGCCGGATCTGCCCGCGTCGGCGATCATCATCGGCGCCGGCGTGATCGGCATGGAGTGGGCGAGCCTCTACGCCGACTTCGGCGTGAAGGTGACCGTGCTGGAGTTCCTGGACCGCATCCTGCCCACCGAGGATGAGGCGGTGGCGGCGGAGCTGCATAAGCTGATGAGCCGCCGGAAGGTGGAGATTGTGACCGGCGCCGCCGTGCTGCCCGAGTCGGTGCAGGTGGCGGACGGCCGTGTAACCCTGCAGGCCCGGGTGGCCGAGGAGACCCGGGAGTTTCAGGCGGAAGCCCTCTTGATCGCGGTGGGGCGCGAGCCGGTGACGAGGGACTTCGGCCTGGAGAACCGCGAGCGGATCGCCTACACCGAGGGCGGCTTCATCGCGGTGGACGGCTTCGGCCGGACCGGCGACCCGGCGATCTACGCCATCGGCGACGTGGCCGGCGGGGGGCTGGCCCACGTCGCGTCGCACCAGGGCATCATCGCGATGGAGCACATCGCCGGCCTCAGCCCCGAGCCCTTCGATCCGACGCGGGTGCCCCGGTGCGTCTACACCCGGCCGGAGGTGGCTTCCGTGGGCCTCACCGAGGCCCGGGCCCGGGAGCAGGGCCGGGAGGTCCGGGTGGGCACGTTCCCCTGGCGGGGCATCGGCAAGGCGCAGGTATTCGGCTCGCTGGACGGCTTCGCCAAGATCGTCGCCGACGCCGCGACGGGCGACGTGCTCGGGGTTCACCTGATCGGGCCGGATGCGACCAACCTCATCTCCGAGGCCGGGCTGGCCATGGCGCTCAACGCCTCGGCGTGGGAGATGAGCCAGGTGATCCGCCCGCACCCGACCCTCTCCGAGATCTTCGGCGAGGCGGCCCTGGCGGTGGAGGGGCGCGCGATCCACATGTAAGTCGTCGGTCTGCAGGGGACCGAGCACGGAACGCGAGTGAGGACTGTGACGGGAGGGGGAGAGCGAATGACGGAGGCGACCATGGCCCGGCATGAGGCGCTGGGACTCACGGCGGACCAGATGCGCGAGATGTACTACTACATGCTGCTGACCCGCCGGCTGGACGAGCGGCTCTGGCTGCTGCAGCGGGGGGGCAAGATTCCGTTCGTCATCTCGCCGCAGGGGCAGGAGGCCGCGCAGGTGGGGGCGGCGTACGCCTTCCGCCGGCGGCAGGACTGGTTCACGCCCTACTACCGAGACCTGGGCGTCAACCTGGTGGTGGGGGTGACCCCGCGCGAGGTGATGCTGAGCGCCTTCGCCCGGGGCGCCGACCCGGCTTCGGGCGGCAAGCAGATGCCGTCGCACTGGGGCAACCGGCCGCTGAACATCGTCTCGGGCTCCAGCCCGGTGACGACGCAGCTCCTGCACGCGGTGGGGATCGCGCAGGCGGCCCGCATGCGGGGCGACGACGTGGTGGTCTACACGGCCTGCGGCGAGGGCTCCTCCAACCAGGGCGACTTCCACGAGGCCCTGAACTGGGCGGGGCTGCACAAGCTGCCGGTGATCTTCATGGTGCAGAACAACGAGTACGCCATCTCGGTGCCGCTCGACCAGCAGGTGGCAGGCGGGTCGGTGGCCGCCAGGGGGCAGGGGTACGGCATGCCCGGCATCGAGGTGGACGGCACGGACGTGCTGGCGGTCTATGAGGTCGTGAAGGCGGCGCACGAGCGGGCCCGCAGGGGCGAGGGGCCGACCCTGATCGAGGCCAAGTGCATCCGCATCACGTCGCACTCGTCCGACGACGATCAGCGGCGCTACCGGGACCCCGAGGAGATCGCGGCCGTTCAGGCCCGCGACCCCATCCTGAAGGCGCGCCAGTATCTGATGGACCACGGCCTGCTGGACGAGGCGGGCCACCAGGAGCTGGAGCGGAAGGTGACGGCGGTGGTGGACGATGCCACCGACTGGGCCGAGGCCCAGCCCTACGCAGCGCCGGAAGAGGCCCTGCGCCACGTGTACGAGGAGGGGTGAGCTTATGGCGGTGATGAACCTGGTGGAGGCCGTGCGCGAGACGCTGCGGTCGGAGATGCGGCGCGATCCCGACGTCTGGATCGTGGGGGAGGACGTTGGCCGGAAGGGCGGCGTCTTCGGGGCGACGCTGGGGCT
>JAMNXV010000162.1 GCA_023623185.1 Bacillota bacterium
GTGTCGCCATGTGCGGGATATCCTTTGATGCTCGTCGCTATTGTAAGTTTCACACAGCTTCTCTATCCGTGACCTGGATCACAGGAGGGCGCATGGGGGCACGCAGGCGCGAAAAAACCGGAGGCAGGTCCGCGAGCGACCTGCCTCCTGCCGCTTACCGGTCATACCCGGCGAGCTCTGAGGGCTGGGGGAGCTTCAGCTCCATCCCCGCGAAGATCTGATCCGGATCCTCCAACCCATTCAGCGCTTCAATGTCTCCGGCGTAAATGTGGGTGTTGTAGTACTTCTGGCTGATCTCGTAGAGGGTTTCGTTCGGCTGCACGATGTGGACGGCGGGGACGGCTTCGAGGGTCGTCATGGCGGGGGCGCTTCCGTCTTCGGCCCCGGCCCCGATCGCGGCCTCATCCCCTTCCATCGGAGCGGCCCCGGCCTCAGTCGGATTCGCGGCGACCGTCGGATCGGACGCCGGGGCGCCGGTCAGCGGCGTCCCGTTCTCGGGCTCCGCCAGCTGCTCCAGCGGGTTGGTGCTCTCGGCCGGGGTCTGCGCACGCTGATTCAGGGCCACGAGCGCGAGGCTGATGATCAGGACCAGCGCCGCCACCCCGCCGATCACCAGCGACGTCCGGGTCTTGGATGGCATGGTCTGCATGGTTTCCCTCCTCTCTGCCAGCCCATTCTTGGGCTTCAGTGAGAGTATTTCCACGCAAACCATGAACTAAACATCAAATTTGCTGAATTCCGCAGGAAAGCGGTCAAGCGCTCTGCCGCGCCGCCTCCTGGGCGGGGCGCACGGCCAGGTAGTACCACAGCGTGACGAATCCCGACGTCGCCAGGCCGAGCCACCCGGCCACGGCAAACGGCGAGGCGAGACCGGCCAGGGCCTGGGTGACCGGCGGGCCCGAGATCGAGCCCAGCGAGAAGGCCGCGCTGAGGAGCCCGAACGCCACGCCGCGGCGCCCGGCGCCGGCCGCGTCGGCGTTCAGTGCCGACACCGCCGGGAAAACCAGTCCGAAGCCCAGCCCGTAGATGAAGAGCCAGGCGGCGAAGGCCAGGGGACCGGTGCCGTAGGACAGGCCGAGATGACCCGCGCCGGCGAGGGCCATGCCCACGAAGATGGGCTGGTGCCGCCCCCACCGGTCCGCCGCCCGCGACAGCGGCGGAACGAAGGCGATGACCGCGCCGAGGCCAAACGCAGATAGCGTCATGCCGATGGTCGCGGAGGACATGCCCATGTCGTGCCCCTTCAGCGGATAGGCATAGAACAGCACGTTCTGCAGGAACATCAAGGCGTACGCCACCAGGGCGGCGGCGCCCATGCCGACCATGTTGATGCGCCCGGGGGCCGGCTCACCCTGGGCCTCGGATGCGCCGCGGGCGGGTGCGGGCTCCAGCCGGGGCCGGACCAGGAAGGTGAAGAGCCCCACCGTGCCCACCAGGCCCACCAGTGTGAACACGCTGGCGGCCGCGCCGAGGCTGGTGAGCAGCCGGCCGCTGACCGCGGAGGCCAGCATGGAGGCGACGGCGATCACGAGGCCCATCCGGGCCATGGCCGCGCCGCGCTGGCTGCGGGGAAGGCCGTCGGACACCGTCGCCATGGCGGCCGGCGCCACCCCGGCGATGGCCAGGCCGTGCAGGGCGCGCACCCCGACCAGCCCCGCGGTGGAATCGGGAACCAGGTGGGCCAGCCCCGTCACCACCATGGCCAGGAGCCCTGCCCCGGCCACGGCCATGCGGTCCACCTTGTCGGCCAGCAAGCCGAACATGACGTTGCCCACCAGGTTCGCCACGCTGTACGCCGTGGCCGCCCAGGCCACCGCCTCGGGTGCGCCGAAACCCACCGCGAGCCATGCCAGAATGGGCGACCAGGCCAGTTGATCGTAAAAGCTGGTCCAGACCAGCACATGTGCCAGCGTTCGACGCTTGATCACGCTCTCGCTCCTTCTCTGCGCAACGCGCCTGTCTGATGTCCCTCAGGTTCGCCCCGCGGGCGTCGCGATCCTGCCCTGACCAGGCAGGAAGAGCCCAGTCGGCCCCCTCCCCAGTCCTATTATATCTAGGGTATATAGTACTTCCGGTCGTTAAACTCTAGACTTATCGACCTATACAATATTGCCTGCCATTTGTGATATCATCGAAGTGGTTGGATCGCGGACGGGAAGGAGGACACCGCAGCATGAGACGCCCGATCAGACAACGGCCGATAAGGCCTCAACATTCGCCCAATACGATTAGCCGGGAGCTCGACTGGCTCGTCGACCAGTGGCGGGTGTCCAGCCCGGAGGAACGGCTGCAGATCGTCCTGGCCAAGATCCGGGCTGAGGAGCGCCTCGAAGAGGACGTTGGGCCCGCCCGCTGAGGAATCGCCCTGGCAAAAGCCCCCGCTGCAGTGGCTGCAGCGGGGGCTTGCGCTGTCATGCCTCAGCCGGCCAGCTGCTCCATCTCGTCCAGGAGCCGCGCGAACACATCCAGGGCCTGCTGAACAGGCTCGGGCGACGTCATGTCGACGCCGGCCTCCTTCAACAGGTTCGTGGAGTAATCGGAGGAACCGCTCTTCAGGAAGGTGAGATAGCGTTCGACCGCCGGCTGACCCTCCGTCAGCACCTGGTGGCTCAGGGAGGCCGCGGCGGAGATGCCCGTCGCGTACTGATACACGTAGAAAGCCGAGTAGAAGTGCGGGATGCGGGCCCACTCGATCGCGATGAGGTCGTCGACCACCATGCCCTCGGTGCCGTAGTACCGCTTGTTGAGATCGTAGTAGATCTCGTCCAGCACATCCGCCGTCAGCGCCTGGCCGCCTTCCACCCGCTGGTGGGTGATGTGCTCAAACTCGGCAAACATCGTCTGGCGGTACAGGGTGGTGCGGAACGACTCGAGCTGGTGGTTGATCAGGTACATCTTCAGCTTCGGGTCGTCGGTGCTCTTCAGCAGGTAGTCGGTGAGCAGGGCCTCGTTGAACGTGGAGGCCACCTCGGCGACGAAGATGGTGTACCCGGCGTAGTGGTAAGGCTGGTGCTTGCGGCTGAAGTAGGAGTGCATGGAGTGGCCCAGCTCGTGCGCCAGGGTGAACATGGAGTCCAGGTTGTCCTGGTAGTTCATCAGGATGAACGGCTTGGTGGTATAGGCGCCGAAGGAGTAGGCCCCCGAGCGCTTGCCCTCGTTCTCGTAGATGTCCACCCACCGATCCTCGGTCATGCCCCGGCGCGCCACCTCGCAGTACTCCTCACCCAGCGGCGCGAGGGCCTTCAGGATCGTGTCGACGGCCTCCTCGTAGGGGACCTTCTTGTCGACGTCCGGCACCATCGGGGTATACACGTCGTACATGTGCAGCTCGTCGAGCCCCAGCATCCGCCGGCGCAGCTGCATGTAGCGGTGCAGCGACGGCAGGTTCTTGTGCACCGTCGCGATGAGGTTGTCGTAGACGCTCTCGGGGACGTTGGTGGCGGACAGGGCCGCGGCCCGGGCCGAGGGGTAGCGCCGCGCCCTGGCGTAGAAAACGTCCTTCTTCACCGAGTTGGCGTACGTGGCCGCCAGGGTGTTGCGGAACTTGTTGTAGGTGGTGTAGAGCGCCTCAAACGCCTGCTTCCTCACCTCGCGCACCGGGCTCTCCATGAAGCGCAGGTAGCGGCCGTGGGTGAGCTCCACCTCGTTGCCCTGCTCGTCCTTGATGCTTGGGAACTTCAGATCGGCGTGGTTCAGCTTGCCGAAGATGTCCTGCGACGCGGCCCCCACCTCGCCCACCTGGGCCAGGAGCTCCTCCACCTCCGGCGAGCGGACGTGCTCCTTCTCCCGAAGGGTGTCCTCCAGTTCGTGCCGGTAGGCGGCCAGGCCCGGCTCCTGGTCCATCCAGGCCCGAATCGTCTCGCTCGGAATGGCCAGGATCTCCGGCGTGAGGAACGCCCCGGCGGCGGCCACCCTGGAGTAGAGCGACATGCTCCTCCCCGACAGGGCCTGATAGGTGGAGTTGGTGGTGTCCTCGTCCTCCTTCATCCGGGCGTAGACCACCACCTGCTCCAGCAGCTTGGAGATCTCATCGCGCGCCTGCAGGGCCCGGAGCAGCGTACCGGCCGACTCCCCGAGCCGCCCCTGATACGCGGTCAGCTGGGGGATCATCGCCTCGACTCTCGCGTAGTCCTTCTCCCAGGCTTCGACTGTGTCGTAAACCGAATCCAGGTCCCACTTGTGCTCGTCTGGCACCTCGTGCCGCTTCTTCAGCTTCACTGACAACCCGTCCCTCCCGGCAGATTGACCTTTCCCAAAGGTCTATTCTACCACGTCGCCCTTCATCCTACCTGCACCCCTGCCGCAGAAACCGATCGTTGCGCGCGCCTGCGCCGAAAGGCGCAGCCCGCATCCTGTCCATCCGGCGGACTGGCTTACGGCATGAACTAACGTTATGATAAGAGATGTGATGGTTTAACCAATGTAACTTTTAATTCACACAAAGGAGTGCACACCTCTTGACCACTGACGCGCAACCCCGATCCAGGGCCGCGGCCAGTCGCTGGCCCGGCCTCATTCTCACGTTCTGCGTCGCCACCGTCGCGTGGCTGCTGGGCGACCGCTTCCCGCTGATCGGCGGGGCTGTGTTCGGCGTCCTCCTGGGGATGCTGCTGCAGGCGACCGGCCGCATCGGCGACCAGTTCCGGCCGGGCATCCGGTTCAGCTCCAAGCAGATTCTGCAGGCCTCCGTCATCCTGCTGGGCGCGGGGCTGAGCCTCAGCCAGATCGTCACGACCGGCGTCAGCTCGCTGGCGGTCATGCTCAGCACGCTGGCGGCCTGCCTGCTCGCCGCATACCTGCTGGGCCGGGCCATGGGAATCCCCGGCAATCTCACGACGCTCATCGGCGTGGGCACGGCCATCTGCGGCGGTTCGGCCATCGCGGCGGTCGCCCCGGTCATCGAGGCGGAGGACCAGGAAGTGGCCTATGCGATCTCCACGATCTTTCTGTTCAACGTCGCGGCCGTGCTCCTCTTCCCCCCGCTTGGCCACCTGCTCGACCTGAGCCAGTCGGCCTTCGGCCTCTGGGCCGGCACGGCCGTCAACGATACATCCTCGGTCGTCGCCGCCGGCTACCTGTACGGGCAGGAGGCCGGCACGTACGCGACCGTGGTCAAGCTGACCCGCACCACGCTCATCGTGCCCATCGCGCTCACCCTGGCCGCGCTGCGGGCAAACAGGCGGCGCCGGGAGGGCGGCAGCGGCGCACAGGTCAGCGTGGGCAAGCTGATTCCCTGGTTCATCGTGTGGTTCCTGGTGGCCGCCCTGCTGAACACCGTCGGGGCGCTGCCCGCGCCCGTGGTGGAGCTGGCCACCTTCGCTGCCAAGTTCCTGATCGTGGTCGCCCTGACCGCCGTGGGCCTGTCCGCGGACTTCCGCCAGATGGCCCGCACAGGGTTCAAGCCGCTGCTGCTCGGCTTCCTGCTCTGGGCCGTGGTGGCCAGCACCAGCCTGGTGGTGCAGTCGATGACGGGACAGCTCTAGGCTGGCCCGTCATGGCAGGCCAAAACTGAGGCGGTCCCGCCGAGTGCGGCGGGACCGCCCTTTTGCGTCTGTCCGCTCAGACGTATGAGTGCATCCCGGAAACCAGCAGGTTCACGCCCACCAGCGTGAACATCACGATGACGAACCCCAGTGCGGCCACCCATGCGGCGGGGCGCCCCTCCCAGCCCCGCACGATGCGCATGTGCAGGTAGCCGGAGTAGAAGAGCCAGGTGATCAGGGCCCAGGTCTCCTTCGGATCCCACGCCCAGTAGCGGCCCCAGGCCTTCTGTGCCCAGATCATCGCAAAGACCAGCGCGCCCAGGGTAAAGAGCGGGAAACCCACCGCAATGCCCCGGTACGAAACCTCATCCAGCAGCTTCGGGTTCATGTTGCCGACGGCACGGGTGCCCAGCTCGCGCAGCGGTACACGGGCGGTGAGCCGAATCAGGCCGTACAGGATGGTGCCGGCGACGGTGGAGAGCAGCAGGGTGTTCAGATTCTTGGCCGCGTACGCCCCGCGCATCCAGGTCGGCGCGTGCACCAGCGGCAGCTGCAGCCCGAGGAACGTCGCCTCGCCCCTGACGGAGCCCACGGGGCCGATGAAGGGTGGCAGGGTGTACTCCAGCACCGTCACCCCGCCGGCCAGGTTGGTCACCTCGGCGCTGTAGCCGCCGATCTTGAAGCCCAGGGCCAGAACGATGAAGCCCGTGAGGATGGCCCCGCAGAAGAAGGTGAACTCCAGGGCTGCCTCCTCCCACTGGTTCGTCTGCTCCTTGCGCACCCGGAGGAGGTACATCAACGCCGCGCCGAACGAGACGGCGAAGGCGCCCTCGCCCAGGGCCGCGAACGAGACGTGCAGCGGCAGCCAGACCGACTGCAGCACGGGCACCAGCGGCCTGACCTCGGTGGGAAACACCGAGGCGTAGGCGATGACCACCACGCCCACAGGGGCCACGAAGGCGCCCAGCCCCGGCAGCTTGTACCAGGCCGAGAGGATCACGAAGAACAGCATGATGGACCAGCCCATGAAGGACATGTACTCAAACATGTTGGCCAGGGGCACCTGTCCCGAGCCGATCCAGCGGGCGGCGATTGCCAGCCCCTGCAGAATCACGCCGGCGACGGCCGCCTTGTACCCGTGGCTGCCCAGGCGGTCGGCCAGGTCGAAGTAACGGGGGTCGCGGCGGCGCAGCGTGAGGCGCGTCACGTAGAGAACCGCCGACGCCAGGTAGGCGACAAACGCTCCCAGGAACAGGTAGCTTGACACCTGGATCATCGCTCTTCTCCCTCCATTTCGTCGGCCAATGCGTATCGCTCAGGGTCCAGGTGGTGGGCAATCTGCAGGGTCTCCCGTTCGAAGGAGCCCTGGTTGCGGTTGGTCCAGCCGCCCACGACCACCTGCCCGTCCTCGGTGAAGGCCCAGTAGCGGCGGTGTGCGATGTAGAACGTGGCAAATACGCCCACGGTCATGACGAGCAGGCCGATGTAGATGACCGGCAGCCCCAGGTCCTTCTTCACCTGCAGCCCCGAGGTGTAGACCGTCGTGACGTCCTGTGTCACGAACCTGACCGGGGTCGTGTCATCGAACTCCACGCCGGGGTAGAGCGGGAAGAACCACGTGGTGAACGGGTCGGCGTCGGGCGGCGTCACCTGCAGCACCAGCCCCGGGTTGTGGACCCTGCTGGAGCGGGTGGCGGGCTGGCCGTCCTCGTCGATGCCGAAGTCGGGGAAATAGGACACCAGTTCCAGCCGGTAGCCGCCCACGGCATACACCCGGTCCGGCTGGATGAGGTCCAGCGTGAAGCGGTCGATCTCTGCCCCGCTCTGCCTGTCCACCAGCGCGATCTCCGCCTGGCCGTAGTCGGCGTAGTACGAGGACTGGTAGAGCTCCACCCTGTTGTGAGCCAGCGGCTCGTTCATCGCGATGGTCTCGGTCTTGACCGCGTTGCCGTTCGCGTCGATCACCCGGGTGTGAGTCATGTAGCTCTTGGGCTGGCCGGTTTCGTAGTACTCCACCTCGAAGCCGAGGCTCTCCACGTAGAAGTCGCTGCCCGGAACCTTGACGATCTCGCCGTCCCGCACCCAGATGAACTGCTCCAGGTAGACCCCGGGCAGGGCGCGCATCCCCGCGCCGATCAGCACCAGCAGGAGCCCGATGTGCGTGATGTACGGCCCCCAGCGGCCCAAGCGGCCCTTGTCGGCGTACAGGCGGCCTTCCTGCTCGATCACCAGGTAACGCCTGGCCTTCAGCGCCGCCGCCAGCTCCCCGTACGGCGCATCGCCCGTCGCCGGGAACGTGAAGCCGTGTCTCAGCCGGCGGACGAACTCCTTGTCCGGCGCCGGGTTCGGCCGCTGCACGGCCCGCCACAGCGGCACGAACCGCTCAATGGAGCAGATCACCAGCGACGCGGCGATCATGAAGAGCAGCGTCAGGTACCACCAGGATGAGTACGCGTGGGTCATCCCCGTACGCAGCAGGAGCATGCCGAACACGGGGCCATAGCGCTGCGGGTAGAACTCCTCGGGAGGCAGACTGGAGGCGTACATGCCTTCCTGCTCGATCAGCGTCCCGCCGATGGAGGCGACGGCCAGCAGGAAGAGCAGCACCGTGGCCACCCGCACCGAGGCGAAGAAATCCCAGGTCCGGTCCAGCAGATCCTTCTGCGGCTTCACGCCCTGCTCGTCCACGGTCCACCCCTCCTACAGAATGAGCTCCAGCGCTTCACGCAGCTGGTCCCGCGTGATGGCCCCCGTCCACTTGCCACGCACCACGCCGTCCCGGTCGATGAAGTACGTGGTCGGCAGCGGCACGATCTGGTACAGCCGGGCCACGTTGCTGCCCCGGTCGACGAGGATGGGGAACGTGAGCTCCAGCTCCTCCTGGAACGCGGTGATGGCCAGGTCGGTCTCGTCCAGGTCGATGCCCAGCACCACGAGGCCCTGGTCCGCGTACAGCCGGTGGGCCTCCTCCAGCACCGGCATCTCTTCCTCACAGTAGCGGCACCAGGTAGCGAAGAAGTTGAGCAGCACCGCCTTCCCCTTCAGGTCAGAAAGGCGGTACGACTCGCCGGTGACCGTCTTCAGCTCGAAATCGGGCGCGGCGCCGCCGACAGGCACCCCGCCCGATGCGGTGGCGTTCGTGTTGGGCCAGAGCAGAAGGTAGCCCAACCAGACCGCCGCGAGCGCGAGCGTGATGGCCGAGGTCACTCGCTTATACCTGGGATAGCGCGTCACCCTTCATCCCCTCCCCCGCTCAGCCGGGCGATCGCCTCGTGGGCCGCCCCAATCTGCTTGTCGATGAGCTCCGGCTGCTCGGCGTACTTCAGCGTGTGCTCCCGCTCCGCGGGGGCCGCCTCGAGGTAGCGCTGGTACATGGCCACCGCGGCGTCCGTCTCCCCCTCCACCTCGTACACCCAGGCCAGGTTGAAGATCGCCCACAGGTAGCTGGGGTCCTGTTCGAGCACGGCGAGCAGGGTTTCCTCCGCCTTCTCCGCGTCGCCGGCGTAGTAGTAGGTGAGGCCCAGGTAGGTCCCCGCGAAGAGGTTCTCCGGCTCGGCGCGCAGCACCGTGTTGAAGGCGGTGATGGCCTTGCGGAACTCGCTCACCGCCGCTGACCGGTGGCCCTGGTTGAGCAGGCTCACGCCGGTCTCCAGGAAGAAGTTGGCCTGGGCCAGGGGGGTCATGGCCTCGATGGCGGCCTGGTCAATCCCCGGAGTCGGGTAGAGGCCGGTGCCTGTCACCGCGGCGCTCCGCGCGAGCCAGGCGCCGCTGACCAGGCCGGAGCCGAAAAGCAGCAGGGCGCACAGCGCCAGGGCGGTCACATAGGCCGGGCGTCTGCCCAGGCCCGGGGCCCTGACAGGGCCGCCACTGGGTCCGGCCGCTCGGGGCTGGCCCCTGGGCCGGGAGTCCTTGCGCGGGTCCGCCGTCCGGCCGCCGCACAGGTCGCAGTACCGGCCGGCGGTTTCGTGGCCGCAGGAGGGACAGGTTGGCATCGGCAAACCTCCTCTGACTCGAACAGTGGTTCATCCGCTATCGACAACGTTAACAGGTTCAGACAATGAAGGGCTATGGATCCAGGGACGGATTCGGAGGATAGGCCGTCCGTCGATTCGCACTGTGACGAAATGCCTATAGTCGGCGGCAACCACCTGCCCGGGACGACCCGCCCGGCCGCCGCGCGGCGTGCCGCGCCGGACAACTCCTTCCATAAAGGCGCCGCGTTGCCTCGCAAAATAGTTAATGGTACGAATTACTCAGCACGAAAATAGGCCCTTTTTGCGACCGAAAGGGGGCACGCCGCTTCATAGGCAAACATCTGTAAGGACTTTATCATGGAACATGGGTGCCACTGCTCTCTGGAGGTGAGCCCATGCACACCAGCATCGCGACCAAGTTCATGATCGGTGTCACGGCCGTGCTCGTCATCGTGCTGGGCCTCAACCTGGGCCTTGACATCCGGCACCAGCGGGCCCTGGCGGAAGAGGACCTGCGGGAGCAGGCGCGCATGGTCGCGACCCAGCTGATCGCGATGCGGGAGTACATCGCCCGCAATCAGGACCGGATCAACTGGGACAGCGAGGGCCATTTCGAGTTCAAGTACCTCAACCCCGCGGCCGTCGGCCGCGGCGTCGGCAAGATCTTCGCCGAGATGTCGGATTACCAGTACAAGCAGACCCGGCTCGAAGTGCGCAGCGCCGAGAACCAGCCCGACCCGTTTGAGGTGGATGCCCTGCGCCGCTTTGCCAGCGACCCGGGCCTCGCGGAGATCGTCGGCTACACCGAGGAAGGCGGCGAACGGATCTTCCGCTACATGGTCCCCCTGAAGATGGAGCCGTCGTGCCTGCCGTGCCACGGTCCCCCGGCGGGAGTGCCGGACATCGCCGGCTACCCCAGAGAAGGGCTGGTCGTGGGAGAGCTGGCCGGCGCGCTGTCGATCTCCATCCCCACCGAGCGGTTCGAAGCCCGGCTCACCCAGGCCATCCGCAGCCGCGCGACGGGCATCGCCCTGGTGACCGGGCTCTCGCTGGCCCTCATCGGCTTCCTGAACCACCAACTGGTGGCCCGCCCCCTCGCCGCCCTGGCCGGGGTCACCCGGCGCATCGGGCAGGGCAGGTGGGAGGTGCCCGAGGAGGAGGTGCGCGACCTCAGGGCCCACCTGGAGACTGCGCCCCTGGTCGATGCCATCAAGGCCATGTCAGACGAACTGCAGGCGCTCTACCGGAACCTGGAGCAGAAGGTGGAGGAGCGCACCCGCCAACTGAAGGAGGCGCACGCCGACCTGGAGGAGCTGCACCGGAGCCAGACGGAGTTCTACTCCGCGATGACCCATGAGTTCCGCACGCCGCTGACGTCGATCATCGGCTTCACCCAGCTCCTCCTCAGCCCCGGGGGCGAGCCCCTCACCCCGAGTCAGCGCGATCACCTCACCGACATCCTCGAAAGCGCGCAGCGGCTCCTCCAGTTGGTGAATGACCTGCTGGACGCGTCGCGCCTGCAAGCGGGCCAGATGCGACTTTCGATCGCCGCCGTCGACCTGAGCGAGGCGGCGCGGGAGGCCTGCGCCGTCGTGCGGCCTCTGGCCCGGGAGCGGGAGATCGCCGTCGCCTGCGCCATTCCCGCCGACCTGCCGCTGGTGGCGGCGGACGATCTGCGGGTGCTGCAGATCCTGCTGAACCTGCTCAGCAACGCGATCAAGTTCACCCAGGTCGGCGGCCAGGTCACCCTGCAGGCCGAGGCCTGCGAGGGCTTCGTGCAGGTGTCGGTCCGCGACAACGGCCCCGGCATCCCGGTCGAGGACCAGGAAGTGATCTTCCAGCTCTTCCGGCGGGGCTCCGCCCATGAGCGCACAGGGGGATCGGGGCTGGGGCTCGCCCTGGCTAAGCTCCTGGTGGAGCTGCACGGGGGCCGGATCTGGGTGGAGAGCGAACCGGGATGCGGCTCCACGTTCCACTTCACCATACCCGTTCACGGAGGTGAACCGCAGTGTCCGTAGCCCGCCGTATTCTGGTGGCCGACGACGACCCGAAGACGCTGAAGGTCCTGGAACACGCGCTTACGGCCGAGGGCTTCGAGGTCATCAGGGCCAGCGACGGCCAGGAGGCCCTGGATCTCGCCCTGTCGCAGCACCCGGACCTGGTCATTCTCGACGTCATGATGCCGAAGCTGGACGGCTTCGCGGTCTGCGGGCGCATCCGCGCCGCGTCGGCGGTGCCGATCCTGCTCCTCACCGCCAAGGGCGACAGCGTCGACAAGGTGGTGGGCTTCCGCCTGGGCGCCGACGACTACGTGACCAAGCCCTTCGACCTGAACGAGCTGGTGCTGCGTGTACACGCCATCTTGCGCCGGCTACCCACGCTGCCCGAGAGCCGCACCCTGCGGTTCGGCCCCCTGGAGATCAACAAGAGCACCCGCACGGTGCGCGTGGGCGACCGGACTCCGGAACTCACCCCGAAGGAGTTCGACCTGCTCTGGCTCATGGCCAGCCACCCGGGCCACCCCTTCACCCGGGAGTCGCTGCTGGCCCGTGTGTGGCACGGCGACGCACCCACCGATCAGTCCACCGTCACCGTCTGCATACGCCGGCTGCGGGAGAAGGTCGAGGAGAATCCGGCCGAGCCCAGGTGGATCAAGACGGTATGGGGAATCGGCTACAAGTTCGATCCGGCGGGCGCTGACTAGCAGCGCCCGCCGCTTTCTTGCGATTCATCAAAACCCAAGAACCGTGTAAGCCCCGTGTAATCAATCGCTGCTACGCTGAAAGTGAGGGGAAAGGAGGTGATGCAATGCTGAACAGATGGGGCAAGGGGGCCCTCATCGCCCTCGGCGCCCTGGGGGGCGCGTTCCTGATCCTGGCGTTCGCCCTGCAGGTGCCGGCCATCGGCCAGACGATCGGTTCGCCTGCGGCGTGCGGAACCTGCCATGTCATGACCGATCAGGTGCTCTCCCTCGAACGGGGGGTCCACCGCGACCTCGCGTGCGTGGAATGCCATATTCCCTCAGGCTTCTTCGCCAAACCGATCGAGGAGGTCAAGGCCGCCACACGCCACGCGGCCGTGTTTCTGACCAACTCGACCCCCGATGTGATCATGACCACCCAGTCTTCGCGCGAGATCATCCAGGCCCAGTGCATCGAATGCCACGCCGGATGGCTGCGCGAGACCTCCCTGGCCGACCACCCGACCGATGGACTCATGTGCTTCGAGTGTCACCGTGAGACCACGCACGGTCTCCCACTCCGTAATTGATCAGGATAGGAGGCAGCGCGAATCATGAACCGCAAGTGGACCATCGCCATCGGGGCTGCCCTGGCGGTCATCCTGGTGGGCGTGGGTGCGTTCACCTTCGTCTCCAACAAGAGCGAGGCCGTCGAGGGTCCCGCCATTACGATCTCGCCGGACGAAACCGATCCGGAGGCCTTCAAGCTGCTGTATCCCGCGCACTACGATTCCTGGGCCCGCAACGCCGAGCTGAACCCGCCGGCGCTGAAGTACGGCTCCACGCCGAAGAAGCACAGCCGCCTCGACCAGTTCCCGTATATGCGCACGCTCTGGGCGGGCTACGGGTTCTCGAAGGAGTACAACGAGGCCCGCGGCCACATGTACGTGCTGGATGACGTGATCGGCGGCAACGGAACCGAGCCCACCCAGCGCATCAACGAAAACACCAACCTCACCTGTATGTACTGCAAGTCGGCCCAGACGCCCCAGCTGATCGAGCAGATGGGCGATGCCTTCTACAACACGAAGCTCCTGGCCGACAACAACACCGAACTCTTCAAGCATCCTGTCTCCTGTTCCGACTGTCATGATCCGCAGACGATGGAGCTGCGCATCACCCGCCCGGCGCTGGTCGAAGCCATGGAGCGGATCGGCCGGCCCGTGGAGAAGGCCACCCGCCAGGAGATGCGGTCCCTCGTCTGCGCCCAGTGCCACGTGGAGTACTTCTTCAACCCCAACGACGCCAACCGGGTCTACTTCCCGTGGGACAAGGGCTTTGAGCCGGAAGACATGTACGCCTACTACGAGGAGATCGGCTTCTCCGACTGGGTGCACCCCCAGACCGGCGGCGGCATGCTGAAGGCTCAGCACCCCGAGTACGAAATGTTCCAGGGCAGCGCCCACCAGCGGGCCGGCCTCTCCTGCGCCGACTGCCACATGCCGTACATGACGCAGGGGAACACCAAGATCTCCTCGCACTGGCTCACCTCCCCCTTCCGCACCTTCGAGCAGTCCTGTGCGCAGTGCCACAGGGAGAGCCAGGAAGAGATGGGCCAGCGGGTTCTGCACACGCAGGACCGCGTGAAGGAGGCCCTGGACCGGGCCGGCATGGCGAACCAGGACGCCATTCTGGCGATCGAGAAGGCCATCGCCGCCGGTGTGGACGAGGAGATCATCAACGAGGCCCGTGCCCTCCACCGCGAGGCCCAGTTCTACTGGGATCTGGCGTCAGCCGAGAACTCCTTCGGCTTCCACAACCCGCAGAAGTTCCTTGAAACCATCGCGGACTCCATCGACCTGGCCCGCCAGGCCGAGCTGGTGGTCACGCGCGCGATGAAGTAAGCCTGCCCTGACATCCATAGCCCCGACTGCGCCGCCGCGGCGCAGTCGGGGTCTCTATATATTAATGAAGGGATCCGCCAACCCATCGGCTCCCGGCAAAAATGTGATACAATCGGTGGCGAGTTTTTGCGACAGAGGAGCGAACCTGCCGTGCACACCTATCCCGTTTCCATCGCGTCGGACACCCACACTCTCGCCGGAACCCTCGTCCTGCCGGAAGGCGCCAGCGGCGACTCGCCGGTGCCTGCAGCCGTCGTCATCGGCGGACCCGACCCGCTGCCCCTGGAGCGCACGGGGCAGGGTGGCACGAAGAACTGGCCGCTCCGCTGGGCCGAGGCCTTCGGCGCGGCCGGCCTGGGCTGCCTCTGCTACGACCAGCGGGGCAGCGGCGAGTCCACGGGGCTGTACCAGGATGCCGACTGGGATGACCTCTACGACGACGCCGTGGCAGCAACCGAGATGCTGGCGCTCCAGCCCGAGGTCAGGTGCGTGGCCGCGGTGGCCTGGGCGGACGCCGCCGGCTTCGCCCTGCGCCTCGCCGCCGAGGGCAAGGTGCAGGGGCTGATCCTGCTGGCCGCAGGCGCGCGCACAGCCGAGGCCAGGTACAGCGAACAGGTGCGCCGCCTCGCCGCCAGCCGGGGCCTGTCGGAGCGGGTTGTCCAGCTCCGCATCCGCCAGTGGCAGGCGCAGGTGCAGGCCGTGCGCGATCGCATTGCGGCCGGAGAGAGCGTCGCGGAGACCGACATCGGTGGCCGGCGCATCGTCACCAATCTGCGCCGCTTCCTGGCCGTGAGCGAGTTTGATCCCGCAGCCGCCGCCCGGCAGGTTGCGGTGCCCGTGCTGCTGCTGCACGGCGCAGCCGACGGCGTGGTTCCCCCCCTGGAATCCGAACTGCTGCGTGCCGCTTTCCCGGGTCCGGTGGAGCGGCGCGTCTACCTGGAGGAAGGCCACTTCCTCTATCGCTCAGAGCGGGCAATGGCAGATGCCGTGCGCTGGATGAGTATCTGGGGGAAGGAGTTGCCGATCGATAGCTAGAAAGGTTCTGGCATAAATTGACCAGGGGGGACTCCTGATGTCACCCATCGGCAGCGCGCGGCTCTTCATGGTCATCATCTTCATTCAGGTCGCGACGGGCGTTTGCCTCTTCGCGTTCCCAGAAGAGTTCCCGTCCGTGCTCTACGCGCCGCTGGCCCCGGTGACCGCTCGCATGGCTACCGCGCTGCTGACCGGTGGAATCCTGCTCAGCCTCGCCCTGCGCTACTCCCCGCGCCGCGCGGTGCTGCGGTGGCTGCTGGTGCTGGCCGCCCTCCCCCTCGCCGTGCTGGCCTGGGTGATCCTGCAGTCCGGCGGTCTGACCGGCGCCGTCGCCTATGCCCTGCTGGCCGTCAGCCTCATCGTCATCGGATGGACAGAGGTGGCCGAACCCTTCCCGCTCGCGCTGGGCGCCATTCAGGCCGCCGTCGGACTGTTCCTGCTCGCGGCGCCGGGCGCCCTGGCCTCCCCGGCCTTCGACCCGATCCGCCCCATCCTGCCCGCGCTGGGCGCGCTGGGCCTCCTGAGCGGCACCCTCCTCCTCATGCGGCAGCGGCTCTCGCCGGGCCTGCGGCCGTGGGCCGACCGGTTCGGCGCAGTCCTGCCGGCGATGATGGTGTACACCTTCTGGCTTTCCGGGGCGTGGACCGGCGTGCTGCTGTGGGCGGCCCTGGGCGCAGGCACCCTGCTGCGCGGTGCGCCACGCTCGGCCGCCGGGAAAGAGGGCGGACATGCTGCGGACGAAGACCCGGGCGAACAATGGGCCACCCAGACCCTGACCCACACCGAGAGCGTCTGCTGGCTTCTCGTCCTGCTGGTGGTCAGCATCGCCGCGCTGCTCGGCGACGAGGCGAAGGCCGCGCTGCCCAACGCCGCCCTCTTCGTGCTGCTGATCGGCGGCGGCCAGCTGCTCTCCTACTGGGGACGCTCGCTGGGGCTCAGCTCGCAGGTCAGGCTCAACATGCTCCTGTTCCTCCTGGGCATCGCCATCAGCCTCATGTTGCGGTCGGCGATCGCCCCTGCACTTCTGCCGATCTTGCCAGGCATTCCCATGGTCGCCGCGGTGACCGGCGGGCGACGGGGCGGCTACGCCATGCTGGGGGCCGTTCTCACCACCTTGATTCTGGCCCACCTGCTGCTTCCGGAGGCGTCGCCGCGCCCCCTGCTGTTTTACGTGACGGGCTTGCTGCTTCTGGCCATGATCGGCGCCGCGTGGGTGCACGCCGCAACGGCGCACCGGTCTCTCTTCTACCAGCTGGCCGCGGCCTCCCGGGACCTGGCCCGCAAGAACCACGAGCTGCAGGAGGCCAACGAGGAGCTCGCCGCCCAGCGTGAGACCCTGGCGGCGCAGCAGGATGAGCTGCTCCGGCAGCATCGCATGCTGGTCGAGCAGGCGATGGCGCTCAGTGCGCAGCGGGACGAACTGGTGGAGAGCGAGGGGCGGTTCCGCACCGCGTTTGAACACGCGCCGATCGGCGTCGCCCTGGTGGATCTGAACCTGGTGATCATGCGGGCCAACCCGGCCCTGCATACCATGCTGGGCTACAACCCCGGTGAACTGACCGGCGTCAGCTTTGGGCAGATTACCCATCCCGACGACGCGCAGGTCCAGGAATCGCTCCTGCACGCCGTGCGGGACGGAGAGATGGGAAACTGCACACTGGAGGAGCGGTGCCTCCACCGTGACGGCAAGACCCTGTGGGTCTCCGTCAGCGTGGCCCTGGTCCGGGACCCGCACGGCGCCCCGCGGTATTATGTGGCGCAGGTCATGGATGTGACCGGCCGCCGGCAGGCCGAGGAACAGCTGCGGCGCCTGGCCCACCATGACCCCCTGACCAACCTGGCCAACCGGCGCTTCTTCCACCGCCTGCTGGAGGCCGCCCTGGCCGATCCTGCGACGCCCCGCGGCGCCCTCCTCTTCCTGGACTTCGACGACTTCAAGTTCGTCAACGACACCCTGGGCCACCTGGCCGGCGACAACCTGCTGCGCTCTCTGGCCCAGTTGATGACCACCACACTGGGGGGCCGCGGCTCGATCGCCCGCCTGGGCGGGGACGAGTTCGGCGTGCTGGTGCCAAGCGTTGACGCGGCGGAGGCCGAGACCCTGGCGCAGGATCTGCTGGCCGCGGTCCGCTCCCAGATCGCGTCCGTCCACGAGTGCCCGGCGGCCGCAACCGTCTCGATCGGCATCGCCCTCTACCCGGACCACGGCCGCACGGCGGAGTCGCTGATGCGTCACGCGGACCACGCGATGTACCGGGCCAAGAACAGCGGGGGCGACCGCTACCGCATCTACTCCCCCGTCGATCCGGCGGGCGGGCACGAGCAGCAGGGCGCCTGGGAGCGCCGCATCCGCGCAGCCCTCTCGGAGGACCGCTTTACGCTGCTGTTTCAGCCCATCCTGGATCTCCGCCGGAACGAGGTCACCCAGTACGAGGCCCTGCTCAGAATGGTGGGGCCCGACGGGCGGCTCATTCTGCCCGGCGAGTTCCTGCCGGCAGCAGAGTCGGCAGGCCTCATGCCCGAAATCGACCGCTGGGTCATCCGCCGGGCCGCCGAGACCATCGCCCGCGAGCAGGCCAGAGGCCGGCAGATCGCCCTGTCGGTCAACCTCTCCGGACAGGCCCTCGCGGACTCCGGGCTGGTACCCTTCGTGCGCGGGCTGATCGACAGATACCAGATCCGGCCCGGGTCCCTGCGGTTCGAGGTCACCGAGTCTGCCGCGGTAAGCGATCTGGAGCAGGCGGCGTCCTGCATCTCGGTCCTGTCCGACCTCGGCTGCGACTTCGCGCTGGACGATTTCGGGGCCGGCTTCTCGTCGCTCCTCTATCTGAAACGCCTGCCCGTGCGGACCCTCAAGATCGACGGGGGCTTCATCGAGCAGCTGCCCGAAGACCCTGTGGACCAGAACCTGGTGAAGGCCATGGTGACCATGGCCCGCGGGCTGGGAATCGAGACCGTCGCCGAATACGTCAGCAGCGACCGCACCCTGAGCATGCTGCGGGAATGCGGGGTGGATGCCGCCCAGGGCTTCCACGTGGGCCGGCCGGGCCCCCTGCCGGAGTAGGTGCGCCGGCGCTCCCGCGCCCTTGTCCGGAAGCTCCGGTCAGGTTACAATACTGCCGGCACGCAGGCAGGCTGCGTAGAAGGCGCGACACAGCCCGGGAGGAATCACCTGCGTGATTCTCCCGGGCTTTTCGTTTGCCCCGTTCAGGGCCGGACACAGCTGCGTGCGCAAGACGACTTGGAGATGGAGGATGGGTGGTAATGGCTTGGGTCTACCTGGTGGTGGCGGGTGTAATGGAAGTGGCCTGGGCGGCCGCCATGAAATACTCTGAGGGGTTCACCCGGCTCTGGCCGTCGGTGGCGACGCTGGCGTTCATGGCGGGCAGCGTGGTCCTGCTCAGCCAGGCCATGAGGACGCTTCCGCTGGGCACGGCGTATGGGGTGTGGACCGGCATCGGCGCCCTGGGCTCCACGCTGGTGGGCATCGTCCTCCTGGGCGAGCCCCGGGACCCGCTGCGGCTGCTCTGCATCTTCCTCATCTTCGCCGGCATCGTCGGCCTGAAGCTGACCGCACGCTCATGACACCGGGAAGGCCTCGACGACGGCAGCGATGCCCTGGCCCCCGCCGATGCAGAGCGTGGCCAGCCCGAAGCGGCCTCCCCTGCGGCGCAGCTCCAGCACCAGGGTGAGGAGCAGCCGCGCGCCGCTGGCCCCCACGGGGTGGCCCAGCGCGATGGCGCCGCCGTTCACGTTGGTGCGTTCCCGGTCCAGGCCCAGCTCCTGTTCGACGGCCAGGTGCTGGGCGGCGAAGGCCTCGTTCACCTCCACCAGGTCGAGGTCCGAGAGCGTGAGCCCCGCCCGCTCCAGGGCCTTCCGGCTGGCGGGCACCGGTCCCATGCCCATGTAGTGCGGATCGACGCCGGCGACCGCCCAGCTCACCAGCCGGCCCAGCGGGCGCCAGCCCTCGGCTTCCGCGCGGCTGCCCGCCGCCAGCACCAGCATGGCCGCGCCGTCGTTAATGCCGCTCGCGTTGCCGGCCGTGACGGTGCCACCCTGCTTGAAGCGCGCGGGCAGGCGGGCCAGGGCCTCGTACGTCGTGTCCGGCCGGGGGTGCTCATCCCGCTCCAGCCGGGCAGGTTCGCCGCGCCTCCGCGGCAGGTCCACCGGCACGATCTCCTCCGCCAGCCGCTCTGCCGCCGCAGCCGCCCGCTGCTGCGAGAGCAGCGCGTACCGGTCCTGCGCCTCGCGGCTGACGCCGTACCGCTCGGCGATGTTCTCCGCGGTGATCGCCATGCCGCAGCCACAGTAGGTGTCCGTCAACGTCTCCCAGAGGGCATCGCCCAGTTCGGGCGTGCCGATGCCGGAACCGAACCGGTTGCGCAGCACGTAAGGCGCCTGGCTCATGGACTCGGCCCCGCCCACCAGCGCCACGCTGGCCTCGCCGGCCCGGATGGTGTGGGCGGCCGAGATCGCCGCCTGAAGGCCCGACCCGCACAGCCGATTCACCGTCAGGGCGGGAGTCTCCACGGGAACGCCTGCGTACAGGGCGATGTGGCGGGCGAGGTACGGCGCGTCCTTGCCCGTGTGAATCACGTTGCCCACCACGACTTCGTCCACGGCTGCGGCGGGCACCCCGGTGCGCTCCAGCGCGGCCCGGGCGGCGGCCACCCCCAGGTCCACCGCGGAGATATCCTTCAGCGACCCGCCGAAGCTTCCGAAGGGCGTTCTGGCGCCGCCGAGAATCACGACCTCTTCCACACGAACCCCTCCCCTGCAGTTTCAAGTCGTGCCCATCTGACAGTTTCCTTTAGTTCTACAGTGCCGCGGGGATCCCTTTTTCGCCTTGAGACGGCCGAGGCCCGTCGTCGCCGCGACCGTCCTAAGACCCTCAGCTATAGTCCAGTGCCACACCGCCTTCGGGCGGTCTTTTTGCGTCTCTTGGCCCACCACCTCCTCGCGGAAGCCGAAATTTCCACCGCCAGTCCAATTCCGAGTCAGACCGGCGCGGTGTTACGTTGAGGCTGGACCCGATCGATCCATAAGTTCATCACTGTTGAGGAGGAAAGTCAGTGGCAAAGAAGATCGCATTTGTCGGCGGCCTCCTGATCGACGGTACCGGTAAGGATCCTGTGGCGAACTCGGTCGTCCTCGTCGAAGACAAGAAGATTGAGTACGCCGGACGCAAGATCGATGTCGGTGGCGACTACAAGGTCTACGACATCACCGGGAAAACGATCATGCCCGGCCTGATCGACACCCACCTGCACTTCTCGGGCAACCTGACGGACAACGACAGCGACTGGGTCCTGGAGCCCTTGTATCAGAAGGCCGTTGTGGCCGTCCAGCAGGCCCGCGAGGCCCTCGAGCACGGTCTCACCTCCGTCGGCGAGATCTCCCGCTTCGGCCCCTATATCCGCGACATGATCAACGCCGGCGTCATCCCCGGGCCGCGCGTGGTCACCACCGGCCTCGGCTTCTGCCGCACCGCCGGCCACGGCGACTCCCACAAGCTGCCGCTGGAGTACAACAACGCCAGCCATCCGTGGGCCGAGCGGGTTGACGGGCCGTGGGATCTGCGCAAGGCCATCCGCCGCCGCATCCGCGACGACAACCCCGACGCCATCAAGATCTGGTCCACCGGCGGCGGCATCTGGCGGCATGACAAGAAGGCCGACCTGCACTACAGCTTCGAAGAGATCCAGGCTGTGGTCGACGAGTGTAACATGGTCGGTCTGCCCGTCTGGTCGCACGCCGAGGGCTACGAGGGCGCTTACTATTCCGCCAAGGCCGGCGTTTCCGCGATCATCCACGGCCAGGAACTCAACGACGAGACCCTCGAGATCATGAAGGAGAAGGACATCACCTACTGCGCCACCATGCAGTTCTTCTATGAGTGGTTCACGGTCTATGAGCCGCCCTATCGGCCGATCCTGGATAACTACCCGGGCGAGACCACGGCCGAGAAGGAGCTGAACCGCATCGTCAGCAACCTGCAGCACGCCAACAGGATGGGCGTCCGCATCACGGTGGGCTCCGACTCGTTCTGCTCCAGCCTCACGCCTTACGGGAAGTACGCCATCAGCGAGATGATCACGCTGTGGAAGTCCGGCCTGACGCCGATGGAGGCTATCATGGCGGCCACCAAGAACGGCGCCGAGATGCTGAAGATCGACGATATCACCGGCACCCTGGAGAAGGGCAAGTTCGCCGACCTGCTGGTCGTCGACCTGAACCCGCTCGAAGACATCGCCAGCTTCTCGGTTGAGAAGATGGACGTGATCATGAAGGAAGGCACCTTCGTGCGCGGTGAGTAAGTCGCGGCTGACGTGGAAGGGGGACCACGCCTACCGGGCCGTGGTTCCCCTGTCCCCCTCCTGATACTCGTCACGATTGGGGGTTCTGACTGAATGTCTGCAAAGACCGACACCGGGATGGTCAAGTCACTCAGCCTGTGGAACTTCTTCACCATCGGCTTTGGCGCCATCATCGGCACGGGCTGGATCCTGCTGGTCGGCGACTGGATGAAGCTTGGCGGGGGCCCGATCCCCGCTGCAATTGCCTTCGTCATCGGCGCCGTTTTTCTGCTACCCGTCGGCGCCGTGTTCGGTGAGCTGACCGCCGCCATTCCGATCTCCGGCGGCACCGTAGAGTACGTTGACCGTACCTTTGGCCGCACTGCCTCGTTCGTGACGGCCTGGTTCCTGGCCCTGGGCAACGCCATCATCGTGCCGTGGGAGAGCATCGCCATTGCCAACCTGGCCGGCGAGCTGATGCCCTTCCTGAAGACGGTCAAGCTCTACGAAGTCATGGGCGCGCCCATCTACCTGCCCACACTTCTGGTCGGCTGTCTCGGCGCCGTCTACGTCATCTACCTGAACTTCAAGGGCGCCGCCAGCGCCGCCAGGCTGCAGGGCTTCCTGACCAAGCTGCTCCTGGGCGGCATGGGCCTCACGATCCTCCTGTCCTTCATCAAGGGCTCGCCGTCGCACATCATGCCGGTGTTCACGCCCACAGAGAATGCCAGCAGTCTGTGGATGGGCGTTCTCCCGGTTCTGGTGATGACGCCGTTCTTCTACGCCGGGTTCGACACCATTCCGCAGCAGGCGGAAGAGGCTGCTGAAGGGCTCGATTGGCGGAAGTTCGGCGTGATCATCTCGATGGCGCTGCTCGCGGCCGGTGGGTTCTACGTCATGGCCATTTACGGCTTCGGCTCGTTCATCCCCTGGCAGGACTTCGTCACCTATAACATCCCTGCACTCACCGTTCTCGGCGTCGTCGGGCTGGGGCTGTTCGGCAAGTTCATGATGGCTGTGGCTATGGTCTCCCCGCTCGGCCCGATGAACTCCTTCTTCGGCGCCACAACCCGCATCATGCTGGCCATGGGCCGCAAGGGGCAGCTGCCGGCCGTCTTCACCGAGCTGCATCCGAGGTACAAGACCCCAACCGCTGCAAACATCCTGCTGGCCATCCTCGCACTGGCCGGTCCGTTCCTCGGCCCGAACATGCTGGTTCCGCTGACCAACATCAGCTCCCTCGGGTTCATCATCGGCTGTTTCATGGTCTCCTGCGCCTGCCTCAAGATGCGCTACACCGAGCCCGATCTGCACCGGCCCTACACGGTGCCGCTGGGCAGGGTGGGCATCGTCCTGGCCATCCTGGCCTGTGCAACGATCATCGGGCTGCTCGTGCTTCCGTTCAGCCCGGCGGCCCTGAATACACAGGAGTGGATCATCGTGGCCGTCTGGGCAGCCTTGGGCCTGCTCTTCATGGTCAGCAGGCGCGCCAGCCAGCGCGCCACGGGGACCGTGGAAGCGGCGGACTGACCAACGAATCGGAAGAAAAGACCAGGGAACTCGGCCCTGGTCTTTTCTTGTCATCTGCGGCCGGCGGCGGCCACAGCTTCGCTCAGACGTGCAGAGCGCAGGACGACTTCTCTCAGATGCTCCGCAACCCGGGGGTCCCACAGGCCCGCATCCACCTCGATCTTGAGCGCCTCCAGCCCTTCCCTGGCCTTTCTCTGTCGACCGGGCGTTCCCCCGGTCAGCCGATCGAAGCGGTTGCAGATTGCGACGATGCGGACGGGCAGGGCGAGGTCCTCGCCCGCAAGCCCGTCCGGCCCTCCGGTCCCGTTGAGGTGCTCGTGGTGAGACCGGACCACGGCGCATAGCGTCGGACGACGGAACCTGCACAGCATTCGTGCGCCGATGACGGCGTGGTAGACGGGTTCCCAGGAGTCTGTGCCGTCCCCGGTCAGCCCCAGCTTGCCAATGTCGTGCAACAGCGCGCCCAGCACCAGCTCCTGCACCTGCTCCTCATCCAGGAGCAGGCTCCGGCCGACGTCCCCGGCCAGGCAGGCGACGCGCTGCGAGTGCGAGAACACCTCGGGCGCACGATGCTGAAGGGCAATTAACAGGCAACGGACGGTCTCCTGAAAGGGAACCAGCTGGGCCTGCCACTTCCGCCGGTCCAGCAGGGTGCGCACCGTGGTCAGCAGTTCATGCCGGTCAAAGGGAGCCGCCATGAACCTGCTCACGCCGACCTGCTCGGCCCGGATTCGATAAGGGGGCTCGTTGAACGAGGTGAGCATGATGATCGGGAGCGTGCGCATATCGGGATCGCTGCGCAGCCGGCTGCAGAGCTCAAAGCCGTTCAGAGACGGCAGCGTGACCCCCAGAATCAGCAGGTCGGGCCTTTCGGCGTGAGCGATCTCCAGCGCCTGCAGCCCGTCACCGGCCACCAGAACGCGATAGTGAGCCTGTTCCAGAACCTCCCGCACAATCGCCGCATGGGATGCGTCGTCTGCCGCGAGCAGCACACAGTTCCTTCCGGGCATGAGCCACACCACCTTCTCCCGGTTCGGAATGTCAGGCTAACCACGCGTTATCAAAATCGTCAGCTCGGTCCGGCTTGAGAGCCGCCACTTGCGAAGGATGTTGGTGATGTGCGACTTCACCGTCTTCTCGCTGATGAACAGCTTGCGGGCGATCTCCCGGTTCGAAAGGGCCATCCCGACGAGGCGGGCCACCTCCTCCTCCCGCCTCGTCAGTTGCGGTCGGTGAACCACCTCCGCGGGGTCGGGAGGCGCCCCGTCCATCTCCAGGGCGCCGGTGGTCGATAACAGGAAGAAGAGGTTGAAGGTTGTCCCGATGGCGTGAATCACCTGCCGAAACTGGACGGGCGCGAGGACGGCTATCCCGGCGTCGGCCGGGTGCGCGGCCAACCCCCCCGTGACCATCGCCATGGGGTCGAGTTCATCGGGCTCCAGACGGACTCCCCCGATCCACAGAAATGCTTTCGGCGCCTCCACGCCGTCTTCGGCCACCCCCAGGGGAACGAGCGCGCTCGTCAGTCCAATGTGACACCGGAATGTCAGCGGACGCGCCTGCAGCGCGGCCTCCTGCATCCGCCTGTGCAGCGTCTGTAGACAGTGGTCGGCTTCCGTGGACTTCGCGCGGTGGCAGATCAGGGCGGATTGGGCGGAATGGTGAGGGGCCGGCCTTCACCATCCAAGACGCAGAGGGGCACCTGGGCCAACTCCGCCAAGCCATCTTGCACGGCCTGTAACCTTGCTGCAATATCTGATGGGATCTGTGCGAGTTGAACGGAAGACAAGAGCCAACCGCCTCCTTCATCTCCTAACCGACAGGTCTGGCCCGGCGTCTCACTCCATCCAATCACAATTCGGTAATTTTATAAGTGCAGACTTCACCCCCAGGCTAAACAAACAGCCATCAATATCGTTGCATATCTCTTCCGAGTCGCTCAATAGACCAGTCGTACGAATATAGGGGTACGTCCCGACAAAAAGAGATTGAACATGTGGACCTTAGGACTACTTGCCCGGAAAGACTCCTTGCGTGGCATGATGCCGTCGTCTCCACCCAGAGGGGCGGCTTTCGCCGCCCCGTCTTCACAGCTTCTCCCGCCGTACCTTATCGCCCTCGCAGGTCAGCCGCAACGGCTTGCCTTCCACCTCTGTCTCCAGGTGCACCGGGCGCCCCCAGATCTGGTAGAGATACTGCATGGTTTTCTCGGCGTAGGGCAGATCGAGATCGCGCCCGTCGTGCTGGTGCCTGAGGAGCAGTTCCCGCCTCCCCTTATAGTCGCCGTCCTCCACCACAATGTACGGGTGGCCGAAGTTGGTCATGGCGTCGCAAAGCGTGTCGCGCACCCGCTCCCACTGCTTGTCGGTAATCTTCCAGCTGTCATCCTGCAGCTCGTAGACGAACAGGTCCAGATCCCTGCACAGCTCTTCGGTGAGGTAGGAGCGCAGGAAGGAGACATCGTTCTCCATCTCGCGCACCTCGAAGATCTTGTCGCGTCCGAACCGCTTCTCGATGTCCTCGAAGATCTTCAGCCCCACGTAGTACGGGTTGATGCGCGTCTTTCCCGGCGTGCAGACGGCCGAGTGGAGCTTGCCGAACTCCACGAACTCCTCGTCGGTCAGATCCAGCTCCCGCATGATCCGCATATGCCAGTAGGAGGCCCAACCCTCGTTCATGATCTTGGTCTGCATCTGCGGCACGAAGTAGAGCGACTCCTCCCGCACGATCGCGATGATGTCACGCTGCCAGTCCTCCAGGTGATCCGCGTGCTCCAGCAGGAAGAGGAGCAGGTCCTTCTCCGGGGCAGGCGGCACCTTCCTGCGCGCGGGCCGCGCGGGCTTCGCCTTCTCCTTCCGGGCGTCGGTCTCTTCCCGGCGAAACAGGTCGGCGTACGGCGCCTCGCCCGAACTCTGGGGAACCTCCCGCTCGGGCGCCGGCGCCCCACGCCGGGGGAAGGGATCGATGTGGTCAGAGATGGAAAGCACGGCATCCAGGAAACGCTCGACCTCCAGGCTTCCTTCTTCGATGCCGTACTGACGAATGCGCTGCGCGTTCTGACTCACCGTCTCCAGCATCTGACGGTTGGTGGACGCGAACCAGATGTTGTGCTTGAAGAAGTCGGTGTGGCCGAAGACGTGGGCCACCACGAACTTGTTGTGCAGAAGCGAGTTGGTCTCCAGCAGGAAGGCGTAGCTGGGGTTGGCGTTGATCACCAGCTCGTAGATCTTGCTGAGGCCGTAGTCGTAGGACGCCTTCATGCTGTAGTACGCCTTGCCGTGCGTCCAGTGGCTGAAGCGGCCGGGCAGCAGGTAGGCGCCGAACTCATAAAGGATGGTCGCCGGCACGATCTCAAAGTGGGTGGGGAACGGATCCAGGCCCAGCCGCCGCGCCGTCTCCCAGATCTCCCCGATCGCCTCTTCCAGGACCGGCAGGTCACGGTCTTCCATAGGGCTGTCTCCTCCCTCCCGATGGGGTTCATACATCTTATGCCGGGCGGGAGGCCGAACAGCACTGTGGTTGCTACTCCTTGCCCCTGGCCGGGGGGGCCCGGGCGTTCAGCCCAGTCAGGCGCGAGTTGCAGCACACGGAGATCGTTGCGGCCAGGTTCGTCGAGCGAGTCTCATCCAGAAAAAGCCCGGCCACCGCAGTGGCCGGGCCTTCGATTCCGCGTACACGCTACAGCTTGAACATCTCCACCTGCGCCCGCAGCTCTCTGGCCGTCGCGGCCAGGCTCTGCGCCGAGGCAGCAATCTCCTCGGCCGTCGCGGTCAGCTCCTCCACCGAGGCCGACACTTCCTGCGCCGCGGCGGCGTTGCTCTGGGCCACCTCGGTGATGCGTGCCACAGCCTGCGTCACCTCGCCGGCGCCGGCGGCCATCTCCTCGGTGGCTGCCGTGTTCTCCTCCGTCAGCGCAGCCAGGTCGTTGAAGGTCTGCAGAACCCGCTCGGAGTCCTGCTTCACCTGGGCGGCAGCCTGCGCAATTCCGCTCACCCGCTCGGCCGCCTCGTTCAGGGTGGCCATGATCTCCGACAGGGCCGAACCCGCTTCCGCGGCCATCTGGTTGCCCTGGGTGGCCCGCTCCGTCCCCTCCTCCACCGCCTGAACCGCCTCTGCGGTGCCGACCTGAATCTGCTGAATCAGCACGCTGATCTCCTGGGTGGATGCCGCCGACTGCTCCGCCAGCTTGCGCACCTCCTCGGCCACCACAGCGAAGCCGCGGCCGTGCTCTCCGGCCCGGGCCGCCTCAATCGCGGCGTTGAGCGCGAGCAGGTTGGTCTGTTCGGCGATGCTGGAGATGACCTCGGTAATGGCGCTGATCTGCCCGGAGAACCGCTCCAGCTCCCTGATCCGCTCCGCCGTGCGCATGGAGGCCTCGCCGATGTCGGCGATCTCCCGGAGCGTCCGGTTCAGCACCCGGCCTCCGGCCTCCGCCCGCTCCAGGGCCGTGGCGGCCCGCTCCGCGGTCCTGGTGGCCACCTCCACCATCTCATCCAGGTGCTGCGCCATCTCGTGGAGGAGCGTGGAGGCATCCTGCACCTCCACCGCCGAGCGGGTGGCGCCTGCGGCAATCTGCTGAATCGCTTCCTTCAGCTGCGCCATCGTCCCGTTGGCCTGGGCCGTGGCGCTCGCCTGCTCGGATGCGCCCTCAGCCACCTGCGCGATGGCCTGCGCGGAGCCTGAGGCGGCCTGCGCCGAGGATTCCGCGGCGGACGAGAGCTCCTGCGAGGCGCTCAGCACACTCTCAGTGCTGACGCTTACCCGCTGCAGCATCGACCGCATACTGGCCAGCATACGGTTGAAGGCCTGGGCCATATCGCCCAGCTCATCGCGGTTCTTCACCGAAAGGGGCTCAACCGTGAGGTCGCCTTCTGCCATGCGCGCGGCATGGCTGGCGATCGCCCGGACCGGGATGGCCACTTGCCTGCCCATCGTGAGCGCGATGACCACACCGCCCACCGCCGCGACCACAGCCGCCACACCCATAATCATCCGGGCCTGGAGGTCTGCCTGCTGGACTCGCTGCCGGGTCTCGAGGGCGTACCTGTCTCCCAGCGCGATCAGATCCTCGACGGCGGTGAGAAACCGGCTGCGCAACTGGGGCAGGGTGCTCGAGACCATCGACTCCACCACGCCGGGCGACAGCGTCTGCTGGCCGAACAGCAGGACGGCCGTGGCCTGGTAAGCATCCTTGCTTTCCCGGACCCGCTGGAGGATTTCCTCGCTCTCTGCCGTCTGCAGCATTTCCGCCATGTCAGCCAGAACCGCCTCCAGCTGCGCGGCAGCCTCCTCGTATTGCGCCTCGTAGGCGCGATCTGACGTCAGCAGGTATCCATTCAATGCTCTGGCCTGATCCGTCATCAGCAGCTGAACCATTCGGCCCTGAAGCTGCATCTGCTGGATGCGCCCCGAAAGGTCCTCGTATTGCGCCACAACCTCGTTGAGGCCGACAAAACCTGCGGCCGTCACACCCGCCAGAAGGATCACGATGGATAAGAATCCGGCGAGCAGCTTATTTTGGACACTGAACTTCACTGTGAAACCCTCCTCAGCCACCGCCGATGCCCCACCATACTTCTAAATAAGGTATCATAACGCCACCTGAATGTTCAAGCATGTGCGCATTATGATATGTTAGAACATAAAATCTGCCATTCGTGAATATTTTCACCTGCTGCCCCGGCTTCCCCCTCCCCAGCGCTGGTCGAGGCGCCCCCCCATTGGAGAAGGCCCGACGGGCCGTCCCGTCGGGCGCTCGGCGTCAGCGGAGGTTCAAACAGTAGGGTCACACCTGGAACCGTTCGACCTTGCTCTGCAGTTCCCGCGCAGTATCGGCCAGGCTTCTGGCCAGCGAGGCCACCTGCTCGGATGCGGCGGTCAGTTCCTCCACGGCAGCCGACACCTGCTGCGACACGGCAGCGTTCTCCTCGGAAACCCGCGCGATCAGGTTGACGGATTCGGTCACCTGGCCCACGCCGGCCGCCATCTCCGCGCTGGCGGCCGTGTTCTCCTCGGTCAGGGCCGCCACGTCGTTGAAGGTCTGTACGGCCCGGGCGGCGGAGCGCTTGACCAGGCCGGCCTTCCTGGCGATTTCGTCCATTTCCGCGGCCGTCTGCCGTGCGACCGTCAGCAACTCGCGCAGGGCCTCGCCCGCCTGGGCCGCCAGCTGGTTGCCCGCAGCGACGCGCTGGGTGCCGGCATCCATCGCCTCCACGGCTGCGGCCGTGCCCTGCTGGATGTTGCGGATCAGCTCGGTGATCTCCTGCGCCGACGCAGCAGACTGCTCGGCCAGCTTTCGCACCTCGTCGGCCACCACGGCGAAGCCGCGGCCATGCTCGCCGGCCCGCGCGGCCTCAATGGCCGCGTTCAGGGCCAGCAGGTTGGTCTGATCCGCAATGCCCGAGATCACGTCGGTGATCGCGCCGATCTGCCCGGAGTACCGTTCCAGGGCCTTGATGCGCTCGGCGGAGGCGACCACCATCCGGCCGATCTCCTGAAGCTCCTGCAGCGTGCGCTCCACCACGTGGGCGCCTGCCTGTGCCCGCTCCACGGCCCGGCCCGATGCCTCGGCCGTACCGGCTGCCGTCCCCGCCATGTCGTCCAGCGCGCGGGCCATCTCGCCCAGCAGGTTGGCGGCCTCCTGCACCTCCGCGGCGGATCTGCTGGCGCCGGCAGCGATCTGCTGAATGGCCTGCTGAAGCTGCGCGGCGGTGGCATTCACCTCGGCCGTGCGGGTCGCCTGCTCGGATGCCCCGGCGGCCACCTGCGCGATGGCCTGGGACGAGCCCGACGCTGCGCCGGCGGCCTGGTCGGACGCCGCGGCCAGCTGCCGGGAGGCCTCCAGGAGCGACCGCGAAGTGGCGCTCACCCCGTGCACCACACCCCGCAGGCTCAGCAGCATCTCGTTGAAGGCCCGGGTCGTGTCGCCGATCTCGTCCCTCGTGGTCACCGGGAGCGGCTCCATCCTGAGGTTGCCGTCCGCGATCGCGGAGGCAGCCGCCGCCAGACTGCGGATGGGGCGGACCAGGGTACCGGCCAGCGCACGGGCGACCACGATGCCGACGATCACCGCGAGCGCGGCGGCGCCCACGATGATCGCCCTGGCCTGCGCAGCGGTCTCGCGCATGGCGGTCAGGCCCCGGGCGGCGTCCTCCTCCATGGCCGACACGATCCGCTCGGCCTCCTCAATCGTCCAGCTGATGCTGGGAATCAGCTCGGCTTCCAGAACGGCGATGGCCTGCCCCTGGTTGCCGTCCAGAGTGTGCTTCTGAATGCGGCCGACGAGCTGGCGGTGCTCCTCCTGCTTCTGCTGGAGCGCTTTCAGCTGGTCCCGCAGTTCGTCATCGGGGGCCAGGTTCATCATGTGGTCCAGCGTGGCCGTGAGGCTCTGATAGATCTCGTCCAGGCTGTCCAGGTCCTGCTGCCGGGAGAACATGATGTAGTTGCGAACATGGATGGCCTGGCGCATCGTATCCGCCCGAACGGCCTGGCTGCTCCGGGCCAGCTCCTCCAGCCGGCCCGAATGGTCCAGATCCGCCAGGACCCGACCGATGGACAGGTGGCTCAGCATACCGACGATCGCGAGGAAGACAATGAGCACCGCAGGCGAGGTGAGCATCTTGATGAGGATACTGACGCGCATCTTCGGCCGCATGGATGAACCTCCCCGAGTAGCGACCAGGCTGAAGCAGGTTGCCACATCAATCCGCCTGAAATGCACGGTCTATTCCTTTAACATCAGTGTATGAATGAAGAGTTACAAACGAGTAACAGCGCGCCTCCGGTGCCCCGTGCGGTCGCGGTACCGCCATCACGGCAGCCACTGACCGGCCCCCTGCCATTCAGCGATGCGCCAGGTTTGCCACACACTCCGTCCCGTCCGCTGCAATCGCCTGCGGCGCCCCTAGCAGGGCGACCACCTCGTCCGCGCACTGGCCAACCGCCGCGCCGGCGCCGGTGCGGCCCAGGCTTCTGCCACGATCCATCCTAACCCCACCTTCACTCGGCTCAGGCGTATTATGTATGAAGTGTATTATACATCTGAACATAGTTTCAACGCATTCGCTCCACGATAAGCCCGCCCGGTTGTCGGGCGGGTGACATGACACTATGCCCTAACCATCGAGGACGACCGAGAGGTACTTGTACTCCAGGTAATCATCCAGTCCGTGGCGGCCCCCTTCGCGCCCCACGCCGCTCTCCTTGATGCCCCCGAAGGGCGCCTGCGGCACCGCCAGCAGGGAGTCGTTCACGGCCACCATCCCGTACTCCAGCGCCTCGCTGACCCGCACGGTGCGGCCGAGGTTGCGCGTGAAGATGTAGGCGGCCAGGCCGTAGTTGGTGTCGTTGGCCCGCCGGATCACCTCGTCCTCGTTGCGGAACGTCATGATCGGCGCGACCGGGCCGAAGGTCTCCTCCCGCACGATCCGCATGTCATCGCTGACCTGATCAAGCAGCGTAGGCGCGTAGAAGAAGCCCCGGTCGAAGGCCGGCCCGCTCATCCGGTGGCCGCCGGTCAGCACTCTGGCCCCCCTGCGGCGGGCGTCGCTGACGTGTTCCTCTACCTTTATGAATGCGGCCTCGTCGATGAGCGGTCCCACGCTGGTGCCGTCCTCCAGGCCGTTGCCCACCCGCAGACGGCGGACGGCCTCCACCAGCCGCTCGGCGAAGGCGTCGGCCACGGACTCCTGCACGTAGATGCGGTTGGCGCAGATGCAGGTCTGCCCGGCGTTGCGGAACTTGCTGATCACGGCGCCCTGCACCGCCGCGTCGAGGTCGGCATCCTCGAAGACGATGAAGGGGGCGTGCCCGCCCAGCTCCATGCTCACGCGCTTCATCTGCGCAGCCGCGCCCTGCGCCAGGTACTTGCCCACCTCGGTGGAGCCGGTGAACGAGATCTTCCGGACGAGCTGGTTCGACAGGAACTCCCGGCCCACGGCCGCAGGGTCCCGGGTTGTCACGACGTTGACCACGCCCGGCGGAAGGCCGGCCTCCTGGATGATCTCCGCGATGAGCAGCGCGCTCAGCGGGGTCTGCTCTGCCGGCTTCAGGACGACCGTGCAGCCGGCCGCCAGCGCCGGCGCGATCTTCCGGGTGACCATGGAGGACGGGAAGTTCCAGGGCGTGATCGCCGCGACGACGCCGACCGGCTGCCGGAGCACCCAGATGCGGGTCCGCCGGGACGAACTGGGAATGACCTCGCCGTAAACGCGCCGGGTCTCCTCGGCATACCAGTTCAGGTACTCCGCGCCGTTCAGCACCTCTCCCCTGGCCTCGGCCAGGGGCTTTCCGTTCTCCTCGGTCAGCACGCGGGCCAGCCGCTCGACGTTCCGCACGATCAGGTCGTATACCTTGCGCATGTACCGGGCCCGCACGTGTGCAGGCAGAGACGACCACCCGGCAAAGGCGCCGTGGGCGGCCTCGATCGCCGCCCGGGCATCCTCGGCACCGGCATCGGGAACGGTGGCCACCACTTCACCGGTGGCGGGATTGGTCACTTCAAACCGCTGCCCGCCCGCTGCGTCGCGCCATTCGCCGCCGATGTACAGCCGGAAGCTTCCTGCGGACATCTGTTTACCCCTCCTCATCGTCGCGCTAATCATACGATTCGGGGGCGCTCGTGTCAACGCAGTTGCACTCGGCGCCTGTTGCTCTCTGCCGCGCGGTTTCGTAACTTTCGTCCGCCCACATCGTTATTATTCACGGACGAAGGAGCGTGACAGACGTGCGCACCCGAACCCTAGTGTGGGCACTGCTGACCATGCTTGCCCTCGTGACGCTGCCGGCTCCGGCGGCAGCACAGACGATGGTTTATCCACCCGCCATCGCCGCGGGCCCGGTCCCATACGAGCGCATCGCCGAGGCCGTGAACCGGGCCATGGCGGACTTCCCCGGGGAGTACAGCATCGCGCTGGAAGACCTCTCCACGGGACAGCTGTGGCTCCATAACGCCGACAGGCTCTACCACCCGGCCAGCACGCTGAAACTCCCCGTGGCCCTGTACGCCCTGGAGCAGTACCGGGCGGGCAACATCAGCTGGCAGGACCTCATCGAATACACCCCCGCAGACTACGAGACGCCGGGCGCAGGCGCGTTCGAAACGGCTGAGTTCGGCGAGCTTTATCCCATCGAAGACCTGGTTAACCGGTCGCTGATCTACAGCAACAACGTCGCCGTCAACATGCTGGGGCGGCACTTCGGATGGGGGAACATCGTGCTCTGGACAGAGACCATTGGGGGCCGCCTGGTTCACGAAAACCGGCTCCCGCGCGCCAGCGCCGTGACCGTGCTGCACTGGTGGAAACATCTTCACCGCCTGTCGCAGGAAGACCCCGATATGGCGGACCTGATCGTCGGGCCGCTCCGGGAGGTGACCTACCGGGGGCGGATCACCGCGGGCCTGCCGCAGGGCGTGCCCCACCTGCACAAGTACGGCTCCTACGACGGCAACTACCACGACTCGGGCATCGTCTACACCACCCGGCCATACGTCCTGGTCGTGCTCACAGGCGGCGCGCCGGTGGAAGAAGCCGATGCGGCGATCGCCCGGGTCTCGGCTGAGATTTACCGGGTGATGGCCGGACCGCCATCCATATCGCCAGCTGTGCTTCGATCTATTGAGGCGCTGGCAAGTTACGCGGGGCCTGCCGAGCTCTAGACCCCACGCTCGGCACGGCCCCTCATCTTTCACGCACTTCCTGGCTCCCCGCACGATCACGGCCGGGGCCGGAACTTGAAACCGTAGCGAACAACCCCTTCCTGAACGTAAAGCCGCCGGATCACCGCCTCCACCGGCGTTCCGATGGGCGGCAGGGATGCAAAGCCGGTCAGCTGCGCCGTAATCCTCGGCCCCTCCGCGAGGGAGACGATCGCCACGAAATAGCCGCCGTCGGCGCGAACCTGGTCCGTAAACTCGGGCGGGGCGCCCGCCGGCGCGATCTCGGTCACGGCCTCGATCACACCCCGGCCGCTCAACGGCAACGGCTCCAGCTCTGTTCCCCGGCAGCGGGGACAGACGGCCAGCGGCGGGAAGTGCACGGCCGCGCAGGCAGCGCAGCGCCGCCCCTCGAGCCGGAGCCGCTGTGGAAGCGAGCGCCGGTACATGGGGACCGATACGTGTGCGCCCATCCTAGGCGCCTCCCTTCTGCACCAGCAGCGCATCTGCAGCGCTGCCGGCGCCGTAGCTCACCAGGAGGATCCGCTGACCCGGCCTCGCCTGCTCCAGCGCAGCGGACAGCGCGACCAGCGGTCCGGCGGCCCCGGCGTCCGTCGGCGCCTGCACGGCAGTGCGAAAGCCGAGGTGCGCAGCCGCCCTGCGCGCAAGCCTGGGCTGCGGCGGGTTCAAGGCCAGCCAGTCGGCCTGGAGGCCGCGCGCCGCCACGGCCACCAGGTCGAGGTAGGCCGCCTCCGCATAGCCCGGGACCGCCACATCGCGGACGCCTCGTTCTCCCGCGGGCGTGAACTCCAGCCCCGGGTACTCCGCCAGGGCGCTCTGCGCCGCCAGAATCGTCGTCCCGGCCGCGCTCCTGCCCTCCAGCAGCAGCGCGGCGGCCCCGTACCGCCCATCGGCGGCCAGCACCAGCCCCGTGCCCAGGGCCCGGATCGCCTCGGTGGCCGCCCGGGCGGACGTGGTGCACTCCAGGCAGAAGGTGGAGTGCGGCAGGTCCAGGGCCTCCGCCACCAGCCCGGCCTGCACTCGCCGGCTGTAGGGAAGGGACAGTGAAGCGATGGCCAGCCGGTCCGGCCTCTGGCCGTCCCGCAGGATGCGCCGGCCAGCCTCGAGCATCAGCGTGAGGGCATCCTCGTCCCACGCGGGCCGGCCGGAGGTGTGCACGGAGAGGCGCAGTGCGATGGCCATTACCGGACCACCCCCTTCCGCAGGACGAAGGCGGTGGCGCTGGCGCCCGAGCCGCCCATGTTGCAGGCCAGGCCGGCCTCAGCACGGGGCACCTGCCGGTCGGGCTCGGAGACACCGCCGCGGATCTGCTGGAAGATCTCCACGACCTGGCCGACGCCGGTCGCACCGATGGGGTGCCCCTTGGCCTTCAGGCCGCCGGAAACATTGACTGGCAGGCGGCCGCCCAGTTCGAACTCGCCAGCGGCCAGCCGGGCGCCTGCCTCGCGAATGTCGCACAGCCCCAGTTCGTGGTAGGCCATTAGTTCGGCCACCGTAAAGCAGTCGTGCAGCTCCACCAGATCGAGCTCCTCCGGGCCGATGCCGGCCATCTTGTAGGCGGCCGCACACGCCTGATGGACGGCCCGGAGCCGGGTGATGTCCGGCCGGGAGTGAACAGCCAGGGTGTCGGAGGCGGCGCCGAAGCCGGCCACCCCCACCGGCATGTCCGAAAAGTCCCGGGCCACATCCGCGTCCACCACCAGCACCGCAGCGGCGCCGTCAGAGGTCGGACAACAGTCGAGGGCGGTGAGCGGGTGGGCCACCATCGGCGCCTCCAGCACCTGCTCCACCGTTATCGGCCGGCGGAGCATCGCCTTGGGGTTCAGCGCCGCGTGCCGGTGGTTCTTCACCGCCACCCGGGCCATGTCGGTGCGGGTGATGGCGCCGTCGTGGATCAGGCGGCTGGCCATCAGCGCGAACACGCCGGCGAAGGTCAGCCCGGCCAGCCGCTCGTACTCGGTGTCCCCGGAAATGCCCAGCCAGTAGCGGCCCATCTCCCCGGAGACGTCCCGCATCTTCTCAACCCCGGCGGCCAGCGCCACCTTCACCTGGCCCGACGCCACCGCAAGGACAGCCTGAAGGAGGGCGAACCCCCCTGAGGCGCAGGCGCTCTCCACGCGGAGCGCCTGTACCGGGGGGAGGCCGGCGTACTCGACCAGGGCGGGGGCCAGGTTGCCGAGCTGCATCCCCTGCCCGCCGCTCAGGCTGCCGATGTAGACCGCCTCGACCCGGTCGGGGCTCCAGCCGCGGTCTACGCTCCACCAGGCCGCACTTACGGCCACCTCCGACAGGAGATCCTGCCTCCTGTTCTACCACGGTCTGAATAGTCGGTCAACAGGTTGTGAAGAAGGGGCCGCTGACCTCCAGGCGAGAGGACAGCGGCCGCTGTGGCGCGCTCACTTGTCTTCCGGCCGAATCACCCGCAGGTGCCCACCCCGTTCCTGTGACGATTCCTCCTCGGGCTCCGGCACGTCGATGATGAGCGGGGCTTCCCGGGAACTTCCGCCGAGGATCTCGATGCCGAACACCTGACTCTCCGTGTGGTCCCAGTCGATGTTCACCATTGTGAAGCCCTGCTCCGAGAGGTAGTAGGGGTGGCTTCTCACGGGTGTCTGCATCCGCTCCCGGCCGGGCATGTAGACGTACCAGGCTCCTGCCCCGACGTCGTAGGTCAGCTCCACCGCTCCGACCCGGATGCGGTAGAAGGGCGCATTCAGCCTGTCTGAACCCGGCGCCTCGCCCCCGCTGCGTAACACCTTAACGTGCGCATCGCTGTACACGCATTTCATCTCGCGCATCGCATGCCCCTCCGTTCGTGCGCCACATCCCCCCGCCCGCCACATGACCGGTCGAGGTCCGGATGCCGCTCCACCCCTTGCTTCTGTTCACCGCTTTGACATTCCTGCACGGCAGTTCCGGGTACGTCACGCGCCTGCCTGTCCGGGAGAAGCAGCCTGCAAAAGCGGACACCCTTGCTGGCTGGCGGGCCGGGGACGCACGAAGAGGAGGATCCAGCCGTCTCGCCGGACCCTCCTCCTTTTCACCCCACCGCCACCCCGCCGCGGCTGAACCACTTCTGCAGCGCCGGGTACACGTCCCGCTTCTCCGTAATCGTCACGATCACAAACTTCGGGTCCTTGATCGCCGAGAAGGCGCTCATGAGCGAACTGGTATACCCGCCGTCCCGGATCTCCCCGTACCCGAACAGGTTCGAGACCTCCAGCAGTTTGCCCACCAGCTCCACGCAGAGCTTGTTGTCGTTGTCGCTCCAGTTGTCGCCGTCACTGAAATGGAAGGGATAGATGTTCCACCGCTCCGGGTCGTACCGCTCCTGGATGATCTCCAGGGCCAGCCGGTAGGCCGAGGAGACCCGCGTGCCCCCGCTCTCGCCCATCTTGAAGAACGCTTCCTCATCCACCTCCTGCGCGTCTGAATGGTGGGTAATAAAGACGATCTCCACGTCCTGATATTTCGTGCGAAGGAAACGGGTCATCCAGAAGAACAGACTCCGGGTGATATACTTCTTAAACTCTCCCATGGAGCCCGATGCGTCCCGCATGGCGATCACCACGGCGCTGCTGCTGGGGCGCATCTCCTGCTCCCACACCTTGAAGCGCAGGTCATCGTTGGTGATGTTGCCGAGAACTGGCATTCCCCGGCGCGCGTTCCGCTTCAGGTTCTCCATGATCGTCCGCCGGCGGTCCAGGTTGGCCATGGGCCCCTTCTTCCGCACCTCGGTGAAACGGACCTCCTCGGTGGGAATCTCCTGCGTGGACTTCGGCTTCAGGTTGGGCAGGCCGAGGTCCTCGAAGATGAGTTCCGCCAGGTCGTCGACGGTCACTTCCGCCTCGTAGTAGTCGACTCCGGGCTGGTCGCCCGGCTGGCCGCCGGCCCCGCCGCCCTTGCCCCCGCCCCGGGCGCGGCCGATCACGTCGCCCACCTTCGAATCGCCGTCCCCCTGTCCCACGCGCTTCCCCTGGTTGGGGTTGAACCGGAAGCGATACTCCTCCAGCGTCCGGATGGGTACTTTGACCAGTCGCTTACCGTCGGAGGTTATGATGGACTCCTCGGCGATGATCTCAGGCAGGTTTTCCTTGATCGCCTCCTTGACCTTTTCATGGTGCCGCGCCTGGTCGATAGGACCCTTCCGGTGCAGGCTCCAGTCGTGCTGAGACGTCGAGGCCATGCTCCTCCCCCCTCCTCGCTGCGCACCCGGGAGGGTGCACTGGTCGTACTCCAGTCTATGCGGGAGGGTCTCGCCAGACTGTGTTTCGGTGGGCAGATCCGCGCCACACGTCACCCGTTTCGCCCACAGCTTATTTATGTGTAAATTCGGAAAATAGCAGGATCCCAGACCGAACAGGAAGAACCGTCTTTCCCACGAGGACAGGGGCCCCGACCTCGAATCCTGTTCGGAGGTGGAGCGTCCATGCGATCAGGGATCCGTTCCCGGCCCAAACACCTGGATTCCCGGTTGATGCGCACCGGGCTGGCGCTGCTCCTCACCGCCGCCATACCCGCGCAGGCACTGGCGATGGTGGGGACCGGCGTGCGCCCGGGACCCATCAAGGCGGGACCCGGAAAGCCTGCCGCAGTCTCCGTGTCCCTCGACTCTGCGGCCACCGTCAAGGCCAAGATCCAGCCCTCCGTACTCGACGCCTTCCAGCACAGCGATAAGGCCCGCTACCTGGTGAAGCTGAAGCTTCAGGCCGACGTCGCAGGCGCCGCGGCCTCAGCGCGGCAGCGGGCCGCAACCCCGGCAGCCGCCGAACTGGCCGCCCGCAGCGCGGTCATCCACAGCCTGCAGGAGGCCGCCGACCTGTCTCAGGCCGGCCTGGTCGCCTTCCTGGAGAAGGCGCAGTCCATGGGACAGGTCGAGTCGTTCGAACCGTTCTGGATCACCAACATGGTGGCGGTGACCTCTGACAAGGCCACCCTGGAGAAGATCGCCGCCCGTCCCGAAGTTGAGGCCATCTACGAGGACGAAAAGGTCCACCTCATCAAGTCCGACATCGTGACCATCGAGGAGTCTGTTGAAACACTCTCCGGTGCGCCCGAGTGGAACATCGAGCGCATCGGCGCCCCGGCCGTCTGGCGCCAGTTCGAGATCGACGGCACCGGCGTGGTGGTCGCCAGCATGGACACCGGTGTCGATCCCGACCACCCGGCCCTGGCTGAGCAGTACCGGGGGGTCGGCGCGGCTGACCACAGCGCGTTCTGGTTCGACGCGGTCAACGGGCGTCCGGAACCCTACGACGACGAGGGTCACGGCACTCACACCGCGGGCACCATGGTCGGCCGCACCCCCGACGGCGAAAACCAGATCGGCGTGGCGCCCGGCGCCAAGTGGATCGCGGCCAAGATGCTGGACGAGTTCGGCAGCGGGTACACCAGCTGGATCCTCCAGGCAGGCCAGTGGATCATGGCCCCCGGCGGCGACCCGGCCAACGCGCCTGACGTCGTGAACAACTCCTGGGGCGGCAGCTCCGGCATGAACGAGTGGTTCCGGGACGTCGTCGTCGCCTGGCGAGCGGCAGGCATCGTGCCGGTCTTCGCCAACGGCAACAGCGGCCCCGGCGCCGGCACGGTGGGCGTGCCCGCCAACTACCCCGAGTCCATCGGCGTGGGCAACGTCACGAAGGACGACACCCTGAACTCGGGCTCCAGCCGCGGTCCCAGCCCGTACGGTGAGATCAAGCCCGAGGTCTCCGCACCCGGCACCGCCGTCCGCTCCGCCCTGCCGGGCGGCATGTACGGCGCCGGCACGGGCACGTCGATGGCGGCCCCCCACGTGGCCGGCACGGCGGCCCTGCTCCGGCAGGTGGACGCCAGCCTGACCGTCGATGAGATCGAGGCGATTCTCACCAGCACGGCTGACCCGATGACGGATGCCCAATATGCGACCGTTCCCAACAACGGCTACGGGCACGGCATCGTCAACGCTTACAAGGCCGTCGCCCAGGCTCTCGGCCTGGCCGAAGGCCGCATCTCCGGCCGGCTGCTGGCTGAGGGCGACGACCTGATCGGGCCGACGATCCGCCATACCCCTGTCACTCAGGGATTCAAGGGCACACCAACAACCATTGAGGCCGAGATCACCGACGACGTGTCCCTCAGCGCAGTGTACCTGCGTTTCCGCCAGCCCGGGCTCAACTGGTGGGGCATCGTGGACATGACCCAGACCTCCGGCGACCACACGGGCGGCACCTTCGTGGGCACCATCCCGGCCGAGCTTTCCACCACCGACACGATGGAGTATTACATTGAAGCGGTCGACTTCGGCAACAACCGGGCCTTCAGCGGAACCCGGAACAACCCGCACGTCATCACCATGCTGGACGGCGTGAAGCCGGGTTACCTGGAGGACTTTGAGGGCAGCATCGTCGGCTGGTCCACCGGCGGGGAGCCCGCAGACCTCTGGCAGATCGGTGAGCCGACCTCCGGCCCGGGCGCCGCGTACTCCGGCCAGCGCGTGGCCGCCACCAACCTGGACGGCGAGTACACCAGCAACGCGCAGGCTTTCCTGATCACGCCGCCCATCGACCTGCGGGACGGGGCTGCCGCGCTGCGGTTCAGGCACTGGTACAACATGGAGACCAACTTCGACCTGGGCATCGTGGCCATCACCGCCGACTACGGTGAGACGTGGGAGATCCTGGCCACCTACACCGGCACCAACGGCGCGTACCAGGAAGCCGTCATCGACCTGTCTGCCTACGCAGGGCTGTCCAACCTCTTCCTGGCCTTCGTCCTGGACACCGACGTCAGCGTCGTGCGTGAGGGCTGGTACATCGACGACGTCGAAATCTACGTGGACAACGAGCCCCCGGCCGTTCCGACCAACCTCAGCGCACAGGCTACGCCGCTCGGTTCGATCGCCCTCACCTGGGACGCGACCGACGCGGGCGACTTCGACCACTACACGGTCTACCGGTCCACCACCTCGGGCGAGGGTTACGCGCCGATCGCCACCACCACCGACCCGGCCTACAGCGACTTCGACGTGGAAAGCGGCACCACTTACTACTACGTGGTGACGGTCAGCGACTTCTTCGGCAACGAGAGCGAGTACTCCGCCGAGGCATCTGCCACCGCGGCTCACGTGGTCATCCGCTTCCGGGACGACATGGAGTCCGGGCCCGGCGAATGGACCACTGCAGGCACCAACAACTCCTGGGAGTGGGGCGTGCCCACCAGCGGCCCCGGCGAGGCCTTCTCCGGCGAGAACCTCTGGGCGACGAACCTGGCCGGCAACTATCCCAACAACGCCGACGCTTCGCTGATCTCGCCGCCCATCGACCTGAGCGGTCTCTCCTCCGCCGCGCTGGCGTTCACCCACTGGTACCGGCTTGAGCGCAACTGGGACTACGGCCGCGTGGAAGTCACCGCCGACGGCGGCGAAACCTGGACGGAGCTGGCCATCTACACCTCGCCGGCTTCGGGCGGAGCTCCTGTCGGCCCCGAAACCCCGCTCATCGACCTGACGGACTACGTGGGCGGGACCGTGCAGGTCCGCTTCCGCCACACCTCCGACGGCTCGGTCAGCTATCCCGGCTGGTACATCGATGACGTAATCGTGTCCGGCGCAGAGGCCGGGGCCGGAGCCGAAGCTGTGCCCGCCCCGGTGAGCCTCTCCAAGCCCGGCGACAGCATCACCCCGAAGGATGAGAAGCCCGCCGAGACGGTCATCCTCCGGCACCAGCTTCCCAGGGCAGCCAAGTCCGAATACCGGGTCGAGACGGAGGAGCCGGTGGTCCGCATCACGGCGCTGCCGATCATGGAAGGCACGGTGACCGTGCTCGAGAACGGCCGCGTGGTGCGCACCAACCCGGGCGACGGCTCCTACTCGCTGGCGCTCCCGGCCGGCACCTACACCCTCATGGCCGAGTCCTACGGGTACTACCCGCAGACCCGCCAGGTTGACCTCGGCCCCAATGAGGAGCTGACCGTCAACTTCCTCCTGCAGGAGATCCCGCGCGGCCTGCTGGCCGGCACCGTGACCGACGCCCGGACCGGCGAGCCGATCGAGGGCGCCCGCGTGCAGGTCCTCGACGACGCCCGCGTCGCACCGACCACCACGGATGCGGCCGGCCGGTTCAGCCTAAACCTCCTGGAGGGCTCCTACACGCTGCGCGTCTCCCACCGGAGCCACTACATGGAGGAAATCACGGTAGACGTGCCTGGCAACCAGACCACCGAGCTCTCGATCGTGATGCGGCCCTTCGCGGGGATCCCCGGCGAGCTGGCCTATGACGACGGCACCGCCGAGACCGCCTGGGCGATGTACGACGCCGGCAACGGCTGGGCCGTGCGCATGTCGCCCGAACCCGGTCAGACCGTGATGGTGACGGGCGCCCGGGTCTACCTGTGGGATACCACCTGGCCCACCCCCGGAGGCAACACCTTCATGGTGGCCGTTTACGGCAGCCGCCCGGACGGCTCGCCCGGCGATCTGCTGCTGAGTCCCGTGCTGGTGGAGGACGCCGTCAGGGGCGCCTGGAACGAGGTGGATCTGCGGCCCTACGGCATCACGGTGCAGGGCGACTTCTACGTGGCAGTCATTCAGGCCGCCGACTATCCCAACGTGCCCGGCCTGGCCTTCGACGAGACGGTCGATCAGGGCCGCACCTATGAGGTCGTGGATGGCGTCTTCGGTCCCTGGACCGAGCCGAGCAACGCCATGATCCGGGCCCTGGTCTCCACCGAAGTCGGGCCGCCGGCTATCCTGAGTCCGGCCGACGGCACCTTCACCAACGAGACCGAGGTCCTGGTGGAGGGCCGGAGCTCCGCGGGCACGTCGGTAGCGATCTACGTCAACGATGAGCTTGCGGCCGAGACCGCGGCCGAAGCGGACGGTACCTTCTCCGCCACGCTGACGCTGGATGAGGGCGAGTATACCCTGACCGCCGTGGCCACCACCGCGGACGGCGACAGCACCGATCCTTCGGCTCCGGTCCGGGTCACCGTCGACCTGACCGCCCCCGAGCTCACCATCGACGAGCCGCAGGATGGCGCCGTGCAGAACCACCGGCTCCTCACCGTTGCGGGCCAGGCCCTGGATCTCCACCTGGCCGGGGTCGACGTGAACGGCACCGCGGCTGAGGTGGATGTTGACGGCCGGTTCACCGCCGAGATCATCGTCCGCGAGGGTGAGAACCTCGTCACCGTCACCGCCGTGGACCGGGCAGGCAATGCCACCTCTGCCTCGGTAACCATGACGGTCGACAGCACCGCACCCGAGCTGACCAACCTGCAGCCCGACGCCGACCTGACCCTCACGGCCGGCGACACCCTGACGGTCTCCTTCGAGTCTGAGCCCGGTCTCGCGCTCGCTGCGTTCAGCATCGTGGCGAACCTGGGCGGCGGCTCCGCCGCAGGCGACGACGCCTCGTTCGGCCTGGAGCCCGGCGAGATCGCCATGACCGAAACGGAGCCCGGTCGCTACGAGGGCACCTTCACCGTTCCCGACGACATGAGCATGCCCGAGGCCCTCGTCCGCTTCCGGGCGATGGACGCCGCCGGCAACACCACACGGGCGACCGCCCCGGGCACGCTGACCATCGTCCTCCCGGAGGATGAGGATCCCGGCGAGCCGGATCCGGGCGAACCCGATCCGGGTGAGCCTGACCCCGGCGAGCCCGATCCGGGTGAGCCCGATCCCGCCGAGCCCGGCGGCCCCGTCGCCGTGATCACCGGTCCCACCGAAGTCGAGGTCAACAGGAACAGCCGGTGGGATGCGCACGGATCCGCCTCCGATGTGCCCATCATCTCCTACGAATGGGATATGGGCGACGGTTCCAGGATCCAGCGCGGCCGCACGGTGGCGCACCGCTACAAGGAGGCCGGCACCTACACGATCACTCTGACGGTCACCGACCGGAACGGCAACACGGCCACCACGACCCTCGACGTGGTGGTGGGCGGTGGCCAGCATGAGTCTGCAGGGCCGAATGCTGTGATCGACGGGCCCTCCTCGGTGCAGCCGAACCAGCTCGTCAAGTTCAGCGGACTGAAATCCACCTCCAGCTCGCAGATCCTCCGCTACGAGTGGGACATGGGCGACGGCACGCAGACGCAGTTGCCGATGGTGGTGCACCGCTGGACGAGTCCCGGCACCTACACCGTGACGCTCACGGTCACCGACCTCGCGGGCAACACGGCCTCCGTCACCATGACGGTCGAGGTCACCCAGTGACGGGACACCCCTTTGCAAGAGGGAGCGCCTCGCCGCTCCCTCTTGCCGCGTCTGGCTGCACGTCCCCTCCGGCCCCTCACCCGAGCGCTCCTCCCGGCTCACCCTTCACCTCACCCGCGCGGGCGACTCCCACCCCGCGAAACCACCCACAGATTCACCCCTTTGTGAGCCGCAATGGATGTTACACTTCCAGCAGGTTCGCTTTTCTGGAGGGAGGACGGAGACGATGAAGCGCCACGTCATGCGCCGGCTGCAGTCGCTGCTGGCCGTGCTGCTCTCCCTGGCGGGGCTGACCGTGGCCGCCATTCCGGCTTTTGCCCGGGAGCCGGAACAGCATGCCGCCTGGCTCCTGGCCATGGAAGCGGCAGACTCGGAATGGGTGGGCACCGGGGGACCCGAGTGCAGTTCCATCACCTACGAGCTGACGATCCCCCCGCTGACGGAGGAGCGGGTCTACTCGCTGCCGATTGAGTGCCCGGACATGCAGAACCTGGCGCCCGGTGACTCCGGCCTCGTCGGGATCTACAAGGTGAAAAACGGCGGCACCCAGCCCGTGCAGCTCGCGATCAAGGGCCTGGTCGATGGCGCGCTGTTCTCCGGCGATGATCCCATGCTGCTCACCATTCAAGACGATAACAGTTCCTACGCATATGACGGTGCTTACCACAACATGGAAGACCTGGCTGCCGATGAAACCCGCACCATCACGATCGACTACGACGTGCCCCTGACCGCCGGCAACACGTACCAGGGCGAGCAGGGAACCCTCTTCGTCTATCTGCGCGTCAAGCCCATCCGCACGCCGGGCGGCGGGGACGATGGCGGCGGTGACAACGGCGGCGGTGACAACGGTGGCGGAGACAATGGCGGCGGTGACAATGGCGGCGGTGACAGCGGTGGCGGCAACAACGGCGGCGGTGGCGGCAGAACCCCGCCCGAACGGCCGCCCACGTCCGAAACCGAACCCCCGGTCCCGGCATCCGGCAGGGTCACCGTCCGTGTGCTCGGAGACGGTGCGGGCAGCGGTGAGCTGACGCCCCTCGAAGGCGCCGAGGTTCAGCTGGCGGAGTTCGTCGCCAACACCGACGCCCACGGTCAGGTGATCTTCGACGGGCTCCCCTTCGGGACGTATACGGCAATGGCCACGGCCGTCAACCCGCTCACCGGAGCCGACCCGCTGACCGGCACCGGTGCCACGCAGATTACGGCCGAGGAACCCGAGGCCTTTATCACCATCGTGCTGACGTGGCCCCCGCGCCCCGTCCCGCCGCCGCAGGAGGAGCAGCCGGAGCCCGAGCCCTCCAGGCCTACCGGCTCCCTCACCGTGCGGGTCCTCGATGCCAGCCCGCGTAACGAAGGCGTCGACCGTCCCATTTCCGGTGCCATCGTCCACGTGGGCGACCGGGCCGGATTCACAGGCCAGTCCGGCGAGCTGCGCTTCACCGACCTGCCTCTGGGTGAGTACGCCGTGTTCGCCGAGGCAGGCGATCCCCAGAATCCGGACGGCCCGCGCCGGAGCGGTCTGGCCCGGGCCCGGCTGACGGAGGAACGGCCCGATCAGGTTGTCACGATCCGTCTGATCTGGGAGGAGCCCGACCCGGCGATCGACCTCACGCCGGGCGGCATCGCCGGACGCGTGTGCGCACCGCGCACGGGTGCGGCGCGGGTCTGGGCGACCAATGAATCCGGCGAGACGGTCGCCACCGTCGTGGCCGCCACCGGCCGGATCGGCGTGTGGCTGAACTACGAGCTTGCCGGCCTCACCCCCGGCACCTGGACGCTCACCCTGCAGAACCCCGGCGACCCCGCCGTCTCGCAGCAGGTCATCGTGCTGCCCGGCCAAGCGGTGAACGCGCCCGACTTCACGCTGGCCTGCACCGGCGACGGGCTGACCGCACCTCCGCACGTCGGCTACTACATCGCAGGCGGCCTCCTGCTCGTGGCGGGCTGGCAGCTGCGCAGGATGGGCAGGAAGCTGGAGGCGTGATACGATAGGACTGCCGTCTCTTACGCGGCCTATACATCCACGGTTTGGAGGGCTAATCGTTGCTTCAGAAGCTGCAGCTGGTGGCGCGGGAAGGCGCGATCTCGGTCACCGATGTATACCTCGGCCATATAAAGCGTGAAGAGGACCGCAAGCTCCTCGCCCACGCCGACGCCTACAAGTGGAACGACCTCGATCCACAGCTCCGGGCGATCCTGACCCAGCACCTGTACCAGGCCATCGAGGGGGCCCCGGGTGAGGTCAACTTCCCCTGCATGTACACGGGAGAGGTCCTCGCCGTCGACAAGGTGGCCTCGGCCGAATACGACCGGCTCCACAACCGCCCTTCGGTGGAAGTGCTGGAGGCCATCCGGGACATGGCGGATGCCCAGCCCCAGGCGCTGGTGGAACTGGGCAACGTGCTGGCGTACAAGGTGATGGCGGCAGGCGCCATCAAGAACCACCTGGTAGCCGTCCTGCGCTTCCAGATGGTGCCCGAGCTGGGCGCAGCGCCAATGGCTTTCAGCTTCGCCACGGTGCTGGACCTCGACGACCGTGAGGAGGCGCTCTTCGACGAGCAGACCGGCAGTTTCGTCACCCAGGTGCTGAACAACGTCATCAAGCGGACCGCCGTCTCCCGGGCCGTTTTCTTCCCCTGCCTTGACGGGGAAGGGCGCGAGACCGCAGACCTCATGGTGTACGCCGGCAGCGGCGCCGCCGCATGGTTCAAGGCGCTGGAGGTCACCCGCCGCATGAGCCCCCGCCGGGAGGGGCAGGCCCTGCTCCGCATGATCACCGAGCAGAACGCCACCGGAGAGGTGCCCCATGACCTCTTCCAGCGCATGGGCGCAGACCTGCTGGACGAGGCCGAGGACGGGCTCAGCGCCGACTCGGTGGTGCGCAGCATGGAGAAGGCCGTGGGGCACGGCGTCGACCGGCTGGGCTTCCAGGCCCGCTGGGAATCGACGTTCGGCGACCTGTCCTACCGCCCTGCGTACAACTCGCTCTTCGGCGGCGACAATGCGGAAAAGCCGACCCGCATGAAAATGCAGGCCGGCGGCATTGAAATCACCCTGACGCCGAATCACCTGGAGTCCTTCCGGCAGGTGACCGTCGGCGACCGGACCTTCATCCTCTTCGCCGTGCCCGAGCGGGCACGGGTCGTGATCGGCAAGGACCTTGACCTGAAGATCAAGCCCGTGGAACTGGCCGACATTCAGCGCTGGATGACCGGGGCCGAGGACGGCGAATCCAACTAGAAGGGGGCGGCCTGTCCGCCCCCGCCTGATGTCGCGCATCAGCCATCCCGACGCTCCGCCTCGTACGTTCGGTTCTTCCGGGCAGCCTCCTGGGCCGCCTGGACGGCGAAGTTCACCCGCCGCAGAATCCGGACCCACTTCAGTACGGTGAAGACGAGTACGACGGCTGCTACCAACAGGAACAGGCGTTGAAGTGAGCCCATGCGGCGTCCTCCCCCACATCATGATCACACCCGTATATTCGCATACCGTTCGCCCCCATGCCGGGCAGCTCCTGCTGTGAAAAGGAGGTGGTCACCGTGCGGGGTGGTCGGATCTGGCTCGGCAACCTGCTGTTGCTCATCGGGGCGCTCCTGGTGCTGCTGCCGGCTGCCCGGTGGCTGCGCGATGAGATCGACCACCGCCGTCAGATGGCCGAGGCCCTCCCGCCGTCGCCCGTGATGCTCGCCAGGCCCGGAGAACCGGGTGCAGACGGGTCCGAACCGAGCGGACCCCCTGGGGCCGGCCCGGCCGACGGGAGTGGAGACGGCGCCGGTGAGGGCGCAGGCGAAGGCGCCGGTGGCGGCAGCGGAGGCGGGGCCCGAGATGGCGCAGGTGCGGAACCGTTCTCGGATCCGGCCACGGGCGGCACAACCCGGGACTGGCCTCCGGCCCCCCTCTACCACATCGCGATCCCCCGCCTCGGCGTCTCCTATGCGGTGAACGAGGGGGTCGACAACCCCGTGCTGGACCTGGGGCCGGGCCACTACCCGCAGACGGTGCTGCCCGGTGAGGTCGGAAACGCGGCCATGGCCGGCCACCGCACCCGGTTCGGGCGGCCGTCCTTCTTCTACGACCTGGATGCGCTGGAGCCAGGGGACCTGCTGCACATCGAGTATCCCGACCGCAGCCTCACCTTCGTCGTCGAGCGGGTCTTCATCACCGACCCGTACGACCTCTCCGTCATCGCCCCCACCGATTACCCATCCCTCACCCTGACCACCTGCGACCCCCCCGGCACCGACGAGATGCGGCTGATCGTACAGGCGCGGCTGCAGTCGCCCCTGGCAGCCGAAACGCCCCCGGGCTAGCCCCGGGGGCGTCTCGCGTTCAATCCCAGTTGCGCCTGTCCTGAAAGAGGGGGCCCTCGGCCGGAAGCGCCCCGGCCGGCACCACCACCACCTGCGGATTCAGCCGGACGGCGGCCTGCACCGCGTCGCGCACGGCCCGGGGGTCGGCCCGGCCGGCGAACTCGATGCGCAGCACGTCCCGGTGGTCGGCATCCCGCTCCACCACCGCCCGCCAGCGCTCCACGCTGCCGGCCAGTTCCGCCATCGCCGCCTCCAGCTGCCGGGGGTAGAGGAAGATTCCCCGCACCTTGGCGACCTCGCTCACCCGGCCCATCCATCCCTTCAGCCGCAGCGCAGGGCGGCCGCACGCGCAGGGCTCCGCGATCATCGCGCTGAGGTCGCCTGTGCCGAACCGCAGGAGCGGGTAGGTCTCCTGGAGGGACGTGACGACCACCTCCCCCACCTCGCCCAGGGGCACCGGACGGCCGTCCGGGTCGCAGATCTCCACGATGACCCCTTCGTCCAGATGCAGCCCGCCGCCCTGCCCGCACTCGTACCCGATGAGCCCCACATCCGCTGTGCCGTAGGCCTGATAAGCCTTCACCCCGTGGGCTTCGATCCGCTCCCGCAGGGTCTCGGGCAGCGGCTCGCCGGTCACCACCGCACGGCGTATCGGCAGAGGAGTGCCGGCCGCGGCCGCCCGGTCCAGCAGGGCGAGCAGGTAGGACGGCAGGCCGGCGTAGCCCGAAGCGCCCACCGCCCTGGCGATGCGAATCTGCAGCTCCTGCTGTCCCACGCCGGCGGGGACCACCACACAGCCCAGCGCCCGCGAGGCCGCATCGAACATGAATCCCGCCGGGGTCAGGTGGTAGCTGAAGCAGTTGAGCACCCGGTCGCCTCTCCGGAACCCTGCGGCGGCGAGGGCTCGGCTGAACCGCCAGTAGTCCGGATCCGTGCCCTGGGGGTCGTAGACGTCGCCGGGGCTCACGAAGATCCGCGCCAGGTTTTCCACCGGTTCCCCCAGGAGCCCGCCGAACGGCGGGGACTCGGCCTGCACGCTGCCCAGCGACTCCTTCCGGAGCACCGGCAGCGCCAGCCAGGCCGCACCGCCGGTTCCCTCGAACCCGACGCCGGCCCCATCGAACCCTATGTCGGCGGCATCCAGCCGCTCGCGCCAGACCGCGCTGCCCTCCCGGGCTGCCGCCAGCACCATCCGCAACCGCTCTTCTCCGCCGGGCGGCACCCAGCGGCTCAGGCCGCCGGCGCCGCCCCCTGCTGCCAAGCCGTTCATGCCAACCACCGTTTCCTGCGTTTGTAGGCCTTCGCCTCCCGGTAGCTCTTCCGCCCCACCTCGCTGAGGCCGAGGTAGAACTCCTTCACGTCCTCGTTGTTCAGCAGCGTCTCCACCGGTCCTTCCAGCACGATCCGGCCGTTCTCCATCACGTAGCCGAAGTGGGCGATGGAGAGGGCCACCATGGCGTTCTGCTCCACGACCAGGAAGGTGGTCTTCATCTCCTCGTTCAGCCGTTTGATGATGTCGAAGATCTCCCGCACCAGGCGGGGGGCGAGCCCCAGCGACGGCTCATCCAGCAGCACCAGCTTCGGCCTGGCCATGAGGGCCCGCCCGATGGCCACCATCTGCTGCTCGCCGCCCGAGAGGTACCCGGCCTTCTGCCGCCGCCGGCTCACCAGCTTGGGGAAGTAGTGGTAGACCATCTCCAGGTCGCGCCGCACGTTGCTCCGGTCGGTGCGGGTGTAGCTCCCGGCAAGCAGGTTCTCCTCCACCGTGAGGTGCTCGAAGACGTGCCGGCCCTCCATCACCTGGAAGATGCCCTTCCGCACGATCTCTGCGGCCTCCCGGTTGTTGATCCGCTCGCCCATGAACTCGATCGTGCCGTCGGTCACCTCGCCGTTCTCCGACTTCAGCAGGCCGGAGATCGCCTTCAGGGTCGTGGTCTTGCCGGCGCCGTTCGCGCCCAGCAGGGCGACCACCTGCCCCTCCGGCACCTTCAGCGACATGCCCTTCAGCACGAGGATCACGCGCTCGTACATCACTTCGACGTTATTCAGAACGAGCACCGGACCACCTCACTCTTACTGCCCCTTCGGCTCCACGAAATCGGTCAGGGCCACGAAGCGGCCGTTCTGCACCTGGTAGATCCGGGCCTTGTCGGTCCCGCCGTGGTCGGTGGGGGTGAAGGTCAGCGGTGCGCCGATGCCGCCCAGATCGACCTCGTTGAAGGTCTCGAAGGCCGCCTTCAGGGTCTCGCCGGTGACTTCGTCGCCTGCCCGCTTAATGGCCTCGGTGAGCACGCGGCCGAACACCCAGCCCTGCAGCCACTTCTGCGTGAGGTCCTCACGCTTCAGGCCGATCTTCTCCGCGTAGGCCACGGCCTCATCGATGCCCGGCCCCTCGTCGTACGGGAAGACGAAGGCCGGCGTGCCGACGAAGCCCTCGGCCGCGTCGCCGGCCGCGGCAAGCAGCGTCTCGTCGACCGAGTAGGTCATGCCCACCACCTGAATCTTGCCGCTCAGGCCCTGCTGCTGCACGGCCTTCAGCACCTGGGCGGTGCCCTTCACCACGTTCTGGATCATGATGAACTCAACGCCCTTGTTGTTCAGGTCCAGCACCTGCGTCACCGCGTCAGCCGCGGCGCCGGGCAGGGCCGCCTCCCCCACCCAGGTCAGGCCGATCTGGGCGGCATAGGCCTTGGCGTCCTCCAAAGGCGCCTGGCCGAAGGGCGAGTCGTGGAAGATCATGCCCACCTTGGCGTCGGGCTTCTGTTCCTTGATCCAGTCCAGCAGCACACGGGCCTGCTGCGAGTAGGTGGACGAGATGATGAAGTTGTACGGGGTGACGGACGGATCCACCAGGCTCTCCGCGTAGGAGCCGGAGAGGTACGGGATCTTGTCCTGCGCGATCATCTCCTTCATCGCCTCGGTGTCGCCGGTGCCCCAGCCCAGGACGGCAACAACCTTGTCCTCGTTGACGTACTTCTTATAGAGCTCCACCGCCTGGGGCACCTGGTAGGCGTAGTCGCCCCAGACCAGCTCCACCTTCCGCCCGTTCACGCCGCCCAGCTCGTTGTTCAGGTAGTCAAACCAGGCCCGGGCGCCCTCGGCGTGGGGCTTGCCGACGTCGCCCGTCGCGCCGGTGATGTCGAAGATGCCGCCCACCTTGATCGGCGCCTGCGAAGCCTGCCCGCCGGCGCCCCCACCGCCGGCGCCTGAACCCCGGCCCCCACAGCCGGCCAGCACAGCCAGAATCAGAAGCGCCCCCATCAGAATCAGGAACCTCTTGTGCCTCCGCATCTGTCCCCAACCCCCTCTGATGTACTGTGCGGTGAGCTGTGCGTGGTGAGCGGTGAGCCGGTGAAAGTGGCGCCAACGGTCTGTCGTAAGTGGTGCGTGGGTGCAGATGGCGTCGACAGTCTGTCGTGAGTGGTGCGTGGGTGCAGATGGCATCGACAGTCTGTCGTGAGTGGTGCGTGGGTGCAGATGGCGTCAACGGTCTGCGGTAAGCGGTACGTTGTGAGCCGTGGGCGGCTGTGGGCAGCAACGGTATCCGGGCGGCTGCCGGGGCCCTGTCTCCCCTCGCTCGCCCACTGCCGGCAGCTCAGGTCGCACGCCCCACCGGCCGCGGGGCCCGGCGCCACGGCCCCGTCGGACGACTCGCCGGTGCCCTCTGCCCCAAACCGTCGGCCTCTCACCGCTCACATCTCATAGACCATGAGCCACCTCACCGCTCACATCTCACCGCTCACGACCCATCTCACCGCTCACATCTCACGACCCACGACCTACCTCACAGCTCACATCTCACGACCCACGACCTACCTCACAGCTCACATCTCACAGCCCACAATCCATCTCACAGCTCACACCTCACGACCAACGACCCGTCTCACCGCGCACATCTCACAGCCCACGACCCACCTCACCGCTCACATCTCACCGCTCACGACCCAGTTCACCTGCTGTATCCGAAGGGCCACAGCCGGAAGTAATCCTTGACGTTCCGCCACAGCTTCGCCAGCCCCTCAGACTC
>JAMNXV010000171.1 GCA_023623185.1 Bacillota bacterium
CAGCGACGCCCGTTCGCTCACGATGGACCTGGCCCGGGACGGGGCCCGCGTGCTGGCGGGGCCCGGCCGCGAGCGGGACATGCTCGATCGCCCTCCCCATTGGGGATGATGGCGTTCCTGGTCTGTTTGCAAGGCCCGTCGCCAGCAGGCGCGGGCTCTTTCTCTTATGCGCCGTTACGGCGGGGGGCTCCGGGTCGCAGGCGGTAGGGCTGCCGGAGTCGCGGGCGTTAATGACGGATCGACGGCGGGCATTGATGACGCATAGACGGCGGGCACTTATTGAGGGTTGAACGGTGACGATGTCAGCCGGGCCTCGTGCGTGGCCCCCGCCGCAGCCCGAGCCGGCGCAGGAGGTACGTGCGCCAGCCGTACCGGTCAAACAGCGCATCCTTGTGCGCGTGCTCCGCGGGCACCGGCCGGCCCGGCGGGCCGTAGCGGGCGGCACTGTAGTCGGACGCGGCCTGCAGGACCTCTTCCCGCAGCGAGGGCAGACTCTCTGCCACGCGCGCCGCGTACTCGTGGGCCGTCTGGTGGGGCTGGCGGCGCAGGCCGAACCGGGCCAGCAGCCAGGCGGCCTTCTCCCACGCTTCCTGTACTACCGAGCGGGGGTCGCGGTAGCGGAAGCGCTCCTGTCCACGGAGCACCCGGGCGACCAGCAGCACGATGGCGATCAGCACGGCCAGCGGGGCGGCGAGCCAGGTCCAGTCGCGCCCTGCCCCGGCCGGCGTCAGCCCGCTGAAGTCCATGGGCTCCGGCCTCTCCTGTTCCTCGGACGGGGGGAGCGGCAGGTCTGAAGCGGCTTCGGCGCCGGGCTCATCGGGCGCCTCGGGCACAGGCGGCTCGTCGGCTGCCGAGGGGGTGGGGGAGGCGCTGCGGGAGATGACGGGCAGGTCGGCCCGCGGCGTGGGGTCGAAGGTCACCCAGCCGTAGCCGGGGAAGTAGGCCTCCACCCAGGCGTGGGCCTGCGAGTTGCGGGCCTCGTACACGTACCAGCCGCGGGAGTCGAGGGTGAACGGCGCCGATGACGGAATGGCGAATCCCTCCACGAAGCGGGCGGGAATGCCCAGCTCGCGCAGCATCACCACCATGGCCGAGGCGTAGTAGGTGCAGTAGCCCTCCTGCAGGTCAAAAAGGAAGAAGTCCACGAAATCGCGCCCCCGCGGGGTGGGCGGCGGGGTCAGCGTGTAGTGCATCGTCCGCAGGTAGGATTCGATGGCCACCGCCTGGTCGAAGGGGTGCTCCCAGTCCGCAGTGATGCGCCTGGCCAGCGCGCCCACCCGGGGCGGAACCCTGGGGAGCTGCAGATACCGCTCCAGGTCGGGGACGGACTCATCCGGCGACGGCATCTGCCCCTCCGGACCGGGGCTGTAGGCGGGTGACTCGCGGATCTGGACGGCGCTGTACAGCGGGATGCGGGCGGTGACGGCGTAGGTCTCGCCCGGGGCGATGGGCCGGGCCGCGCGCAGGTTGGCCTCCGCGTCCGCGCTGTACCCGGGCAGCCCGTCGATGCGGACCGGCTCCAGCATGTGGAAGACTGTCCGCCCGAAGCCGAGCACGGGCGTGACCTCTGCCACCAGGTTGCGCCTCAGGGTCTCCTCACCCATCTGCGAGGGCAGCATGCCGCCCTCCATTCTGACCTCGGGCGACTCGCCCGGTTCCCAGGTGGAGCCGGTGTACGTGAGGAAGGCGGCTCCCCGCACGTACAGGGCCTGCGAAACCGGCCCGTTCACGGCGATGCGCAGGGCGACCCGGTCGTCCAGGGACACGGCGCCGCCGAGCCGGCCGAGGTCCGGCGTGAAACCGGTGGAGGCCAGCGAGAAGTCCGCGATGGTGCGGACGCCGCCCCCGCGGAAGTCCTGCAGGGCGGGGATCGCAGTCTGCAACCGGCGGCCCAGCTCGCCCAGGCTGACCGGCCGGAAGTCGGAGGGCAGCACGGCGGCCACCAGCACGATGCCCAGGATGGCGGCGACCGCCGGGGTCAGCGGGGAGCGGCGGCCCAGGTGGCGCCCCTCGGCCCGCCAGCGGGCCTCCCGCAGGGCGGCCTGGCCCAGCACCCAGAGCAGCAGCGCCAGCACGGCGTAGGCCTGAAAGTAGCCCGCCGCGGGTTCGAAGTACCAGCCCCACTGGGTGCCGAAAAGCAGGAAGCCCAGCGCGAGGGTCCAGACGGTCCGGCCGCGGCGAAAGGCCTCGCCCGTGACGACGAGTGCGCTGCCGAGCCCGGCCAGGGCGATCAGCACGGCGCCCAGGTTGGGGCCGAAGGAAGCGCCCAGGTTGCCGCCGGCCAGCTCCCGGGCCAGATCGGCCCCCTCGACTGCGGCGCGCAGCGCCCAGCGGGAGAACTCCGGCAGCCGGCGGACCGCCACCAGCGCGGCGAGCCCGACCGCCGCCGTGCTGAGGAGCCCCAGCCTGCGGCTCTGCCACCAGAGCCAGCCCCAGAGTACGCTGACCAGAGCCAGAAGCAGCGCCTGCTCCAGGGGCAGATCCATGTGCCAGAACTGGTTGAGCGACTGCAGCACCAGGGCCACCAGCCCGGCCGAGACCAGCGCCAGGGCTAGCTGGTAGCCGACGGATGGGCGCGCGGTCGCCATGGGCGCACCCCCTCTCCCACGTGCACGCGCAGGTCGGCCAGCCGGCGCAGGTCCGCGCCGGCCGGCACCACGTAGACCCACAGCCCCCTCCGGGCCAGCAGGTCGATCAGCCGCGGGTCCGCGGCGCCGATCTGCCGCCGCGCGAGGCCCGGCGGTGCGAAGGTGGCGGCATCCAGCAGGATCAGGGCCACCCGGTGCCGGGCCCGCAGGGCCGCGAGCCGGTCGCAGAGGCGCGGCGTCAGCCGCGGGGTGATGATGACCAGCGTCGCTCTGTGGGCCAGGTGGCCGGTCTCGGTTTCGAGGAGCTGCTCCAGCATGACGTCGCCGGCAGGCTCCACCTGCGCCAGGGCCTCCATGATCTCCCGGAAGGCCCGCTCGCCCCTGCCGGGGCCCACGGCGAAGCGGGCCTGCCCCGTGCATAAGAGCCCGGTCTCCATCTTGCGGCGGATGCCCAGGGCGGCCAGAGAGGCTGCGATCTCCGCGGCCATCTCCGCGGTGGAGTGGCCCCCGGCGGCCGTTCCGTCCACGTGCACCTCCCGGTGGAAGTCCGCGAGGAGGATGAGCTGCGTGGTCGCGTTCAATTCGTGCTGGCGGGTCATGAGGGTGCCCATGCGGGCGGAGGTCCGCCAGTGGATGTGGCGGGGATTGTCGCCGGGCACGTAGCGGCGGATCTCGGCGTGGTTGGAGGGGTCCTCGAACGCGCGCTCCTGGGTGCGCACCGGGCCGAAGGGCTGGGCCAGCGGCACGGGCAGGTCCTCGATGGGATGCACCCGGGGGTAGATGGTGATCTGCGCGTCTGGGCGCAGGACCGTTTCGCGCGTGAAGAGCCCCAGCGCGTCCCCGGTGCGGATGCGGTAGGGCCCCACCAGGCACTGCCCCCGGCGGCGGGCGGTGAGGGTGAGCTGCACGACGTGGCTGCCCACCAGCGGCAGGGAGGTGGCCAGACGGGGCCGGTCGCCGGCGAGCAGGTGCGGCGGCGTTCCGTCCTCAACCTCCACCCAGGGAACCGGCACCCAGCCCTCGTTCTCCAGCCGGAGTTTGACCTGGATCGCCTCGCCCACCTCGATCCGCCGCCGGTCGACGGCCACGGATCCGGCGATGCGGCGCGAGGCGTACTGCGTATACGCCCAGGCGCCGGCCCACAGCAGGAGCAGCAGGTAGAGGACGAAGTACGGGAGGCTGCCGCCGCTGAGCCGGGCCACCAGATAGGCGACCGCGATCAGGGCCGGCAGCCGCCACTCACGCCCGCCGCGCCGCATGGCTCCTCAGTCCCGCAGGCACGGGCACCTGGGCCAGCAGGTCCTCCACCAGCGCCTCCGCGCCGCCGCCCCGCAGCTGCGCTTCGGGCCGCAGGATGATCCGGTGCGCCAGCACCAGCGGCGCCATCTCCTTCACGTCGTCGGGCGTGACGTAATTGCGGCCCCGGGTCAGGGCGATCGCCTGGCTGGTGCGGTACAGCGCGATGGAGCCGCGGGGCGAGGCGCCCAGGTAGACGTCCGGGTGCTCGCGCGTGGCCTGCACGAGCCGCACGATGTACTCCAGAACCGATTCATCCACGTGCACGTCCTTCACCACCTGTTGCAGGTGGAGCACCTCGTCGGCCGTGAGCACCTGGCCCAGCTCCTCCAGCGGCGGCCGCCGGGAGCGCTCGACGACGGTCATCTCCTCCCGGAGCGAGGGGTAGCCCAGCCGCAGCTTGATCAGGAAGCGGTCGAGCTGCGCCTCGGGCAGGGGGAAGGTGCCCTCGTACTCGATGGGGTTCTGGGTGGCCAGCACCAGGAAGGGGCGCGGCAGGCGCCGGGTGACGCCGTCGACGGTCAGCTGCCCCTCCTCCATGCACTCCAGGAGCGCGGACTGGGTCTTGGGCGACGTGCGGTTGATCTCATCCGCCAGGACGATCTGGCTCATGATGGGACCGGGCCGGAACTCGAACTCGCCGGTCTTCTGGTTGTAGACGGAAACCCCCGTGACATCGGAGGGAAGCAGGTCGGGGGTAAACTGGATGCGGCGGAAGTCGCAGCCCAGCGACCGGGCCAGGCTGCGGACCAGGGTGGTCTTGCCCACGCCGGGCACGTCCTCGATCAGCACGTGCCCCTGGCAAAGGAGGGCGACCAGGACGTACTGGATCTCGCGCCGCTTCCCGACGACCGCCCGCTCGATGTTCTGGGTGACTCGGGACAGCGCCTCGCTGGCCTTCAAGGACAACCTCTCCTTCGGTGGAATCCGATACCGGACGGCCGGCCCCGAGGGGACGGCGTGCCGCGCAAGATGCTCACAATGTCAATACGTCAGAAGAGCAAGTAATGTTCGGTGTGAACAAGAAGAATGTCAGGGGGGAGTTGTGACCCAAACTGCTGTGGTATACTGGCGATAATGTGATGTGTGTGAGGAATGGGGTGTGCTCATCATGTTCAGACTGGCGGAGTTGCGTGCCGTGCGACGGAGTGCCCTTTCCCTGCTGGCCCTCGCGCTGCTGCTCGCGGGCTGCGGCGGGGTGCGGGCGAATGTGGAGGTTGGGGATTCTCCGGCACAGCCCGCCGGCGCCGGCGGCGACCCGGCGGCTGAGCAGGCGCCCGCTGAGGTCCTGGAGGTGAAGCCGCTGCCCGGCTACCTGGCGGCGGACTTCCGGGTGAAGGACGTGTTCACCGGCGAGGTCATCACCCTCTCCGACCTGAAGGGCACACCGGTCTTTCTGAACTTCTGGGCGACCTGGTGCCCCCCGTGCAAGGACGAGATGCCCGAGATGGAGGAGTTCCACCAGCAGATGGGCGATGAGGTCCGCGTGGTGGCGGTGAGCGGCGATCCCTCCGACTCGCCGCAGAAGATCGCCGCCTTTGCGGAGGCGATGGGCCTCACGTTCAGCGTGGCGCACGACGGCGGGAGCGCGGCCAGGGCCTACCGGGTCACGGGGCTGCCGACCTCCTTCTTCATCGACGCCGACGGCGTGATTCAGGTGCGGTACATGGGCCAGCTCTCCCTGGAGCAGATGAAGGAGTACGCGGAACTGGCCTCGAACCCAGCAGAGGATCAAGCTGATTCAGAGGAACCGGCAGATGCGGACGAACCGGCCGAACCGGCAGATCCGGCAGAGGCAGCGGAGCCGGCCGGGTCGGCAGAGCCTGAAGAATCGGCAGATCCGTAATCCCACCGCGAGGGGCTAATATCGGGGAATGACCTGGTTACTGGGCTTTCTGCGGAGCGTCGCCCACGACCGGCGATGGTGGTGGGCGCTCCTCACCGTAAACTTCCTGGGTTCGCTCTACGGTTTCTACTGGTACTGGCCACAGCTCTCGCAGACGCCGCCGGTCCGGTGGTTCATCGTGCCCGACAGCCCGGGCGCGACCTTCCTCTTCACCATCTGGCTGGGGCTCCTGCTCGCCGGTGCAGACTGGCGCAGGCCCGGCATGCAGCTCCTGGGAGCGGTGGCCTTCGTCTCGAATATGAAGTACGGCCTGTGGACCGCCATCGTGCTGCCCCAGGCCGGCATCAAGTATGGGTGGGAGTTCGAGTTTGTCCACCTGACCCTGTCACACCTGGCCATGTGGGCGCAGGGGATGCTGTTCGCGCGCCACTACCGGCCCGGGCCGACCGCGGCAGCGCTGGCCCTGGTGTGGATGATCGTGCAGGATGCGGTGGACTACCGCCTGTGGATGACGCACCCGACGCTGCCGTACCAGGCGGAGTTCGGGTTTGCCCGGGGTGTGGCAGGCACGCTGTCGCTCATCTGGGGGCTGTTCCTGGTGGCGCAGGCCCTGTCTCACGGGCGGCGGGTCCACGGGTGAGGAAGGAGGAGGAGGTCATCCCCATGGCGGAGAAGCGGCCCAGCGTGCGCGTGCCGCTGGTGCGGGACAAGGATGGGATCCTCTCCCGGCTGAAGAAGATCGAGGGCCAGGTGCGGGGCCTGCAGCGCATGGTGGAGGAGGACCGGTACTGCGTCGACATCCTCAACCAGGTGGCGGCGGTGGAGGCGGCCCTGAACCGGGTGGGCCTGATGCTGCTGGAGGGGCATGTGAAGGGCTGCATGGCGGCCGCCGTGCGGCGTGGCGAGGGCGATGAGGCGGTGGCCGAACTCATGGAAGTGCTGAGGCGGTTTGTGAAATGAGCGGGAAGGAGGCGCGAAGGCGGGGGCGGGCACAGCGATGGGCCCCCGTGGTGATCACCGCGCTCTTCTCCCTGCCGCTCCTGGCCGACCTGGTGGCGCAGGGCCTGGGCTACGAGGTGTTCTACTTGGCCGATCCGAAACTGCAGGCCGTGTGGGGAACCCTGGTCCAGGTCGTTGGCGGCGGGTCCGTCTACGTGCACGCGCTGCGGCAGGTGGCGGGCCGCCGCGTCTCACAGGCGGTGCTGTTGACCCTGCTTTCCACCCTGATTTACGCCATGGGGTTGTACGTCGCAGCGCTCAACCGGCAGGCAAATCTCTACTTCCTCGCCGCAGGCTGGACGCTGCTGGCAGGCTACCTGCTGGATGTGCGTGACAGCCACATCGAGTGATCCGCGCCGAACCCGATAAAGATCAAAGGGCCGTGGGTGTCTCCCACGGCCCTTGCGCGATTTCAGCGCAGGCGGCTGGGTCCTGCCGGACCCATTTGGTCTCGCAATGTAGGGAAGGATCAGATGCCGAACCAGCCCGGGTACCCGGCAATGCCCGGGATGCCCGCAGTGGTGGGGTACGCGGATGGTACCGTGGCCACGGTGGTGACCGGGACGGCGTACTCGTAGACGCGGTAGACCGTTGCGTTGGCGGCGGGGTAGGCGGCCGCCCCCGGCCAGATCGCCAGGTCATTGGCGCCGGCCTGGGCGCCAATGAACGGGGAGAAGGCGGCGATGTCGGTGCCGAATCCACCAAAGTTCATCCGCTTGCGCTCCTTTCGACTCGTGACCTGCGGGGTCCTCATGGAGAGGGGCCTTGCTCCCACACTATGTGAGGCCACGGGTCGAGGTGACAGCGCTAGCCTGCCCCGGACCCGCCCGGATGCGGGTACGCCAGGAAGTGGAAGGCGTAGTCGCCCTCGGCATCTTCGTAGCGGGCGACGAGCGCCCGAAGCTCCTTCAGGAACGCCTCACGCCGTACGGCGCCGAGCCTCAGGCGGTACAGCCCGTGATGGGTCGTGCCGGCGCCCTCGCCGTCCTTTCCGGTTTGATCCCGGCTGGTTTGGCAGGCCCGCAGGAAGTCCGACTGAATCTGGTTCAGCTCGCGCACCAGGCCGGCCTCCAGCCGGCTGCGGCCCCCGGACTGGGCCGCCAGCAGGGGGTCCGTCTGGAACTCCTTCGCGATGGCCTGGTAGTACTTCTCCACGATGCCGTTCTGGGTCTCGCGGGTGAACTTCAGTTCCACCAGGCCGACCTTCAGCAGCTGCTTCACGTGGTAGCTGGTCTTGGCCGGCTCCTCGCCGAACAGGTCAGCCAGCTGCTTGGCGGTCATGGGCTTTTCGGTCAGCGTGGCGAGGATGCGCACGCGCGTCGCGTGGCTGAGCGCTTTCAGTTGGCGGATGTCACGAATGGTATAGGACTCCAGCACCAAGTCGTCGCCCCTTCATACATTTCCTGTGCACCGTCATTTTGCACATCAAGTTTAACATGCGAGGGTGAGATATCAAGTCCCTAAAGTATCTTCGTGGCGACGGCCTCCACGGCCGACCAGGTGAAGGGAAAGCCCGTGGGCCAGGCCATGGCCATGAGCTGCGCCGCGGCGCTTTGCACCCGGCTGACCTCGGCCTCGGTGAGGTCGCCGGGCCAGGTGGGGGCGATGACCGACATGAGCTGCACGAAGGGGACCGGTTCGGTGATCTGCTCGCGCTGTATACGGTTCTGCAGCCGTTCGACGACGAACCCGGCCTGCTGCATCAGGCCGGCCAGCTCGCCGGGGGTGGGCAGTTCGGGGATCGGCGGCGCACGGTCCGGGCCCAGCACGGCGCGGATGACGGCGTCGATGAGCAGAAACCACTCGCGGAAGCCCGGAGCGGTGGCGGTGATGAGCACCAACTGCCCGCCTGGCTTCAGCACGCGGGCCAGTCCGCGCATGGCGGACGGCCGGTCCCGGAACCAGTGGAAGACGGAATTGCAGATCACCAGATCAAAGGCGGCATCGGGGAATGGCAGCTGCTCCGCGTCGCCCAGGAGGATGGTCGCGGGGATTCCCAGCTGCCGGGCCTTCGCGGTGGCCACCGCGACCATGCCCGGCGAGATGTCGATGCCGACCAGAGGGCCTGTGGGAGCGAACCAGCGGGCGGCTTCGAAGAGGTTGAGTCCAGTGCCGCAGCCGACGTCGAGGATGGCCGGCCGCGGCCCCACCCGCACATAGGGCAGCACTCGGCGGATCGCGGCCAGGTAACTCTGTCCGGCCAGCAGGTCATACAGCGCCGACGTGCGCGAGTACCCCATGGCCAGCCGCGCCTTTTCGCCATCCACAGGACTGCACCCCCCGGACCTCAGCATATTCACACGGGGCAGATCCGTCCCAGGGACCGATTCGGCCGCACCTCCATAAGATGGCGTCAGTCATGCGAAATGCGCCCTGAGAGGTGGTTGACCGATGCGACACGGTTTCATCGCCGCGCCGCCCTTCATCCCGCCGGGCGGAATGCGAATACCCGGTCCCCCGCCCGCGATGCCTCCTTTGCCCGTCCACATGCCCCTGCCCCCCGCCGCCTCGCAGTCCTCCCAGCTCGCCGGGCCCTCTGCTGCACAGCCCGGGCCGGCCGGATCGGTTTCACCGGGGGCTCCCGCAGATCCGACCCAGGGGTTTCCGCCGCTGACGGCGCAGGGCTTCCCGGGCATGCCGGCGTCGGGCGTTCCGGGGTTGGCGCTGCAGGGTGTGCCGGGCGTGCCGGTTCAGGGTGTCTCCGGGCCGGCGCCGAATGGGCTCCCGGGTGCGCCGGCGCAGGGCCTCCCGGGTTTACCCGTCCAGGCGCTTCCGACCCCGCTTGCCGGCACGGCTCCCCAAGGCATTCCGAGCCCGGGCGCGCAGGGCTTCCCGATGCCGCCGGGCTTTGGGGGCATGGCGCCGCAAGGCGTTCCCGGCATGATGGCGCAAGGCTTCCCGGGTCTTTCGCAGCAGGCTGCACCCGGCTCGCAGGACCTCTTCGGCCTTCCGGCGTCCTCCGCCGAGGCCTTCGCGGCTGAAGCGGCCTCGGCCGGCACGGCCTCGACTGATGCGGGCACGGCCTCGACTGCTGCGGGCACGACCTCCACTGCTGCGGGCACTGCGCCGGCTCCCGCAGGCGCATTCCCGGGCGCCGATCCGTTCTGGGCGCAGCGGCAGGCGCTGGCCCAGCAACTCCTGGCGCAGCAGGCGGTTCAGCAGCAGGCGGCCTTGGCGGCGATGCTGCCCGGTATGGCGGACCAGGCCTTTGGGGCATCTGAGACAGCCGCGCCGGAGCCCGACGCGCCGGCCCCTGCCCCTTCCACACAGCGTCGGCTGAGAGCCGGTACCTACTCGACCAGAGGCCTCGGGGGCGGTTATTCGACCCGGGGCTGAACGGGTCCATCTGGCACATACCCGGGGGCTCCGCAGGCGCGGAGCCCCCGGGCTGTTCGCGCGGTGGAGCCAAATCCGACATTTTTATCTTCGAAACGTCAATGACACTTCCACACAGGCTGAAGAGTTGGTACTATAGTGCATGAGGACGACCATCCTAATAGTACCGATGTGCACAGGCCATCCTCCCCTGTGCTCATTCTGTGATAGTTTTCACGAGCTTTGGCCAGGGCGGGCAGCCCACCGCCCTCTGGCCAAATGGCGATAATCGGAGGGATCAGGCTTCCCTTGCCCCGCGCCTCACCGGGGCCGTCTCCAGCAGGCTGCCTGCGCCCTCCACGCGGCCCTGAAGGCCGTAAAGGACGATGGAGGTGCTGATGTGGCGAAGTTTACCAAGCTGACCCCGCCCGAAGGCCAGAAGATCACCATGGTAGACGGCCGGTTGGTCGTTCCGGACAACCCCATCATCCCGTTCATCGAGGGCGACGGCACGGGCCCCGACATCTGGGCGGCCGCGCAGCCGGTGCTCGACGCCGCTGTGGAAAAGGCGTACGGAGGCAAGCGCAAGATCGTCTGGTTCGAGGTCTACGCCGGCGAGAAGTGCCTGAACAAGTTCGGTGAGTGGCTGATCGACGACACGGTGGAGGCCATCCGCGAGTACCGCGTCGCCATCAAGGGTCCCCTGACGACGCCGGTGGGCGGCGGCATCCGGTCCCTCAACGTCACCCTGCGGCAGATGCTGGACCTGTACGCGTGCGTCCGGCCCGTGCGCTGGTTCCCCGGCGTGCCCAGCCCCGTGAAGGAGCCGCACAAGACCGACGTGGTCATCTTCCGGGAGAACACCGAGGATATCTACGCCGGCATCGAGTGGAAGGCCGGCACCGCCGAGGCCCGCAAGGTCCAGGCCCTGCTGGCCGAGGAGATGGGCGTGAAGTTCCCCAACAGCGACCGGTCCGACATGATCGGCGTGGGCATCAAGCCCGTCTCGGAGTTCGGCTCCAAGCGGCTCATCCGCGCTGCCATTCAATACGCTATCGACAATCGGCGTAAGTCCGTTACGCTTGTTCACAAGGGCAACATCCAGAAGTTCACCGAGGGCGCCTTCCGTGACTGGGGCTACCAGGTGGCCGTCGAGGAGTTCCGCCCGTACGTCATCACCGAGGACGAGCTCTGGTCCGACGAGTACAAGGGCAAGATGCCCGAGGGCAAGATCCTGATCCGCGACCGCATTGCCGACATCACCTTCCAGCAGCTCCTGCTGCGGCCCGACGAGTGGGACGTCATCGCCACGCTCAACCTGAACGGCGACTACCTCTCGGACCACGTCGCGGCCATGGTGGGCGGCATCGGCATCGCCCCCGGCGCCAACATCTCCTACAGCGAGGGCTACGGCCTGTTCGAGGCCACCCACGGCACCGCGCCCAAGTACGCCGGGCTCGACAAGGTCAACCCCGGCTCGGTGATCCTCTCCGGCGAGATGATGCTCCGCTACATGGGCTGGCACGAGGCCGCTGACCTCATCATCAAGGGGCTGAGCGCCACGATCGCCCAGAAGACGGTGACCTACGACTTCGCCCGGCTCACCGAAGGCGCCACTGAGGTGAAGTGCTCGGAGTTCGGCAGGCTGATCATCGAAAATATGTAGTTCAACTGCAGCAGGGAAAGGGGCAGGGATTTTGATGAAGCGGAACAAGATCGCGATTATTGGCTCTGGCTTCACCGGTCAGGGAACTGCCCTGTTCGCGGCTGCCCGCGACCTGGGGGACATCGTGCTGGTCGACCTGCCGGTCAAGGAGAACTTTGCCAAGGGCGTCGCCCTGGACCTGATGGAGGCCATGCCCGTCTACGGCAGCGACACCCGCCTGACGGGCACCGCCGACTACGCTGACATCGCCGGGGCAGACGTGGTCGTGATCACCGCCGGCGTGCCGCGCAAGCCCGGCATGAGCCGCGAGGACCTGGTCAACACCAACGCCGCCATCGTGAAGGATGTAGCCGAGAAGGTGGCGAAATATGCGCCCAACTCGGTGATCATCGTCCTCTCGAACCCCGTCGACTCCATGACCTACGTGGCCCTGAAGGCCTCGGGCTTCCCCAAGAACCGGGTGATCGGCCAGTCCGGCGTGCTGGACACCGCGCGCTTCCGGACCTTCCTGGCTGAGGCCATCGGCTGCTCCTTCCAGGACGTCGTCGGCTGCGTCCTCGGCGGCCACGGCGACGATATGGTGCCCCTGGTGCGGTACACCTCTGCCGGCGGCATCCCGGTGGAGAAGCTGCTGCCGAAGGAGACCATCGACGCCATCGTCGAGCGCACCCGCAAGGGCGGCGGCGAGATCGTCAACCTCATGGGCACCTCCGCCGGCTACGCCCCGGGCATGGCCCTGGTCGAGATGATCGAGGCGATCCTGAAGGACCGCAAGCGCATTCTGCCCTCCATCGCCTACCTGGAGGGCGAGTACGGGTACAACGACATGTGCCTGGGCGTGATGACCCTGCTCGGCGGCAACGGTTTGGAGCGGGTGATCGAGATCGACCTGACGGATGAGGAGAAGGCTGCGCTGGACAAGGGCGCCCGGGGCGTGAAGCAGCTCATCGAGATGCTGAAGGCGGGCGTCCTGGCGCAGTAGCCGGCCGAGGACATCGAACCGGGGAGGGAAGGAGATCGTGTCACAGTTGAAGGCGACCCTGGCGCGGAAGGTCGAAGAGCATCGCGTTCGGACACAGCGCCTGCTGAAAGAGTACGGCCACGTGGTCATCGATGAGGTGACGATCGCGCAGGCCATCGGCGGGGCGCGGGATGTCCGCTGCCTGGTCACCGACATCTCCTACCTGGATCCGCTGGAGGGGATCCGGTTCCGCGGCAAGACCATCGCCGAGACGTTCGAGGCGCTGCCCAAGGCGCCGGGCGGCGAGTACCCGACGGTGGAGGCGTTCTGGTACTTCCTGCTCACCGGCGAGGTGCCGACCCCGGAGCAGGCGGATGAGGTCGTCGCCGAGTGGAAGCAGCGGCGGGTGGTGCCTGCGTACGTCTACGACGTGATCCGGGCCCTGCCCAAGGACAGCCACCCGATGACCATGCTCTCCGCGGGCATCCTCGCGATGCAGCGGGAGTCCAAGTTCGCGCAGTACTACCACTCGGGCGAGTACAACAAGCAACGGGCCTGGGAGTACATGTACGAGGACGCGAGCGACCTGGTGGCCCGCATCCCGATGATCGCCGCCTATATCTACCGCTACAAGTACAAGGATGACGTCCATATTCCGCCCGACCGCGATCTGGACATGGGCGCCAACTTCGCCCACATGATGGGCGTGCCGAAACCGTACGACGATGTCTCCCGCATGTACTTCATCCTGCACTCCGACCACGAGTCGGGCAACGTCTCCGCCCACACCGGCCACCTGGTGGCCTCGGCGCTGTCGGACGCGTACTATGCGTACTCGGCGGCCCTGAACGGGCTGGCCGGCCCCCTGCACGGGCTGGCCAACCAGGAGGTCCTGCGCTGGATCATGCAGTTCCAGCAGAAGCTGGGCGAGGGCGTGGAGCCGACCCGGGAGAACGTCACGCAGGCGCTGTGGGATACGCTCAACGCCGGCCAGGTCATTCCGGGCTACGGCCACGCCGTGCTGCGCAAGACCGACCCGCGCTACACCGCGCAGCGGGAGTTCTGCCTGAAGCACCTGCCCGACGACCCGCTGTTCAAGCTGGTCAGCATGATCTACGAGGTCGCCCCGGGCGTGCTGATGGAGCACGGCAAGGCCAAGAACCCCTGGCCGAACGTTGACGCCCAGTCCGGCGTCATCCAGTGGCACTACGGCGTGCGGGAGTGGGACTTCTACACCGTTCTGTTCGGCGTGGGCCGGGCCCTGGGGGTCATGGCCAACATCACGTGGGACCGGGCCCTGGGTTACCCGATCGAACGGCCGAAGTCGGTCACCACCGACATGCTGGAGGAGTGGGGGGCGGCCGGAGGCCGCAAGTAGCGAGGGTTAGTGTGCCCAAGCTCCGGGAGGAGATGCACGGTGCGTTTCCTCCCGGCTTTTCTTGTTTCAGGCGTGCGCAGTCACCCCGGACGGGCCGGCGGAATAGGATTCGGAGAGCAGATGGGCTGCAGACCGAACCTGAGGGCGGCTTTTTGCGTGTATAGATGGGATGGAGCCGTGCAGGAGGTGTGTCGATGCCGGCGGTTGTGCGGTGGTGGGCGGGCGCGGTCCTGCTCATCGCGGCCATGCTGCTTGGTCGGCCGGCCGCGGCACAGGAGGTTCAGGAGGCGCCGTACAGCCAGTTCGTCCAGGACGTGCAGGCGCGCCGGGTGGCCCACGCCCGCATATCGGGACAGCGGCTGGAGGCGGCCTACCGGGACGGCGCCGCGAAGGTCGTCATCCTGCCGCCCGGCGACGTGCGCCTGCCGGGCCTGCTGATGCAGTACGGGGTGCGGGTGGAGTACATCCGGCAGGCGGATCCGGTCGCGTTCCGAACCCTGCTGCGCCTGGTGCCCCCGCTCCTCATCCTGGGCGCGATCCTGTGGCTGAGCCGCCGTTCCGCGGGCGGCAGCGGCGGGCTGCTGACCATGGAGCAGAGCCCGGCGCGCCTCTTCCGGGCCGGGGAGGGCAGCGTGACGCTGGCGGACGTGGCCGGACTCGACGAGGTGAAGGCGGAGCTGCAGGAGGTCGTCGACTTCCTGCGCGAGCCGGAGCGCTACGCGGCCCTGGGCGCCCGCATCCCCCGGGGCATCCTGCTCTCGGGCCCGCCGGGCACGGGGAAGACGCTGCTGGCCCGGGCCCTGGCCGGCGAGGCGGACGTGCCCTTCTTCTCGGCCTCCGGCTCCGACTTCGTGGAGATGTTCGCCGGCACCGGCGCTGCCCGGGTGCGGGCGCTCTTTGCCCGGGCCCGGGAGTCGGCCCCCTGCATCGTGTTCATCGACGAGATCGACGCCCTGGCCCGCCGGCGCGGGGTCAGCGTGGGCGGCGGCGCCGAGGAGCGGGAGCAGACCATCAACCAACTGCTGGTGGAGATGGATGGCTTCGAGGGCGGCGACGGCGTCCTGGTGGTGGCCGCGACCAACCGGCCAGACGTGCTGGACCCGGCGATCCTCCGCCCCGGCCGCTTTGACCGGCACCTGACCGTGGATCCGCCTGACCGGAAGGGGCGGGAGCAGATCCTGGCGGTGCACGCCCGCGCGAAGCGGCTGAGCCAGACGGTGGCCCTGGCAGAGGTGGCCCGGCTCACCCCGGGCTTCACCGGCGCCGATCTGGCCAACCTGCTCAACGAGGCGGCCCTGCTGGCTGTGCGGGCAGGGGAGCGGGAGATCGGCTGGTCCCAGGTGGCGATGGCGCTGGAGCGGGTGGTGAGCGGCGGGCCGCCGCGCCGGGTGCGCGGCGCCGCGGCCGACCGGGTGCGGGCCGCCTACCACGAGGCCGGCCACGCGCTGGCGGGCGTCTGCCTGCGGGGCCCCGGCCGCCTGGTCAGGGTGTCGGTGCTGCCCCACGGGCGCGCCCTGGGCCACACGCTCTTCCGGGACGACGATGAGGAGCGGTACCTGCACAGCCGGCGCCACGCGCTCGATCGCCTGACCGAGCTCATGGCCGGCCGGGCGGCGGAGGAGCTGGCCCTGGGCGAGCCCAGCGCCGGAGCGGCCGACGACCTGGAGCGGGCCACCCGGCTCGCCCGCGCGATGGTGACGCGCTGGGGCATGGACCCGGAGATCGGCCCGGTGCGACTCCGGCACGAGGTGGAGGGGGAGGAGAGCCAAAGGCAGGCGGACCGGGCGATGCGGGCCCTGGTGGAGGAGGCCGGGCGCGCCGCCCGGGCGCTGCTGGAGGCCCGCATGCCGGCCCTGGAGCGGCTGGCCGCGGCCCTGCTGGAGCGGGAACGGCTGGAAGGCGAAGAGGCGGAGGCCCTGCTGGAGTTGACACCCGGCGCAAACCCTTCTATAATCGTGGCTAATACTTCACGCGATGAAGGGAACCAGTAGAAGGGCACCAGCCCTACACAGAGAGCCGGGCCTTGTGGTGCAAGCCCGGCTGGGCGCTGGCCTTTGAACCCATCCCGGAGCTGGCGGCGAAGAGTCGTCCCGGGAAGCCCGGCCCGTTATCCCCGGGGGCGCCTTGGTTGGGCGCTGCGCAATGAGTGGGCGCGCGGGCAGAGGTCCGCGGCTCAGGCTGGTGGTACCACGGGAGAAAACCCCGTCCGGCATGGACGGGGTTATTATTTTTCGGATCAACGACGAGGGAGGCGGCGGGTTTGCGTGCGCGTCTACGGCAATGTAAGCGGATCATTATTAAGGTGGGTACATCGACGCTGACCCATCCCGGCGGCCACCTGCACCTTGGCCGCATGGAGGCGCTGGTCCGGCAGATCGCCGACCTGCACTTCGAGGGGCGCCAGGTGATCCTGGTGACCTCGGGGGCGGTGGGCGCCGGCCTGGGCAAGCTGGGCCTCACCGAGCGGCCGGCGGAGGTGGCCGCCAAGCAGGCCCTGGCGGCGGTGGGCCAGGGGCTCCTGATGCAGCGGTACGAAGGGCTCTTCGGCGAGTACGGGCTGGTGGTGGGGCAGGTGCTGCTTACCCGGGAGGACCTGGAGGATCCCGGCCGGCGGGAGTCCTCGGCCCAGGTGATGGAGCGGCTGCTCGAATGGGGGGTCGTCCCCATCGTCAACGAGAACGACACGGTGACCAGCGAGGAGATCCGGGTGGGTGACAACGACACGCTGTCCGCCCGGGTGGCCGCGCTGGTGGGCGCCGATCTGCTGATCCTGCTCTCGGATGTGGAGGGGCTCTACCCCGCCGATCCGCAACTGCACCCGGGGCTCTCGCCGCTCTCGGTGGTCTCGCCCGACGACGACCTCGACAGCATGGCCGGCGGGGCCGGCAGCGCCAACGGCACGGGGGGGATGGTGACCAAGGTGGCGGCCGCCCGCATCTGCGCGGAGCACGGCATCCCGATGGTCCTGGCCAGGGGCGAGCGGCAGGATGTGCTCAGGCAGATCATGGCCGGCGAGGAGATCGGCACACTGTTTATTCGGGAGGGGTAACGCCATGGCGATGGATGTGCGGAGCATGGCCCGGCAGGCCCGGGCGGCCCAGCGGCGGCTGGAGCTGACGACGACGGAGGAGCGGAACGCGGCCCTGGAGGCGATCGCCCGGGCGCTGGAGGCGCACGCGGAGAGAATCGTGGCGGCCAACGCGGCTGACCTGGCCGCTGCGGAGGAGGCCGGCCTCTCCGGCCCGATGATCGCCCGGCTCAGGCTGGATGAGGCGAAGCTGGCGGGGGTGATCCGCGGCGTGCGGGCGGTGGCCGAGCTGCCCGACCCGCTGGCGGCGGAGCCCGAGGCCTGGGTGCGTCCCAACGGGCTGCGCATCCAGCGGGTGCGGGTGCCCCTGGGGGTCATCGGCATCATCTACGAGTCGCGCCCCGGCGTCACGGTGGACGCCGCCGTCCTGTGTCTGAAGGCGGGCAACGCCGTGCTGCTGAAGGGCGGCAAGGAGGCGGCCCGTTCCAACGCGGCCCTGGGCGAGGCGATGGCGGCGGGGCTGCGGGACGCGGGGCTGCCGGTGGAGCTGGCGCAGGTGCTGCCCTCCTCCCGGGAGGCGGCGGCGGAGCTGATGGCGGCCCACGGGCTGGTGGACGTGTTGATCCCCCGCGGCGGGGCGGGGCTCATCCGGGCCACGGTGGAGCAGTCGCGGGTGCCGGTGATCGAGACGGGCACGGGGGTGTGCCACGTGTACGTGCACGCCGCGGCGGACCTGGGCATGGCCCGGGAGATCGTCCTCAACGCCAAGCTCTCCAACCCGGCGGTCTGCAACGCGGCTGAGACCTTGCTGGTGGACCGGGAGGTGGCCGGTCGCTTCCTGGCCGACGTGGGCCCGGCGCTCCTGGCCGCGGGGGTGCGCCTCCGGGCATGCCCGGAGGCCCTGGCGCTGCTGGCGGAGGCGGGCGTTGGCGCAAGTGCTGGTGCTGGGGCTGGTGCCGGCGTTGGGGTTCGCGCGGGTGTGGGCGCTGGCGAAGGTGCAGCCGCCGGCGCTGCGGTGGAGCCGGCCCGGGAGGATGACTGGGCGGCGGAGTACCTGGGCCTCACCCTGGCGGTGAAGGTGGTGGCCGGCCTGGACGAGGCCCTGGCGCACATCGCCCGCTACGGCACCGGCCACTCGGAGGCGATCGTCACCGCCGACGCCGCGGTGGCCGACCGCTTCCTGCGCTCCGTGGACGCCGCGACCGTCTACCACAACGCCTCCACGCGCTTCACCGACGGCGGAGAGTTCGGCTTCGGCGCGGAGATCGGCATCTCCACCCAGAAGCTGCACGCCCGGGGTCCCATGGGGCTGGCTGAACTGACGACGTACAAGTACGTGGTGCTCGGGTCAGGGCAGGTGCGGTGATTGATCGCGAACCGCGATCAACACCCAACGATTATTCAATCAAATGTTGCAGAACGCCGTTCCCTCTGGCGGAACGGCCTGTGGTAGAATGGGGCCGAGGTCACTGTCCCAATGGGGCGGGGGCGGGAGGCTGGAGACCCGCGCCCGCCGGAGGCATTCAGTCGGACCCGGAAGCGGCCGGGGTGGGCTGGCCCTGTGCCGCAGCCGGGGCGACTCCCTCAGAGGGGAGGGAGATGGCTGAAGGAAGAAGGACAAACGATCCGGTCTGTCGAGCGCGCCCTGGACGTCCTGCTCTGCTTCGCCGGCGAGCGGGGCGGCCTGGGCGTGACCCAAATTGCGGAGAAGGTCGGACTGTACAAGTCGACCGTGCACCGGATTCTGGCGGTCCTGGAGTCGCGCGGCTTCGTGCGGCGTGAGCCGGAGACGGGCCGGTACCACCTGGGGCTGAAGGCGCTGGAACTGGCCCAGGTCTACCTCTCCTCCGGCGACCTGCCGACGATCGCCCTGGGCGAGATGCTGCAGCTGCGGGACCTGGCCCAGGAGACCGTGAGCCTCTACGTGCGCGACGGCGCCGAGCGCGTGCGCGTGCAGCGGGCGGAGGGCCCGCTGACGGTGCGCCGGGTGGTCGGACTGGGCGAGCGGCTGCCGCTCTACCTGGGCGCGTCGGGCAAGATCCTGCTGGCCTGGTGCCCGCCGGAGGAGCGGGCGCGCATCCTCGATGAGCAGCTTCCTCCAGGGTTCGACCGGGCCGGGCTGGAGGCCCGGCTGGAAGAAGCCCGGGAGCAGGGCTGGGCCCTGAGCCTGGAGGAGCGGGAGGAGGGCGTGGCCTCTGTGGCGGCGCCGATCATCGACCGCGCAGGCCGCTGCGCGGCTGCGCTGGCCATCTCGGGTCCGGTGAGCCGGTTCGACGAGGAGCGGGTGGCCCTGTTCAGCCGCGCCGTGCAGGCGACGGCCCGGGCCATCGGGATGAAGTTGTAGCTGGATCAGTGAAAGCGGGGCCATGCCGTGGAGGCATGGCCCCGCTTTTCTGCGCGCTGCCGGGCGAAGCGCTGTGACACACGCCGGGATCCAACATAGGCTGCATGGGGCAATTCGCCGTGGTATGATTAGTCATGAAGTTGGCAAAGGGGTGATGGCATGAGCCTGTTCTGGGACGAGCTGGGGATGAGCTTCAGCGAACTCTACGTCGGGCAGAAGGCCACGTACAGCCGCAAGGTGAGCAAGCAGGACGTGCTGCAGTATATGAGCCTGTCGGGGGACCTCAACCCGCTGTACGGCGATGCCACCTACGCCGGGCGCACCACCTACGGCCACCCGATCGTTCCCGCAAACATGCTGGCGGGCTTTGCGATGGGGGCCGTGGCCGCCGTGCTGCCGGGGCTGGGGTCGGTTACCCACGCGCACAGCTACCGGCTCCTGCACCCGCCCCGCATCGGCGACGAGGTTACCGCCGAGATGGAGATCGTGGAGCTGCACCCGGATACGCAGCGAGTGGTCATCAAGTACCTGATCCGGGACCAGAACGGGCGGGAGCTGCAGCACGGCACCATGGAGGTGGAGCCCCCGCAGCAGCTGAGGCCGATGCTCCGCCACGATTACGAGACCTTTTGACCTAACGCAGAGCGTCTTTCTATACCAAAATAACTAGGGATATGGTACTTTAGGGCTGACTTGTGTCACCTGATTTGCTACAGTGGAGATAGGTGAAATTCACCCCTGTATATGCTGGGGTAGACCCGGGCGCTCGAGGAGGCGAAAGCTGTGCGGGAGATTCACGTGGACCAGGTGGCCGACGCCGTCGCCCGCCTGGTGCAGGAGGCGAACTTCAAGCTGTCGGACGACGTGGTCCGGGCCCTGTCGCAGGCGCAGTCGCTGGAGGAGGCCCCGGTGGGGCAGACGGTGCTCATGCAGATCGTGGAGAACTACACCATCGCAGAGACCGAACAGGTGCCGATGTGCCAGGATACCGGCGTCGCGCTGGTCTTCCTGGAGATCGGGCAGGACGTGCATCTGGTGGGCGGCGACCTGTACGAGGCCATCAACCGGGGCGTCGCCAGGGGTTACACCGAGGGCCGCCTGCGCATGTCGATGCTGAACGATCCGATTCAGCGGGTGAACACCCGGGACAATACCCCGGCGATGATCTATGTCGACATCGTGCCCGGCGACCGCCTGAAGATCAAGGTCGACACCAAGGGCGGCGGCTCGGAGAACATGAGCCAGCTGAAGATGCTGCCGCCGTCGGCCGGGTGGGAGGGCGCGAAGCAGTTCATCGTGGAGACCGTGGCCGCGGCCGGCCCCAACGCCTGCCCGCCGCTGCTTGTCGGCGTGGGCATTGGCGGAAACTTCGACAAGTGCGCCCTGCTTGCGAAGAAGGCCCTGCTGCGCGAGGTGGGCTCGCCCCATCCCGATCCTGAGTGGGCCGCCCGGGAGCAGGAGCTGCTGGAGGAGATCAACAAGCTGGGCGTCGGCCCGATGGGGCTCGGCGGGGTCGTCACCGCGCTCGCCGTGCACATCGAGGTCATGGGCTGCCACATCACCGCACTGCCAGTTGCCGTCAACATCGAATGCCACAGCCACCGGCACAAGGAGGTGACGCTCTGATGGCCCGGATCCACGTGACCACGCCCATCACCCCCGAGCAGGTGCGCCAGATCAGGGCGGGAGACGAGGTGCTCATCACCGGCGAGATCTACACGGCCCGCGATGCCGCGCACAAGCGCATGGTGGAGGACCTGGCGGCCGGGCGGCCGCTGCCCTTCGACCCGGAGGGGGCGGTCATCTACTACGTCGGACCGACCCCGCCCAAGCCGGGCCAGGTGATCGGCTCGGCCGGTCCCACGACGTCCTACCGCATGGACAAGTACACGCCGACGATGCTGCGCCACGGGGTGCGGCTCGTGATCGGCAAGGGCTACCGCAGCGATGAGGTGAAGGCCGCGCTGCAGGAGTACGGCGGCGCCTACCTGGTCGCCACCGGCGGGGCGGGGGCCCTGCTGGCCCGCAGGATCGAGGAGGCAGAGGTCATCGCATACGAGGACCTGGGCGCGGAGGCGATCCGCCGCCTGCGGGTGCGGGAGTTCCCCACCATCTGCATCAACGATGTCCACGGCGGCGACCAGTACTTCGCCGGGCAGTCGCAGTGGGTGAAGCCGGACGCCATGGTGAAGCCGAAGCCGCCGGTCGCCAGCGAGTAAAGGACGCAGAAAGCAGTCCGGCGAACGGCCGCCGTGCGCAGGCGCCAACAGCCAGGCCCCGGCAGCAGTCGGAGCCGCCGGGGCCTGTGCGTGCGGAGGAGCGGGCGTGCCAGGGAGCTGGCGTGCGGAGCGGCAGGCGAACGAAGGGGCGGGTGTGTGAGGGGCAGGCGTGCCAGGGAGCAGGCGTCCGGGCCGCGGGCGTGCGAAGAGGCGGGCGCGCGGGCATGCTACCGGGAGGAAACCACCTACGTCAGGAGGCCTGGTGCGATGGATATGAAGGATGCCGCCCTGCGCCTGCACGCAGAGAACCGGGGCAAGTGGGCGACGGTGTCCAAGGTGCCGCTGGCCACCCAGGATGACCTCTCCCTGGCCTACTCGCCGGGGGTTGCCGAGCCCTGCCGGGCGATCGCCGCCGACCGCGAGGCCGTCTTCCGGTACACCGCCCGGGGCAATCTGGTGGCGGTGGTCTCGGACGGCAGCGCGGTCCTGGGGCTGGGCGACATCGGTCCGGAGGCCGCCCTGCCGGTCATGGAGGGCAAGGCCCTGCTGTTCAAGGCGTTCGCCGACATTGACGCGGTGCCGCTGGTGCTGGCGGAGCGAGACGTGGATGAGCTCGTCCGCACGGTGGCGCGCCTCGCCCCCACCTTCGGCGGGATCAACCTGGAGGACATCGCGGCCCCGCGCTGCTTCGCCGTGGAGCGGCAGCTGCAGGCTGCGGTCGACATTCCGGTCTTCCACGACGACCAGCACGGCACGGCCATCGTGGTGGCGGCCGGGCTGCAGAACGCCCTGAAGGTGGTCGGCAAGCGGCTGGAGGATGTCCGCGTGGTGGTGGAGGGGGCGGGGGCCGGCGGCCTGGCCACGGCCGCGCTGCTCCTGGACCTGGGCGTCACCGATCTGACGCTGGTGGACTCCCGGGGGACCCTCTACCCCGAACGCCAGGAGGGGATGAACCCCTTCAAGGCCGAGCTGGCCCGGCGCACCAACCCCCGCCGGGTGCGGGGCGGGCTGGCGGAGGCTCTGGCCGGCGCCGACGTGGCCATCGGGCTGGCCCGGGGCGGCAGCATGACCCGGGGGATGGTGCGCGCCATGGCCGCCGACCCGGTCATCCTCGCCCTGGCCAACCCCGACCCGGCCATCTGGCCGGAGGACGCGAAGGCGGCCGGCGCGGCGGTGGTCGCCACGGGCCGCTCCGACTATCCCAACCAGCTCAACAACGTCCTCGCGTTCCCCGGCCTCTTCCGCGGCGCCCTGGACGTACGGGCACGGATAATTAATGAAGCGATGAAGCGCGCCGCGGTCTCCGCCATCGCCGATCTGGTCGCGCCGGGCGAGCTGTCGGCGGAGTACATCATCCCCGCGCCCCTCGATTCCCGCGTGGCGCCGGCCGTGGCCGCAGCGGTGGCCGAGGCCGCCGTCCGGAGCGGCGTCGCCCGCAGCCCGCGCCCGCCCGAGGAGGTCGCTGCCAGATGCCTGCGTAAACACACATTTTACCCATAGATTCGACGCTCCAAATGATTTCCAAAGAGATATTATGTGTGGTAGAATTCGTTGGAGCGTTCCCGGTTCCGGCACGCCATCGACGGACCGCAATCACGTGGAGGTGGACGGATGAAGCTGTACGAGTACCTGGCCAAGCAGATGTTCGCCGAGCATGGGGTTCCCACGGGGAACGGCATCGTCTGCACCACGCCGGAGGAGGTGGAGGAGGCCGCGCGCAAGATTGGCCCGTGCGCCGTCAAGGCGCAGGTTCTCGTGGGGGGCCGCGGCAAGGCCGGCGGCATCAAGCTGGCCGACACGCCCGAGGAGGCCAGGGCGCGGGCTGAGGAGATCCTGGGCATGAACCTGAAGGGGTACATCGTGGACAAGGTCCTGGTGGACCCCCAGATCAAGATCGAGAAGGAGTACTACGTCTCGATCACCCTCGATGGCATGGCCAAGAAGCCGCTGATCATGGCTTCGGCGTACGGCGGCGTGGAGATTGAGTCGGTCCCGCACGACAAGATCGTCTTCGAACACGTCGACATCGCCACGGGGCTCATGCCGTTCCAGGCCCGCGAGATCGCCCGCAAGATCGGCCTCACGGGCGACCTGGCCGACCAGTTCACCAAGATCCTGGTCGGGCTGTACAGGGCGTTCCGCAAGTACGACGCCGAGCTGGTGGAGATCAACCCGCTGGCGCTTACGGACAACGGCACGCGGCTCATCGCCGCCGACGGCCGCTTCAACGTGGAGGATGACGCGCTCTTCCGCCACCCCGAGTTCCCGCGCGTGGAGGAGGGGACCGAGCTGGAGAAGAAGGTGCGCGCCATCGGCCTCGCCTTCGTCCAGCTGGACGGCGACATCGCCGTCATGGCCAACGGCGCCGGCATGGCGATGGGCACCCTCGATACCCTGGCCTACTACGGCGGCCGGCCGGCCAACTTCCTGGATGCCGGCGGCGGCTCCGGCGTGGAGCCCACGGCCCAGGCCTTCGACGCGCTCCTGGGCACGCGGCCCAAGGCCATCTTCGTCAACATTTTCGGCGGCATCACCCGCTGCGATCTGGTGGCAGAGGCCATCGTGCAGGTGAAGAAGGCCAAGGGGATCGACGTCCCGCTGGTCGTCCGCATGGTGGGCACCAATGACGTGCGCGGCCGGGAGATCCTGGCCGAGGCGGGCATTCAGGCGTACACCGACATGGGCGAGGCGGCGAAGGCCGCGGTCGAGGCCGCTTACGGCAAGGGGGCGTAAGAACAATATGGCTGTCATCATCGATCGGAACACGCGCGTTATTGTACAGGGCATTACAGGTTCGCAGGGGCAGTTCCACACCGGCCAGATGCTGGCCTTCGGCACCAACATCGTCGGTGGGGTCAACTTTCGGAAGGCCGGGCAGGAGGTCCACGGCGTGCCGGTCTTCGCCACCGTGCACGAGGCCGTCGAGAAGACCGGCGCCAACGCGTCCGTCATGTTCGTCCCCGCGCCCGGGGTCAAGGACGCCGCCTTCGAGGCCATCCACGCGGGCATCAAGGTGCTGGTGCTCATCCCCGAGCACGTGCCGACCCAGGAGACCATGGAGATCATGGCCTACGCCGAGCGGCACGGCGTGAGGGTCATCGGGCCCAACACCTTCGGCATCATCTCGCCGGGCGAGAAGGTGAAGATGGGCATCATGCCCAACCACATCTACAAGCCCGGGCCGGTGGGCATCGTCGCCCGCTCGGGCACCCTCTCCTACGAGATCGCCTATAACCTGTCCAACAGCGGCCTGGGCCAGACCACGGTCATCGGCATGGGCGGCGACCGGGTGATCGGCACGAACTTCGTCGACGCGCTCGAACTCTTCAACGCCGATCCCGCGACCGAGGCTATCGTCATGGTGGGCGAGATCGGCGGCATTCAGGAGGAACTGGCCGCCGAGTACATCAAGGAGCACGTGCGCAAGCCGGTGGTGGCCTACCTGGCCGGCAAGTCCGCACCGCCCGGGAAGCGCATGGGCCACGCCGGCGCCATCATCGAGGGGAACCGGGGCACCTACGAGTCCAAGGTGGAGGCCCTCACCGCCGCCGGCGTGAAGGTGGCCGCCCTTCCGTGGGAGATCCCCGACCTGGTGCGCGATGCGCTGAAGTAGTGGAGGAGTTCGCCGATCGTGCACCTGCGGGGCAGCAGCGCTCTGGCTGCTGCCCTTTTTGCGTTCCGAAGGGCGGCCGGGCCGGTTGCCAGGAGATTGGGCTGATGCGGTAGAATTTATAACGTGAAATGGTGCATGTGACGCGTACGACGAGGAGGGACCAGTGTCAGATGCTCAAACCCGAGGTCGGACGTCAGTACAGGCTCGTGCGCAATTTCGAGATCCACGATCAGGAGACCGGGACGCTGCGGCATCTGATCCGCGCCGGCGAGGTTGTGAAGGTCAGGAAGATCGAGGAGGAGAAGGACCTCATCTACCTGGAGGGCATGTCAACACCGGCTTTCTTCAGGGCCTTCCAGATGCACATCGTGCCCGCGGAGGAGTGACGGGTGGGGCAGGCCGAGCGGATCGCCGGTCTGCCCTTTGACCGCACGCACCATGGCCAGAACGGTGAGCAGGGTGCCCAGCAGGGCGGCCCAGCGGAAGAGTTCGGCGTTCAGGTGCCAGGCCTGGTTCAGCAGGGGGATGCCGGTGTGGTACCAGGCCCTGTACCACACTTCTGCCAGCAGGGAGAGCGCCAGCAGCAGTCCGTTTACCTGCACGGCCCAGAGCAGGCCGGTGCGCGCGTGGGCAGCCACGAACGGCGAACGGCCCCGGGCGGCGAGCCAGAGCAGACCGGCCAGCAGGAGCCCCGCAGGCACCGTGTAGAGCCAGTCCGGCACCACCCAGAGCGTGAGGGGAAGCCTGATGGCCCCGGTGTAAGGCAGAACCGCGAGGGCGCGTTCGAATGGACGCGGCATCGCAAGCACCTCCACTGGCAGGATTACCCCGCGCGGGGCAGACTATGCCCCATGGATCTCTATCTTTTCGGCGCCGGCGCCTCCGCCGCCGAGGGCGCGCCGGCCACGCGCGATCTCTTCCCCATGGCCTACCGGGACCTGGGGCCCCGGTTCGACCCGCGCGTAGCGGAGGTCTGGGAGTTCCTCGAGGCCGTCTTCCAGCGGCCGGTGGACGGGCCGGACGCGTTTCAGCACCTGCCCTCCCTCGATGAGGTGATCAGCCTCGTTGACTGGTCCCTCCACGTGGACCAGGGGCTGGGGCCGGAGTACGACCCGCACCGGCTCTACCGCATCCGGCAGGCCCTGGAGCACCTGGTGTGCAGCGTGCTGGACGCGGTGCGCGACCGCCGGCGGCCCGCCGATGGCCCGCACGCCCGGTTTGCGCGCGCCCTGGCAGCCAGGTCCCCGGGGAGTTACGCCCTGCTCTCACTCAACTACGACACGCTGCTGGATGACGCACTGCGGGCCGCCGGGCTCTCCCCCGACTACGGGCTGGAGCCGGGGGAGAGCCCGGCGGGCCCCCTGCTGCTGAAGCTGCACGGCTCCTTGAACTGGGTTCACTGCCCGGCCTGCGATCAGATCGCCGTACTCCGGGAGCAGGTGGCCCACCTGCTGCCCCGGTCCGCGGGCCTCGCCTGCGGCCGGTGCGGCAGCCGGCGGCTGGCCGGGGTGGTGATCTCACCGACGTGGCTGAAGCGCTACTCGCCCGGCCGGCTCACCCGGGTCTTCGAGCACGCCCTGGAGGCGGTGCGACGGGCCCGGCGCATCGTCATCATCGGCTACTCGATGCCCCCCGCCGACGTCGCGGTGCACCACCTGCTGCGCCGGGGCCTGCTCACCCGCCCGCAGCCGGAGCCGCCGAAGGTGGCGGTGATCACCCGGCGCCCGTCCGAGACGGTGGTGGACCGGTTCCGCCGGCTCTTCGGCCCGGATGTCGATTTCGACTTTAGTGGGTTCCGGGGTCAGGCCTGACGCCCGGGCCCGTGCCGAAAAATTGACAGGACCGCGTAACCTTTTGCATGCCCGCTCCGTTAATCGGTGTGGAGCGAGTACCGGGAGGTGCGGTACCGACGGGAGGGACCGCCTACGCATCGCCCAGAGATAGTGGAGACGTACAGCGATGAGCAGCGCCTGGTCCAGCGGGCGCAGCGCGATCCCGAAGCCTTTGGAGAGCTGTACGATATGCATTTTGATCGTATCTATGCGTATATACATCGGAAGACCGGGGATCGCCAGGTGGCGGAGGACCTCACCGCCGACACCTTCCTGAAGGCACTCGCTCACATCCAGAGCTATCGTTACACAGGGCAGCCGTTCGCCGCCTGGCTCTACCGCATCGCCGCCAACGTCGTCATCGACTACTACCGGGTGCGCCGGCCCACCGTGCAGCTCGACGAAGGGCTGTCGGCGGCGTTCGGGGGCCCTGAGCCCGAGGAGGCCGCGCTGGCCCTCGACGACCGGCAGGCGGTCAGCCTGGCGATGCAGGCGCTCTCACCCGACCAGCAGGATGTCATCATCATGCGGTTCGGTGGAGATATGAAGTTGAAGGAGATCGCAGCGGCCCTGGGCAAGACCGAGGGAGCGGTGAAGGCGCTCCTGTTCCGGGCTCTGGGCACGCTGCGCAGGAAGCTGAGCGAAAGCGGGGTGCAGCCGTGAGGCGCTACGCCGACGTCACGGAACTGATTGCAGAGCAGGCTGCTGATTCCACCGAGCAGAAAGCGCTGGAGGCGGTGGCCCGCCGGGTTGCGCACGAACTGGAGCGGCCGGTGCCCTACCGGCCCAAGTTCAAGGCGGAACTGCGACAGGAGCTGCTGCGCGCGGCCCGCCGGCGCCTGCGCCCCTGGTACGGCCGACCGGCCGTGGTCGGCCCCGGCCTGGCGGCGGTGGCCGCCGCCGTGGCTCTGGCAATCGGCCTGCAGATGGCCCGGCCGCCCGCCGCGCAGGGGCCTGAGCAGGTCGCGGAGGAGCAGCCCGCGGCACCCGAGGCCCCGGCGCCGCCCTCGGTGACCGGCGATGAACCTACCTCGTACCTGGTCCACCTGCCGGCGGATCTGCCGGAGGTGCGCCTGGCCGACGAGCGCACCCGCCTGGACAGGCAGCTGCTGGCGCCTGCGAGCACCGCGGTGGTCGGGAGCGTGCAGCTCATGCGGCTGACCGCCCGCCCGGGCGAGGCCGACTTCCGGGCGATGGCCAGCCGGCTGGGCTTCCGCGGCGAGAGCCGCCGCACCGACCGGGGCTGGGTGGTGGCCGACGAGGACCGGTCTCTGACCATGACGACGGACGGGACTGTGCAGTACGCCGACCTGTCTGAGCCGGACGCCGACGCCGCGCCGGTGGACGCGCAGGCGGCCGGCCAGGCTGCGCAACGGTTCCTGGATCAGGCGGCGCTGCCGGTGCACAGCCAGCCCGACATCTCGCCCCGGGAAGACGGCTTCATGGTCGTCTACACGGAGCACGTGGACGGGCGGCCGGTGGTCAACGCCCGCACGGAGATCGCCGTGAACCAGGCCGGCACGGTGGTGCGGGCGCGGGCGTTCGTGCCGTCGGGCGTCACCCTGCACGCCACCTATACGGAGTTCGTCAGCGAGCAGGAGGCTGTGCAGCTGGCCGCGGAGCGGGGCGGCAGCTTCCAGGGGGCCGAACTGGTCTGGGTGCGCAGCGTGGGCGACGGCACGGTCTACCTGCAGCCGGCCTGGCGGGTGCTCGGCACCAACGCGCAGGGCGCGCCGGTCGCACGCTACGTGGGCGCGCTGGTGCACGAGGACTCGTCGGGTCAGTGACGGAGCAGAGCTGAGCAGGGCGGTCCCCTCGCCGAAGGCGCGAGGGGCCGCCCTTTCTGTTGCGCAGGGGACGCAGGGCGCCGCACGGGTGGAAGCGCGTGTTGCCGGGGAACCTGAATGGGGCAGGAGAGTGGGGGCGAGTGGCGAAGCAATGACCATCCGACCCCGAGCACGGATCGAGGTAACGTAGGAGGTAGAGATTCATTCATGTCTGAAGCACGCACAACGGTCATCAACGTCAGCGCCCGGCACGTTCACCTCAGCCCCGAGCACCTCGAGGCCCTCTTCGGGCCGGGCTACCAGTTGACGGTGAGGAAGGAACTGATGCAGCCCGGGCAGTTTGCGGCGGAGGAGACCGTTGCCGTTATCGGGCCGAAGGGCTCGTTCCCGCGCGTCCGGGTGCTTGGCCCCGCGCGGGGCAAGTCCCAGGTGGAGATCTCGGCCACCGACGCGCGCACCCTCGGGGTGCCCGCAATGGTGCGGCTGAGCGGGAACGTCGCCGGCACGCCGGGGGTCATCCTGGAAGGGCCGAAGGGCCGGGTGGAGCTCGAGGAAGGCGTGATCATCGCCCAGCGGCACATCCACATGACCCCGGCCGACGCCGAGAAGTACGGCGTGACCGACGGCCAGGTGGTCCGGGTGAAGACCCGCGGCACCCGCCCGCTCACCTTTGACGACGTCGTCATCCGGGTGCGGGACGATATGGCCCTGGAGATGCACATCGACACCGACGAGGCCAACGCCGCCGGCCTGAAGGACGGCGACATCGGCGAGATCCTGGTGTAGCCTCTGTATCCGGCACGGGACCGGGGGAGCGATCCCCCGGTCTTTTTTCTTGGCTGAGGGGTGGCGGGGCTCGGCTCTGTGGGATGTATGTCTGCATATCCTAAGGAAAACGCGCCAATGATTAGGAGGAATTTCGCGCCCCGGCGCGAAATAATACCAGACAGAACCATTGCAGACGTGATCATTGCCATCGAGCCCCGACCCGCCGGTCGGAGGATGACGGGAGGCCGGTGAATGTTCGCCAATCGCATCTACAACGCTGACGCCCGAGACATGAGCTTCATCCCCGACGGGGTGGTGGACCTGGTGGTGACCTCACCACCCTACAACGTCGGAAAGAAGTACGCCACCCACGACGACTGCCTGTCGATGGAGGAGTACCTGGACCTGCTGGAGCAGGTGTGGCGGGAGTGCTACCGGGTCATGGCGCCCGGGGGCCGCATCGCCATCAACGTGGCGGGGGTCGACCGCAAGCCCTACCTGCCCCTGCATGCGTACATCACCCTGCAGATGAACCGGCTGGGGTTCCACATGCGGGGTGAGATCATCTGGAACAAGGGGGCGTCGGTGGGCGTTTCCACCGCCTGGGGCTCGTGGTGCAGCCCTTCCAACCCGACCCTGCGCGACCTGCACGAGTACATCCTGGTCTTCTCCAAGGAGGACTGGCGTCTCAGGCACAAGGGCGAGACCGACCTGGTGCCCGAGGAGTTCGTGACGTACACCAAGTCGATCTGGGAGTTCCCCACGGTCTCGGCCAAGAAGGTGGGCCACCCGGCGCCGTTCCCGCTGGAGTTGCCAAGTCGTCTCATCAAGCTCTACACTTATAAGGGTGACGTGGTGCTCGATCCCTTCAACGGCAGCGGCACCACCTGCCAGGCGGCTGCGCTCCTGGGGCGGCGCTGGATCGGCGTCGACATCGACCCCGGCTACTGCGCCCTGGCGGAGAAGAACATGCGCGCCCTGCTCGAGGTCGGCGGCGGCGCCGGGGCCGAGAGCGCCTCGGGCGTGGCGGGCGCATAAGGAACGTCAGGAGGGGTGGAGATGATGGCAGGGCAACCGGTCCCGATTCTGCGCACGGCCTTGCACGCGCTGGTGCGCGGCCCGTGGCGGCAACTCTGGCTCGTCTCCCCCAGTCTGCACTTTTCGGCCCTTCAGGGGCTGCTCCCGGAGCTGGAGCGGGAAGGGGCAAAGATCCGGGTGCTGACCGACCTGTCGTATCAGGCCATCGGCGAGGGTCGGGTCGAGCTGACCGCGCTGCAGCGCCTGCGCCGGCTGGAGGGCTGTGAGGTGCGGTGGCAGCCGGACCTGGGCGCCTGCGTCTACGCCGCCGACGAGGGCGGCGCCCTGGTGGGCAGCGGCCCCCTGACCGTCGCCGGGCTGGATGGCCCGCACCAGTACGGCGTGCATCTGCCCGAAGCCGCTCCGGTGATCGCTGACCTCGAGATGTGGTGGGAGTCGGCCCGCCGGCTCTCGCCGCAGGAGTGGGAGGCGCTGGAGGAGCGGGTGGGGCTGCGGCGGAGCGCGCTGCGGGTCGGGTCGGAGATCGCCCGGCTCGGCGCGTTCGTGCGGGTGAGCGCGCACGGCACCCGGCGGAGCCGCAGGCTGGATCCCCGGGACTTTGGTGCGCTGTCGCTGGGCAACGTCCGCCTGCGCCCGATGGACGTGACGCTCTTCCGGCTGGACCCGGTCAGCCGGGCCAAGGAGGAGCTGGACGCGATCCTGGCCGAGCGGGGGCTGGAGTGGAACGGCCAGTACCTGGTTCCCCGCTACTTCCTGGAGCAGGAGTGGCCGGGCATCTTCGCGGCCCGGGAGCGGCAGCTGGCGGCGGACCTGCGCTCGCCCGAGCAGCAGGCGGCGGTCGCGGCCCAGCTGGCGGAGGCCAGGAACGCCATCGCTTCTTACCTGGGCGACCTCTATCCGTTTGTCGACGCGGACGGCGCGCCGGCGGATGCGTGGGTGGCGCAGCAGGTCGAGCGGCTGGTGCCCGAGGGGATGGCCGCCGCGGTCTGCGCGGAGGCGGGGCTGCAGTACCGGGTGCTCACCATCCTGCCCGAGGACGCCCGCTCCATCGCCGAGCTGGATCAGCTGCTCAAAGACCCGCGCCTCCGGTCCGTGCAGATGACGCTGCCAATTTGAGTGAAGCTGAGACGACTGCCCTGCGGCCCAGGCCGCAGGGTTTTCATGTGCGCCCGGCATGGGCGCTGACTTGGCGGTGAACCGGGAAGAGGGCGTGGCGCCCGAAGAGGTGGCGCCCCCGACCCTGCGGCCGCTGTTCGTCGAGGTCGAGCTGGCCCGGTTCGCCGGGGCGCGGGAGGGGGATGGCGATGCGTAAGTCCTACGATGTGATCATCCTGGGCGCGGGCAGCGTGGGCACCCCGGCGGCGTGGGCCATGGCCCGGCAGGGGCTGCGGACCCTGGTGATCGACCCGGTCCCCAGTCCGGGGCAGGGCTCCAACAAGGCGGCCATTGGCGGCATCCGGGCCACCCACTCCGACCCGGCCAAGATCCGGCTCTGCCGGCGCAGCCTGGAGATCTTCGCGACCTGGGAAGAGCAGCACGGCCAGGACATCGGCTGGCAGCAGGGGGGCTACCTCTTCGTGGCGTACACGCCCCGGGAGGAGGCGCTGCTGAAAGAGTTGCTCGCCACGCAGAAGGCACACGGGCTGAGCGTCGACTGGTATGGCCGGGACGCCGTGCTGGAGATCGTCCCCGACCTCCGGGCCGACGGCCTGATCGGCGGCACCTTCTCGCCTGAGGACGGCTCGGCCTCGCCCCTGCTCAGCGCACACGCCTTCTGGAGGGAGGCGGCGCGCCTGGGGGCCGACTTCCGCTTCCGGGAGCGGCCGTTGGCGATCCTGCAGGCCGGCGGCCGGGTGACGGGGGTCCGCACGGACGGCGGCGAGTACTTCGCCCCGGTGGTGGTGAATGCGGCCGGCGCCCTGGCCCGGCAGGTGGCCCGACTCGCCGGCAGCGATGTGCCGGTGAGGCCGGATCTGCACGAGGCGGCGATCACCGAACCGGTGGCCCCGTTCCTGCGGCCGATGGTGGTGGACATCCGCCCGGGCCCGGGCTCGGCCAGCGTCTACTTTTGCCAGCACAAGACCGGCCAGGTGATCTTCTGCATCACGCCCGACCCGCCCATCTGGGGCGACGACCGGGGCGAGACCAGCAGCTTCCTGCCGCTGGCGGCGCCGCGTCTGCTGGGCCTGATGCCCCGGCTGGCCTCGCTGCGGGTCCGCCGCACCTGGCGGGGCATGTACCCGATGACGCCGGACGGCTCCCCCATCGTGGACTGGGCGCCGGAGGTGGAGGGGCTGCTCCACGCCGTGGGGATGTGCGGCCAGGGCTTCATGCTCAGCCCCGGCCTGGGGGAACTGCTCGCACGCATGGTGACTGGGAGCCTGGCGCCCGGGGACCAGGAGGTGCTGGGGGCCCTGGCGCTGAACCGTACGTTTACGACGCAGGAGGCGCTGAAGTAGGGGGGCTGCGGCGGGGCTGTGCAGGCGGGGGTGAACTTCCGGCGTGCACATCCGCGTCTTGCATGCCGGAGACACGATGCAGGGGAAGGGGGGTTCCGCAGGTGTACAGTGATCCCGTCTTCGGGCCATTTGGCGGCGGACTGTTCAACGTATTGTTTACGATCGTGCCCATTATCGTGATCGGCGGCGTTATCTTCGTTTTCGGCTCCATCATCTACAGGGCGGTAACCAACGTCCAACAACCGCTCCTCACCCGGCGTGCGCGGGTAGTCGCAAAGCGCATGCGCCATTCCACGCACCATCATCACCACGGCGACCACCACCACAGCTCGGTGCACACGGCGTACTTCGTCACTTTCGAGTTCGATGACGGCAGCCGGGAGGAGTTCTCGGTGAGGGGCGATCAGTACGGCCTCCTGGCCGAGGGTGACATCGGCACCCTGCAGTCGCAGGGGACCTGGTTCAAGGGGTTTGACCGGGATCTGTGATGGCCCGCCTGTTGCCGCGGCGGCGGTTCTGGCTGAGTGGCGGTTGCGGCTGAGTGGCGGTTGCGGCTGGGCGCGGTTCTGGCCCGGCGGTGGTTCTAGCCGGATGGAGATTGCGGTCCGGTGACTGTTCCCGCCGGGCGGCGGTTGCGGCCCGGGCTGTAATGTGGGGAGGGGCGGCGGCGTGGGCGAGACCCGTGGGTCGGTCAGGCAGATCGACCTGAACTGTGACATGGGGGAATCCTTTGGGGTGTACAGGCTGGGGGCGGATGAGGAGATCATGCCCCTGATCACGTCGGCCAACATCGCCTGTGGTTTTCACGGGGGCGACCCGCAGGTGATGCGGCGCACGGTGCGGCTGGCCCGCAAGCACGGGGTGGCGGTCGGGGCGCACCCCGGGTACCGGGACCTGGCGGGCTTTGGCCGGCGGCCGTTGGTCTGCGCCCCCGACGAGGTCTTTGCTGACGTGCTCTATCAGATCGGGGCGCTCGCTGCCTTCTGCCGGGCGGAGGGGGTTCAGCTGCGGCACGTGAAGCCGCACGGGGCCCTGTACAATACGGCTGCGTCGGACCCCGCAACGGCGGGGGCCATTGCGGGGGCGGTGGCGGCCTTCGACCGGTCGCTGGCGCTCTACGCCCCGCCGGGCTCGGCCCTGGAGCGGGCGGGCCTTGAGGCCGGGCTGCGCGTCGTGCGGGAGGGCTTCGCGGACCGGGGTTACGCAGCGGACGGGACGCTGCTGCCGCGGTCGCACCCGGGGTCGGTGCTGTTTGATCCGGAGGTGGCCGCCGCCCAGGCCCGCCAGCTCGCGTGTGCCCGCACGGTGACGGCGCACACGGGCGAGGCTGTGCCGGTGCCCGCCGGCACGATCTGTGTGCACGGCGATCACCCGAAAGCGGTTCTGCTGCTGCGCCGGATCAGGGAGGAGCTGGCGGCGGCCGGGGTGTCGGTGGCTGCACCCCATGCGGGGTGAACGGCTGTATGGTGACCTGCGTCACCTCTGTTGGAACGAGGATCGGGTAAAATTACCGGGGATCCACCTTCGCAGGGGTGGAAGGAAGTCAGGTCACACCCGACACACTATCGGCAAGGAGGACGAGTTTATGCGTATTGCCATTCCGCTGGCTGACGGAAACGTCGCGCCGCACGTGGGCCACTGCAAGAGCTACCTCATCGCAGACGTGGAGGATGGAAAGGTCGTCCGCACGGAAGAGGTGGCGAATCCGGGTCACGGCCCCGGCGGTCCGCCGCCCGTCTTTCTCGCCAACCAGGGCGTGAAGATGGTTCTGGCCTGGGGCATACCCCAGCACGCCCGCCAGCTGTTGCAGCAGCACGGCGTGGAGTTCATCGCCGGCTGCACGGGTGAGGCCAGTCAGGTTCTGCAGGACTACCTGGCGGGCACCCTGAAGCTGACGGATGAAGGGCTGGAGGGCGACGGCAGCTGCTGTCATTGATCGTTCTGGCAGGAGATACCTCCTCGGGGGTCGAAGGGCAGACCTGTAACACAAGGTCGAGCCCGCAGAGCCCCGAGGAGGTATCCTGTTGAACAAGGCGCAGATGTATTACGAGTTCTTGAAGGAAGAGGGTTACGTACCCCGCTACGACGCCGACGGTGACATTGTGTTCAAGGTCGAGGGAATGTCATATGTGCTCTTCCCCTCCGAAGATGACGACGAGTACTTCCGGCTGAGTCTGCCTAACTTCTGGAAGATCGAGAGCGATGAGGAGAGGCAGCGGGCGCTGGTCGCTGCCTGCCGGGTGAACGCCGAGATCAAGGTGGTGAAGGTTTACCCGGTGGCCGATAATGTCTGGGCCTCGGTGGAGATGCTTTTCGATCCCCCTGATGCGTTCAAGCCGGTGTTCAGCCGTGCGCTGCGGGTGATTCGGGCGGGAGTCGAGCACTTCGCCAGCATCATGCGCACGCCGGTGCAGTGAGTGAATCTTACCCCCGCCGCCCCTGCCGGGACGGCGGGGCCCTTGTTAGGGCGATCTGGGTCCGGTGGGCGGGGGCACGTTGGGGAACTGCTTCGGGCCCCCGGCGCTGCCGGGGGCGGCGCCGCGGGGCGGGGGTGTAGGGCCGGCGCTGACCTGGGGGGATGCCCCGGGTCCAAGGCGTTGGTAACAATGTGCACTTTCGTGAAGTCCTTGCGGCAGAGGGGGTGCAGCGGTCGCGCACTCGGAAATGCTTGCGATGCGGGGACTTGAGGGAAGTGCACATTCTTTCCAGTGGCGCCGGTGGTGTTGGGGCAGCACCGGTGGGCGTGGGTGGATGGGCAGGCGACGACGATGGGGACGCGTCGATGGGTGGGGGTGCAGGGCTGGCCATGACCCTGGGGGATGCCCCGTGGCCCAGGCGTTGGTAACAATGTGCACTTTCGTGAAGTCCTTGCGGCAGAGGGGGTGCAGCGGTCGCGCGCTCGGAAATGCTTGCGGTGCGGGGAGTTGAGGAAAATGCACATTCTTTCCAGTGGCGCCGGTGGTGTTGGGGCAGCACCGGTGGGCGTGGGTGGATGGGCAGGCGACGACGATGGGGACTACGCCGGCGGGTGGGGGCGGATGGACAGGCGATGACGTTGGGGCTGGGCGGCCGAGTGGGACGGCAGCTGGTGTCCGGGAACCGGGCCAAACAGGATTTCATCGAAGCGGAGCGAACTGGGAGGAACAGGAAAACAGACCCCGGTGAGGTGATGGATGGTGAGGCTCACTGAGGTGGCCGTGCCCTTCCAACTCCTGAATGACAAAGAGTTGACGGACAGCGCCAGGATGCTATGGTGCTACCTGAGAGCGATCAGGAAACATCAGCCGCGCCTGACCTGGGCGGAACTGCGACGAGCGACCGGCATGCCGCAATACCGCCTGAAGCAGCACATGATCAACCTGGATGAACTCCGTTGGATCCAGTTCGACCCCCTGGGAGTCAGAGAGTTCGAGTGCCACGCTTCTTGGCGTGGCACCCGCGCCTTTACGATCCCGGTGGACCTGGTCTTGGACCGGCGTGTTCCCCATGGCGCCAAGTGGCTTTGGGTTCAAATTCGGGAGCTGGGCGAGTTCGATTACCCCAAGATCCAGCAAGTGATGAGGTGCTCCAGAAAGAGCCTGACCAAGTACATTCAGTGCCTGATCCAGTGCGGATGGCTGGTGGGAGAGGTGCGTCGATCCGGTCCCAGGAAAGTATTCAAGTTCGAGACCCTGAACATCGTCGAGGAAAACCGCCACGCAGACGTCCAGGATTTCTATGAGGGCTTGCGCATCGCCAGGAGTAAGGAACGGTACTCGGTTGGCCAGTACATCCTGAAGTGCATCGTGGCCACACTGGTGGTAGACGAACTGCTGATTGAGCACGGGGAGTTGCTCGGGCTTGTCAATCCCTTCACGGGTGGCCGGCTGCATTACGACCTGCTCCTTCCCGCCTCCCGAGTGGCCTTGGAATTCCAGGGGCCGCAGCACTATCGGACCACGGAGCGGTACCCGTCGGAAAAGGACTTGCGGGAGCAGCAGATGCGCGACGAAGTCAAGCGGCGGTTCAGCCAGACCCGCGGAATCGCCCATATTGAGGTTACAGCCGCCGACCTGAGTATTGAGAGCATCGCCGCCCTGCTGCGGCGACACAACGTCCCGCTCAGAGCCCATCTGGACGATCAGAGGCACCTGGTGGATGCCATTGAGGCCGAAGCGGCAAAGTATCGCCGGTGGGCGGAGCGGCTTGGCAAGCGGTCCTCTCGGTGAGCAGTGCACACCCAGGCGTGTGTCGGGCCCAGGCATGTGCCGCCGCCCAAGCCTAGACGAAGCAAGAGGGGTCTACACGGCAAAGGCCTGTCCGGATTCGGACACCGTCTGGGCCGTTTGTTGACACGTGTATAGCCCATTGCTACATTGGGTAAGGATTTTGGCTATAGCCATATTGAGGGATCCAAAGATAGACTGCCTACAGCGGCGATTGGAGGACGACAGCTCTATGAAAACCAACCTCGTGCGGGTTCTGGCCGCAGTGCTCACCATCGGTCTACTGGCGGGCTGCGGCGGGAGACCGCAGGATGCATACCAGAAAGAACCTGCCACGCCGTCCGCGCCGGAGCCCGTGGCCACGCTGAAGATCGGGCAGATCCCGACGATCGACGGCCTGCCCTTCTGGGTAGCTCAGAGCAAGGACTACTACCGGCAGCAGGGCGTCGAGGTCGAACTGGTCCGGTTCAAGTCGGCCACCGAGCGTGACGCCGCCCTGGCCAGCGGGCAGATCGACGGCACGCTCACCGACATCATGGGCGCCGTGACCCTGCACGACAACGGCACGCCGGTGCAGATCACCTCCATCAACCTGGGGGCCACCATCGAGGAGGGGCCGTTCGCCATCATCTCCGCCCCCGGATCGGGCATCACCAAGGCCGAGCAGCTGAAGGATGTCGAGATCGCGATCGCGACCAACACCATCATCCACTACGTCACCGAGAAGCTGCTGCTGGAGAACGGCTTCGCCCCGGAGGAGATCAAGACCATTTCCATCCCGCAGATCCCGCTGCGGTTTGAAAACCTGATCAACGGCACCATCAAGGCAGCCACTCTTCCCGAACCGCTGCTCTCCCTGGCGGTGGCCAAGGGCGGCACCGTGGTGCTGAACGACGCCGAGGCCAAGCGGAACTACTCGCAGTCCGTCATCGTGTTCCGGGAGGACGCGGTGCGGGAGAAGGCCGACGCGATCAAGCGCTTTTTCGTGGCCTACAACATGGCGGTGATCGACATCAAGGAGGATCCCGAGGCGTACAAGGAGCTGCTGGCCACCGAGGCCAACCTGCCGCCCGAGATCAAGGACTCCTGGAAGGTGATCACCTTCTCGCCCGCACAGGCTCCGGGCCGGGCTGAGGTCGAGGACGTCGTGGACTGGCTGCTGGAGAAGGGGTTCATCTCCAAGCCGGTGTCGTACGAGGAGATCGTCAACACCACGCTCTATCCTCAGGGGCAGTAACGCCCTGCACGACGGACATAGCCTCCAGACGTGAATGTGAGCGGGCGACGCCTGTGTGGAGGCGCCTACAGGAGCACCGGACGGCGTGTGCCGGCGACCCCCGGGCGGAGGCACGGAACGTCGAGGAGAGCCGGGCGCGGTGTGCGACACCGACGCCCGGTTGGAGGAGCCAAATATGATCAAAGCACGCAACGTGAGTTATGCTTATGGGGAGACGGTCGCGTTACGCGACGTCTCCTTTGACCTGCCTCAGGGAGAAACACTGGCGGTGGTAGGGCCCTCCGGCTGCGGCAAGACCACTCTGCTGGGGCTCATCGCCGGGCTCATGCCCATCACCGGCGGGGAGCTCCTGGTGGACGGGGCGCCGGTACAGCCCCGCCGCCCGGGAACTGCGCTGATCCTGCAGGATTATGGGCTGCTTCCCTGGAAAACCGTTCGTGAGAACGCCGCGCTGGGCCTGCGCATCCGCCGGCTGCCGCCGGACGGGGCGGACCAGGCCCTGCGGGAGGTGGGCATCGCCGACCTGGCCAGCCGCTGGCCGCACCAGCTCTCGGGCGGCCAGCAGCAGCGGGTGGCCATCGCCCGCTCGCTGGCGCTGGGGCCCGACCTCCTGCTCATGGACGAGCCCTTCTCCGCGCTGGACGCCCTCACGCGGGAGGAGATGCAGGACCTGCTGCTGGCTATCTGGCGCAAGCGGAAGACCAGCCTGGTGCTCGTCACCCACTCCATCACCGAGGCGGTCTACCTGGGCCAGCAGATCATGGTGCTTTCGCCCCGCCCCGGGCGCGTTGTCGGCCTGTTCGAAAACCCCGCTGTGGGCGACCGGCGGGCCGCCGCCTTCCACAGCATGGTCAACCAGGTGCGCGACGCCCTGGAGAAGGGGGTGAACGGCGGTGCCTAAGTACCGCTGGTATCACTACGCCATCTCCCTGGCGATCCTCGCCCTGCTGTGGGAGGGTCTGGCCATCTGGCTCGACATCGCCGCCTTCCCCAGGCTGGGAGCGGCGCTCAGCGCCTTCATCAAGGGGGTCGGGCCCGGCGGGGAGCTGGTGGAGCACTTCCTCATCTCGGCCTACCGCGTGGCCGCCTCAACCCTGATCTCCCTGGCCGTCGGGGTGCCGCTTGGGCTCTATCTGGGCCGCGCGGGCGGCCCCATCGGGTCGGTGCTGCTCTACCTGACCTATCCGGTGCCCAAGGTGGTCTTCCTGCCGGTGATCATGGTCGTGCTGGGGATCGGTGATACATCGAAGATCTTCCTGATCACGCTGGTGATCTTCTTCCAGATCCTCGTGACGGTGAAGGATGCCGCCGCCAACGTCCCGCGCGGGCTGATCCGCTCGGTGCAGTCGCTGGGCGGCAGCGAGTGGCAGATCTACCGGCACGTCATCCTGCCGGCCGCGCTGCCCGCGATCTTCACCGCTCTCCGGTTGAGCACGGGCACGGCCGTGGCCGTCCTGTTCTTCGCCGAGACCTACGCCACCCGGGTGGGGCTGGGTTCGTTCGTGTGGGATACCTGGTCGATGCACGCGTACGGTAAGATGTTCGCCGGCGTCATGGCGATGGCGCTGATGGGTTTTGGCTTCTACGTGCTGCTGGATGTCGCGGAGCGACTCCTCTGCCCGTGGGCGGAGAAGCAGCGGTAATGTTCACCTGCTGATGTGCGGCCGCAACGGCGGCAATGTTCGCCTACGGCTGTGCAGCCGCAACAGGGGTGATGTTCGCCTGCTGCTGTGCAGCCGCAGCAGCAGTGGTGTTCGCTAACGGCGGTGCGCAGCCGCACCGTTGATGCAGATAGGTTGATGCAGACAGGTTCCACGTACACAAGTTGAGGAGGCGTTTTGATGGCCCCAGGCTACCAGCCTCCGGCCCCGGAGGAGAAGGAGCAATACGTCCGCGAGCTCTTCGACAAGATCGCGGAGAACTACGACGCGATGAACCAGGTGATGTCGGCCGGCCAGTGGGAGCGGTGGCACCGGGAGTTCGTCGGCCACACCCAGTTCCGGCCCGGCGACACCATCCTGGACGTGGCCTGCGGCACCGGCGATCTGACCCTGCTTGACGCCGCGCAGGTTGCCCCCGACGGCAAGGTCGTCGGGGTGGACATCTCCGAGGGGATGCTGGAGGTGGGCCGGCGCCGGGTGGCGGCCTCGCCGTATAAAGACATCATCACCCTGCAGCTCGGCAACGCCATGGACCTGCCGTTTCCCGACAACACCTTCGACGGGGTGACCATGGGCTGGGCGATGCGCAACGTCGCATCGATTCCCCGGACCCTGGCGGAGATCCACCGCGTCCTGAAGCCCGGCGGCCGCTTCATCTGCCTGGAGGCCGCCAAGCCCTTCAGCCGGGTCATCCGCTTCGGCTTCTTTGTGTACTGGAAGACGTTCCTGCCCCTCATCGACTGGTTCGTGGTGAAGGCGGGCCGCCAGGCCAAAATGCGCCCGTACACCTACCTCTCCCGGTCGCTGGACAACTACCCCTTCCCGGACCAGCTGGAGGATCTCTTCCGGGAGGCCGGCTTCGTGGAAACGGATTACCAGCTCCTGATGCTGGGGACGGTGGCGATTCATGTGGGAACCAAACCCCGCGAAGGGTAGCGAAGGGGCAGCGGTCCGCATCCGCCCGTTCGACTACGTGACGGACACCGGAGCGCTCCTCTCCTTCATGCCCGAACTCTACGAGACGAACTTCCCCGGGTTCGTCGTGGACGTCGAGTTCATGGCCCGCAGGCGCAGCCAGCTGCGGGCGGCGGTCCGCGACCCTTCCCAGAAGGTGCTGGTGGCCGAGGACAGCCTCGGTGTGTGCGGCTTCATCTGGCTGGTCATGGAGCAGGAGTTCAGCCGGCGCCGCCGGGGCGAGGTGAGCGCCATTTACGTGCACCCCCGGGCGCGGGGCCGGGGCGTCGGCCGCCAGTTGATGGAGGCCGGCGAGGAGCACCTGCGGTCCTGCGGGTGCCAGTCCGTGATGCTCATGGTGACCGCCACCAACCAGGCCGCGCTGTCGCTCTACAGGTCGCTGGGCTACGAGACCACCCGCTATCAGATGGAGAAGCCGCTTCCCCGCAAGTCCAGGTGATGCGGGGTTCGTGGCCGGGCAACGGCGGGCGAACTTTTGGTCGGTTGAACCGCTCCCATCGCGGGGCGATGATCGTCCATACAAATGGAACATTGGTCTAAAGGAGGATGCAGAAGTGTACGATGTCGCGATTGTGGGTGGAGGGCCCGCCGGTGCGAGCGCTGCGACGTTCACCGCCCGGGCCGGGCTGCAGACGCTGCTCCTGGATGCCGACCAGTCCATGACCCGCCGTGCCTGGATTCCCAACCACCTGGGCTTCCCCGATGGGGTGTCGGGCCCCGATCTGGTGGACCTGGGCAAGCAGCAGGCCCAGACCGCCGGGGCCAACCTGGTGAAGGCCAAGGTGACGGCCGTCCGCCGCGAGGGCGAGGGGTTCCGCCTGGAGACCGAGGGCGGGGAGACCTATGAGGCCCGTCAGGTGATCCTCTGCCTGGGCGCCAACTGCGAGCTGGCCCGGCAGGCGGGGGCGGAGATCGTCGAGGGGCCGGAGCCCCGCATCAAGGAGGTCGTCGCCGTGGACCGGGAGGGCCGGACCAGGGTCGAGGGCCTCTGGGCCGCCGGCACCTGCGCCGGCGTCAGCGTGCACACCATCATCACCGCCGGCGACGGGGCGCGGGTGGCCATCAACCTGGTCAGCGCGGTCAAGGGCGCCCGGCACGTGGACCACGAGGTCATCGCTTCCAACTGAAGCAGAAACGAGACAGCGGGCGGCTCCTGCCTGTGAGGGCTGGGAGCCGCCCGCCGCGCGGTTACGCCGTCTCCGCGCTGGGGTGCGGCGATGGCTCGCCCCAGGCCCGGCGGGTCCAGAGGTAGAACAGCAGGTAGACCGCCAGGGCCGAGGCGAAGGGGGCCCAGTCCTGCCACAGGTAGACCAGGCCCGCCCACGCCGGGGCGACGGTGCGCCCCAGGGCGTCAAACGCGCTCTGGATGCCCATGGTGATGCCCTGCTCCATGCGGGTGCGCCGGGAGAGGAGCGCCGTGATCAACGGGCGGATCAACGAGATCGCCAGGGTGATCAGGATCATGCCCAGGAAGACGGCGCCCAGCGAGCGGGCCACGATGAAGGCGGCCATGCCCGCCATGCCGGCGATGAGCGCCCACCGCACCGGCCGCTCATCGCCGAAGCGCCGGCTGGCCCAGTTCACCAGCAGCCCCTGAAAGAGGATGCCGGCGAGGCCCTGGACGGTGAACGCCAGCGAGGTGACCGCCTCGGAGTCGACCCCGAGCCGGTCCATCAGGAAGTAGCCGAGCATCGAGAACATGGTGGAGCCGCCGAACGTGCCGGCGAAGGCCAGCAGGAAGAGCAGCGCGTGGGGGCCGCCCAGGGCCATGCGCACGGCCTGGACGCCCGAAAAGCCCTTTTCGCGGCCCTCGCGGCGGCTGCGGTGCGGCGGCTCGGGCAGCGCCAGGAGTGCGACGATCCAGTTGAAGCCGGCCACCGCCGCCGCCACCAGAATCGCCTCCCGGTAGTTCAGACCGGCCGCGGCCAGCATGCCGCCGGCCGTGGGGCCGCCGATGAACCCCAGGTTGATGGCCACGCCCACCAGCGCCATGCGCCCGGTCCGCTCCTCGGCGGGGGTGGTGTCGGCGATGTACGCCTGGGCAGTGGGGATGGTGGCCGCTGACAGCACCCCGCCCAGAAAGCGGGCCCCCAGGGCCAGCCAGATGTTCTGCGCGAGCGCGATCATGCCGAAGTGCAGGGCGTTGCCCAAGAGGCCCAAAAGCAGGACGGGCCGCCGCCCGATCCGGTCGCTGAGCGTGCCCCACAGCGGCGCAAACAGGAACTGGGCCCCTGCCCACACCGTGACCAGCAGCCCCATGTGCACGGAGCTGGCGCCCAGGTCCCGCGCGAAGAAGGGCAGAATCGGGACCATGATGCCGAAGCCCAGCATCACCTGGAACAGTGTGAACAGAAGAATGTGCTGCGCGCGCCGTCCCCCTCGCACGAAACCCCTCCCTGGAGCGCTGGCGGGCGTCCGTCAGCGCATCATCATCGTCGCGATGATGGAGAAGATCATCACCACAAAAAAGAAGCCCACCACCCAGACCATGGACATACAGCCGGAGCGCAGCGCCGCGTCCTGTTCAGGCGTGCCCCGGTCGGCGTCGTCCCCCATCTCCTCCAGTTCCCGGAGCTCCCGCTCCGACCACGTCTCGATGCGCTTTCGCGGCACGCGGCGCACCACGCGGAAGCGGCGCGCCCGCTCCTGCGCGGGAGACTGCTCCCCCTTCTGATCCCTAGTCATCTTTCTTGCTTCACCTCGCCGCTTCGTTGCGGGTACTCTTGCAGCTGTGGCCGCCCGGTCCTGCCGGAAGCGGGGGGCGGTGCCCTGCCCCTATGCTTAGGACGAGGAGGGTGCGACGGCAGGTTCGCACGCGGCGTCGGCGCACCTGCGGCCGACGGGAAGTCGAACGCCCCGGACCCGGGTTGCCGGGTGCCGGGGCGTTGTGGTCGGGGCAGCTCCGCCTCAGCGGGACGGGGCCATCGGGGGACGGTACAGGTCGGTGGGATCGAACCGCAGCACGGGGCCATAGACCATGGCGGGGCTCGGGTTCGTGACCGGGCCGGTCCCGGTGCCGACGAACGCGGCGATGGTGACGCTGGGGCCGGCGAAGTCCGAGACGGCGGCCAGCGGCCGGGTGACCAGGTAGCCCTCCCCACGGGGCAGCGGGGTCACCTCGCTGGCCAGGAAGCCGAACGGCCTGTCCGGCACCACCTCGAACAGCGCCCAGCTCAGCTTGAAGCCCTCGCTGGCAGCGGCGTCGCGCACCCGCCGGGCTGCGGCGGTGAGCCAGCGGGTCAGCTCGTCCTCGTAGTCCTGCGCCGCGGTGAGCCAGTTGTTGTACTCGGCGATCTTGATGATGCCCACCAGCATGGTGTCGTAGTTGATGTCGCGGGCCAGCTGATAGTCCACGTGAAACCACTCGCGCCCGCCGGCCGTGAACGTGTTGAACTCGCTCGCCAGCACCGTGCGGGCCTCGACCAGGGTCCTGACCTCCGCCACCGCCGGGCCGGCCGCTGAAGGGGCGGGCACCGTGTAGGTGGCGTCGTCCACCGGAGGCGGCAGCAGGACCGCGGTTTCGGCGGCGGTTGACGCGTCCGGATCGGACGGGTCGCCCGGGCCCGGACCCTGCCAGGGGGACGGCGGCGACGGGGCGTCGGCGGGCGCCGAGGGCTCCTGCTCCGGTGGGGCGGGGACCACGATCTCCTCAGCGGGGGCGGCCCACGGCCCGTAGGCGGAGGCAGCGACCCCGACGACCAGCCCCAGCGCCAGCGCGGCCGGCGCGAAGGCCCACACCGCCCACCGAGGCAGGCTCCGGGGCGCGGGCGGTTCGGGGCGATGAGCGTGCTGGTACAAAACCGCTCCCTCCGTTTCTTGTAGAGCCGTAGGCGTTGCGGGCCGCCGCGGCGAATGGAGAATGCATGGTGAGAAGAGACGTTCTTGGGTTGGTCGTTCTGATCGGCCTGGGGGCGGGCGCGTTCTGGGACGGCCTCTACGCCCCCGGCCAGCAGATGCTGGCCGCGGCCCTGGCTGCGCTGTTCGCCCTGGCTGCCCCGGCCGTCGCGCTGGAGCGGACCGAGTGGGCGGCCCTGCTGCTGATGCTGGCCGGGGCCGCCGGCAGCCTCGCGCGCCCGGCGGCCGCCGGGGCCGCGGCGCACGGGCCCGTCGTGGCCCTGGGCTGGATCCTCGCGCTGGTGGCCGGCCGGGCCTGCCGGATGCGCCGGCCCGGTGAAGCCGAGGCGGCGCTCAGCCGCTTCTGGGCGGTGACAGGCGCCCTCATGGCTTTCGGCGGCCTGCTGCTCATCTCCTTCACCCCGCCGCACCACTCGGGCCGGCTGGCCTCGTTCCTGGGATATCCCATCGCCGTGGGCATGCTGGGGCTGCTGGGGCTGGCCGGATCGCTGCCCGATCTGGCCGCCGGCCGCACCTGGGCCGCGGCGCTTGCCCTGGGATGTGGCCTGGGGCTGCTGCTTTCGGGGTCCCGGGGAGTCTGGCTGGCCGCGCTGCTGCTGGCCGCCTTCCTCTGGTGGGCGGCCCGGCCGCTTGTGCTCGCCTCGCTGCCCCGGACCGGACGGGTGCTTGGCGCGGCGCTGGCGGCAACGGTCTGGGCGGTCCCGGCGGTGGAGGCGCACGACGCAGTCCGATTGTGGCTCGTGGTTCTGCCCGCCCTATTGACGGTCCTTGTGAGCGAACAGTTTCAACATGTGCGGGCCGTGCGCCGGGGATTCGCGGTGGCCGTTGCGGCGGCCCTGCTGACCGCCCCCGGCTGGGGCTGGCTCTGGGGCCGCGCCTCCACCGTGCCGCTGACCGACACGTCGTCGGCCGAGCGGATGGCGTTTCTGCGGGACGGCCTCTCGCTGGCCGCGGACCTGCCCTGGGGCGCGGGCTACCGGGCGTGGGCGGCCCTGCACCTGCAGGCGGCCAGCTACGGTTACTACTCGGCCGAGGTCCACTCGGCCCTGCTGGACATCGCACTCTCTTTCGGCTGGGCCGGCGCGGCGGGCTTTGCGCTGCTCGCGGCGCGCTTTCTCCTGGGACTGCGCTTCGCCCGGCGCTGGAGCTGGGCGCAAACCGCTCTGCACGGGGGCCTGGGGGCGCTGGTCGTACACGCGCTGGTGGACTGGGATCTGAGCTACGCCCTCTTTGCCTTCCCGCTGTGGTTCGGCTTCGGTCTTGCGGGCGATCCGTCCGGGGGGACGGGACTGCAGGGCATCCCGCCGGGCCAGGCAGGCCAACCGTCCGGTGGGCAGCGGGCGCAACCCCGGCTTCCCTGGCCCCGGGCGCTGACCGTGTTTCTGGCGGGCATTGTCCTGGCCGGGGCGGTCCTGCTGGGGACCGGCGACGGGCTGACGGAGCTGGCTGCCCGCAGCCTCCGGCAGGGGGCGCCGGGGGCGGCCCTTCGGCACGCGGGCGCGGCCGCTGCCCTCACGCCGTGGAATGACGCGGCTCACGCCTGGCGGGGAGCGGCCCTCTCGCAGCTGGGCCGGGGCCACGAGGCGCTCGCCGCGCTGGCACGGGCCCGTGAGCTCGGTCCCAACGAGCCCTGGTACGCGCAGCTGGCCGCGCTGGAGCTGGGGAAGCAGGGACGGTGGGCCGAGGCGGCCGCGGCGTGGGCCGAATACGTGCGGCTCTGGCCGTGGGAGGCGGAGGCGTACGCTGAGGCGATCGCTGCTCACCTCACCTATATGGACGCGGCCGAAGGGGCCGGCGATCGCGAGGCCGCGGTCCTGCTGGCCGAGAGCGGCCAGCGGCTGCTCGCGGCGATGGAGCGGCAGAAGGCCCGGGAGCCCGCCGGCGCGCCCCGGCGGGGGATGGACGTGGACCGGCCGGTCTTCGCCGAGGCCCGTGAGCGCTTTGCCGCCGTGCTGGCGCGCTGATGCGCCGCACTGGGGCGGCGCACCGTTCTGCAGATGTTCCGTTTGAATGCGGGCGGTCTGTCCGCCCCTCAGCCGTGGTGTTTGGATGCGGGGGCCTGTCCGCCCCTCAGCCGTGGTGTTTGGATGCGGGGGCCTCTGCGCACCTCAGCCGTCACGTTTGGCGGCGGCCGGGCCCTCTGCCGCCAGCTCGCCGTGCTGCAGGATGAGCAGGTCGATGGCCATCTCCAGCACGTCGGGCCGGATGCCGGCGGCGGCGGCCTTTTCGATGATCCGGGCGTAGGCGGCCAGGCGCGCCGGCGGGATGCTGGCCGTCAGCTGACCGACGTAGCCGGCCATGAACCAGTGGGCGGGGATGGCGGTGAGCTGCTCCAGCCGCTCGGCCATGGCCGCCACCTGGTCATCGGTCAGCGCCAGGTCGCCCGGGCCCGCCAGCCGGCGCAGCTCCTCGACGGAGAGCGAGAGCCGGTCGGCCAGGGTTTCCGGGGGGAACTCCGCGGGGTACTCGGACATCAGAAATTGGAGCACCAGGCGAAGGCGGGTGAGCGGTGAGGCGAAGTAGAGGCGGCCCCGATCTTCGGGCGGAAGCCTGCGCAGGGCCCCCTCGAACTCGCGGTGCGGGTCGCGGCCGGTGAGCAGGTACTCCACGGTGACACCGTACCCGTCCGCGATCTTGCGCAGGGTTGAGTTCAGGCTGGCGCTGGCTTGCCCGGATTCCAGCCGGCCGATGGTCGTGTGGCTGACGCCGGTGCGGGCAGCGGCCTGACGCAGCGAGTCGCCGTGCGCCGCCCGCAGGGCGGCGATGCGCCGACCGATCTGCCAAGGGTTGCTCTTGCTCATACATCACCCATCCTTCGCAACTGCTTGTCCCCCCCGGTGTGCCGCCGCGCGTTCACCCCTCTTAAACAATATTGAAGATATAAAGAGAAAAACGTCAAGCCAGGGCCGGCCAAATGCGCGTCTGATCCGGAGATTGAATAGGCCGGCTTGTGTTATACTGAGCATGGCCCTGTAAACAAATCCCACGGGAAAGGTGTGGTGCGAGCTATGGAGTACCGCCGACTGGGATCGAGCGGCCTGAAGCTGAGCGAGATCTCCCTGGGCAGCTGGCTGACCTACGGCACCCGGGTGGAGGCGGAGGCCGCCAAGGCCTGCATCCGAACAGCTTACGAGCATGGCATCAACCACTTCGACTGCGCCGTGGTCTACGGAGCAGAGCCGCACCAGGCCGAGGAGGTCGTGGGCGAGGCCCTCCGCGAATTTCCGCGTCATACCTACACCGTGACCTCCAAGGTGTTCTGGAAGGTCGGCCCTTCCACTTACGACCAGGGGCTCTCCCGCAAGCATCTCATCGAGCGGGTCGAGATGAGCCTGAAGGCGATGAAGCTGGACTATATCGACATATACTATGCACACCGTTTCGATCCGGACACCGACCTGGAGGAGACCCTGCGGGCCTTTGACGACCTGGTGGCCCAGGGGAAGATCCTCTACTACGGCTTCTCGATGTGGTCGGCGGCCCAGATCGAGCGCGCGGCCGCCATCGTGGACAAGCGGAACCTGCGGCGTCCGGTGGTGAGCCAGCCGCTGTACAACATGCTGGACCGGAGCATCGAGAAGGAGATCATGCCGATCTGCGCCCGGGAGGGCATCGGGCAGGTCGTGTACTCCCCCCTGGCCCAGGGCGTGCTGACCGGCAAGTACAAGCCGGGCATGCCGCTGCCTGAGGGCAGCCGGGGCGCCGATCCCGAACTCGGCAAGGGCATGCAGCGCCGCTACCTCTCGGACAATGAACTGCTGGAGCGCATCCAGCAGCTTCGACCCATCGCCGAGCGGAACGGGCTGACCATGGCGCAGCTGGCCCTGGCCTGGGTGCTGCGCCGGCCCGAGGTGACCTCGGCCCTGATCGGCGCCAGCCGCCCGGAGCAGGTGGTGGAGAACGTGAAGGCCGCCGGCGTGAAGCTGCCGGAGGAGGACCTGAAGGAGATCGACGCGCTGCTGGGGTTTGCCGAGTAGCGCAGTCCCGGCACGCGTCGCCCCTGCATGCGCTGCCGCTCGGGCCGTCTCTGCGCCCGGTCCGCGTACAGTCGCGGGCCGGGCGTTCCGCATACCGTCCACGTGCAGCTGTGGCCGGGCGTTTCGCATGCGTTTCATGTGCAGCTGCGGGCGGGCTTTCCGCATCCGGGCAGGGATCGTGGGTTTCAACCCAGAAATTTCGGGGACGACACAGATTCCGTCGCAGAAGGAGGCCCCCGATGGACCAGATCGACCGCGAACGACTGAAAGAAGTGCTGCAGTTCATCCGCAGCCACGTGCCCCGGGCCGTGCTGAACAGCCTGGAGGCGGAACTGGCCATCATTGAGCAATACATCGTCAATGCCAGAGCGCCCCGGATTGCCCTTGTGGGCAGGCGGGGCTCGGGCAAGTCCAGCCTGGTCAACGCCGTCTTCGGCGAGCCCCTGGCCGAGACCGGTGCGGTCCTCTCCACCACGACGGCGGGCACCTGGTACCAGTACGAGGGGCCGAACGGGTCGCTGGAGGTGCTGGACACCCGCGGCCTGGGCGAGGGGGAACGCCCGGAGGGCGCCACCGAGGAAGACGCGGTGGCCGAGAACCTGAAGGCGGTGCGCGACCGCTGCCCCGACGCGATCCTCTTCCTGATCAAGGCGGCCGACGTCGACGTATGGATCAACGAGGACCTGGAGCGGGTGGCCGCCCTGCGGGGGGCCATCTCCCGGCGGCACGGGTTCGAGCCGCCGGTGATCGGCGTGCTGACCCAGGTGGACCTGCTGGCCCCAGCCGACGTGGCGGAGCCTCCGTACGACGATCCGGAGAAGCAGGCCAACATCGCGCTGGCCCGGGAGAAGCTGGCGGAGCGGATGGCGCGGGCGTTGGACCGGCCGATCCGGGTCTTCGCCACCTCCGCGTACATGCGCTACCGGGACGGCGAGCTGGTGGTGGACCGCCGGTGGGGGATCGACGAGCTGGTGACCTACCTGGTGGAGACCCTGCCCGGCGAGGCGCAGCTCACCATGGGGCGGGTGGCCGGGGTCAGGCAGGCCCAGACCAAGATCGCCGCGGCCCTCATCCAGTCCACCGCCTCGGCGGCCGGCGCCCTGGCGGCGACGCCGATTCCCCTGGCAGACATGCCCATCCTCACGGGCATGCAGGTGCTGATGGTCACCGGCATCGCCTACCTGGCGGGGCGGCGGCTCTCGCGGGAGGCGGCCCTGGAGTTCATCGGCGCCCTGGGGGTGAACGTGGGCGCGGGCTTCGCCCTGCGCGAGCTGGCCCGGGGGCTCTCCAAGTGGCTGCTGCCCGGCGGCGGCTCCCTGATCTCGGCCGGCGTGGCCTACTGGGGCACCTACGCCCTCGGGCAGGCCGCGGTGGCCTACTACGTTGAGAACCAGCCGATCGAGGCCGCCCGGAAGCTGCTGGAGCAGGGCAGGGATAAAATCTTAAGGAAGCCGTAAGATTTACGTTGCGCCCGCTGTAAGAACCAGGCGGTAGGCTGGAGGCAGGATGGGGTGACGGTCGATGGCGGATCCGCTGATTCTGGTGGTGGACGACGAGCAGGCGATTGCCGACCTGATTGAGATCCACCTGCTCGCTGAGGGCTACCGGGTGCGCAAGGCCGACAATGGCGCAGATGCCCTGCGCATCGTGGCCGAGGAGGATCCCGACCTGGTGGTGCTGGACATCATGATGCCCGGCATGGACGGCCTGGAGGTCTGCCGGGCGATTCGGCGGGAGCGCAACGTGCCGATCCTGATGCTGAGCGCCAAGTCGGAGGACGTGGACAAGATCCTCGGCCTGAAGACCGGCGCCGACGACTACCTGACCAAGCCGTTCAACCCGCTGGAGCTGACGGCCCGGGTGAAGGCGCAGCTCAGGCGGTACCTCGCCCTGAACCCGGCGTCAGCCATGGCCAGGGAGGCGGGGGTCATCGCCGTCGGCGGCCTTCGCATTGACCAGCGGGGCCGGTCCGTTACGAAAGACGGGCGCGAGATCGCCCTCACGCCCACGGAGTACGACATCCTGGTGCTGCTGGCGTCGCACCCGGGGCGGGTCTTCAGCTCGGAGGAGATCTTCGAGCGGGTCTGGAAGGAGCGCTACTTTCAGTCCAACAACACGGTGATGGTCCACATCCGCCGGCTCCGGGAGAAGGTCGAGGACGACCCCAGCCATCCCACCCTCATCCGGACCGTCTGGGGGGTTGGCTACAAGATTGAGAGCTAGAAACGCCCTGAGCCTTCGCTGGCAGATCGTCCTGACGTTTTTGGCCAGCGGCGTCCTGGCGGTCGGCACGACCGTCGTGCTGCTCTTCATGGCGGCGACGGTGGGCAGCATGCTCCCGCCGCTCAACTTCATGTTGAATTTCCTGGCGAGCACGGTGGGCGTCTGGCCGGTAATCTTCGCGGTCACCGTCGTGCTGCTCTTCGTCTGGTACCTGCTGCTCAGCCAGCCGATGATCCGCTACATCGAGGCATTGAGCCGGGCGACGAACGAGGTCGCGCAGGGCAAGTACGATGTAACGCTGCCGCCCCGGGGCGCTGATGAGCTGGGCATCCTGGGGCAGAACCTGACGGCCATGGCGGAACAGGTGAAGCTCTCCCTCGTCCGGGAGCGGCAGGCGAACCAGGCCCGGTACGAGCTCATCACCGCCGTCTCCCACGACTTGCGGACGCCGCTCACCTCGGTGCTGGGCTACCTGCAGCTCATCGACGAGGACCGCTACCGGGATGAGGTGGAGCTGCGCTACTACGTGGACATGGCCTACGAGAAGTCCAAGCAGCTCAAGCGGCTGATCGACCAGCTCTTCGAGTTCACCCGCACCAGCCACGGGGGCATCGTGCTCCGCCCGGTGGCCATCAACCCGGCGGAGCTGCTGGAGCAGGTGGCGGAGGAGTTCGTGCCCGCGCTGCGTGAGGCGGACATGGAGTACCGGCTCCGGCTGCCGGAGGAGCGGGCGACGATCCACGCCGACCCCGACCTGCTGGTGCGGGTGTTGGAGAACCTGATCTCCAACGCCATCCGCTACGGGCGGGAGGGCAAGGTGGTGGAGCTGGAGCTGGAGGTGCGCCGGGCCGAGCGGGCGGCGCTCCTGCGCGTGGCAAACCGGGGCAGTCCGATTCCGGCGCACCAGCTGGAGCACATCTTCGACAGCTTCTACCGGGGCGAGCGCTCCCGCTCGGGCCGCACCGGCGGCGCCGGGCTGGGGCTGGCCATCGTGAAGAACATCGTCACGCTGCATGGCGGCACCGTGCGGGCGATTAACGAGACTGACCGCACGGTTTTCGAGGTGCGGCTGCCGATGGGGGCGCCGGCGGGGCTTGCAGGGCCCGGCTAGCCCAGGTGCGGAGGGATATAGAGCCCCAGGAAGACCGGCACCGCCAGGTTGCCCAGGTCGACGAGGACGTGGGACGCCAGGGCCCACCGGAGCGTCCCGGTCCGGCGGTAGGCGGCGGCCCAGGCGGCGCCCATGAGCAGGAGGGCGGCCAGGGCCGCCCCGTCGCGGTTGGCAACCGAGAAGACGCCGGCCACCAGCGGGTGAAACGCCACGAAGAGCGCAGTGGAGTAAGCCGCCCCGGCCCACGCGGGCCAGTGGGCGGTCGCGTCCAGCAGGAGCCCCCGCCAGTAGAACTCCTCGAACCACGGGTTGATGAGGGCGAACAGCAGCCAGGCGACCAGGATGGTGGGATCCGCCAGCAGGTGCAGGTTCTGCAGCAGGATCGGCAGGGGGATGAGGCCGACGAGCAGGGCCAGCGCCGTCCAGCCCCGGGCCCCGCGGGCGGGGGCGGTCCAGCGTCTCAGGGATCCGGGCTCACGGCCCAGGGCGATGGCGCCCCCAAGGAGGCCCCAGTAGAGCAGGACCGTCGGCGCCCAGCCCCAGGGGCCCAGCGCGCGCAGCGCAACCCGGGCGGCGACGTGGCAGGCGGCGATGATGAGGATCGGGGAGAGGATCAGGTACCGGCGGTTCATCGTGGCACCTCCTTCGTGGCGGTGGCACCCGCGTGACATAACAGCATAATATTGTTACGAGGCGGAATTGGCAATACCAGGTCTCTGGCGTGCGCCCGCCCGTACGGCGGCGGGTTCGCCTGGCGCGGGATGCGGGGCGGGCTGCGGCGCCGCGGTATGCCGGCTTCTGTAACCTTAAGGAACTCGTAAGATATAGGTGAACAGGAAGCAAGGTCCCTGCGGTACGGTAGGGGTATCAAGCTGGATGGAGGATACCCCTGGTGTACAGTCGCAGATGGCTGCTTCCGCTGCTCCTGTTGCTTGCTCTCCCACTCACCGTCTGGGGTGCGCTGCCGACCGCGGCGGTGGATCCTGGGCGGGACGTGCAGGCGATCGGCCGCTGGATCCGGGACCGGCAGGACCCGGCGGCGCCCGCCCCGCAGTCTCCTTTCGCCTGGCCGGCTCCCGGGCACACCGAGATCACGTCGGACTACGGCTTCTGGCTGCACCCGCTGCTGAAGCGGCTCCGGCTGCACGCAGGCGTCGACATCGGCGCACCCGAGGGGGCGGCTGCGGTCGCGTGCTTCGACGGCGTCGTGATCGCCGCAGCAGAGCTCCCGGCTTACGGGCAGGTCGTCGTGCTGGACCACGGTGGGGGGCTGGCCAGCGTCTACGCCCACCTGTCGGCGATCGCCGTGGAGGAGGGCGACCGGCTGCAGCGCGGCGACGAGGTGGGGCGCATCGGCGCGACCGGTCAGGTGACGGGCCCGCACCTGCACTTTGAGCTGTGGCAGGGCGGCGAGCCGGTGGATCCCCTGCGCCTCGCGAACCTGGCGGGCTTGCCCTAGGGAGTGGAGGTTGCTATACTGTCCCCAAACAATTCAATACCCGCTCGATTCATCGAGAGTGGCGGAGGGACTGGCCCCATGATGCCACGGCAACCGCTCCGGTCTGGAGAACGGTGCCAAGTCCAGCGGACGTCAGGTCCGAGAGATGAAGCGTGCGCAGCAGTCGGCTGTCTGCGAACCCTTCGTTCTCGAAGGGTTCTTTATGTCTAAAGAGATAAGGAGGGAGCGCCATGGCCCGCTTGATGCACAGGCTGCAGCAGGGCGCGTTCTGCGTCACGGTGGAGATCGACCCGCCCAAGGGGGCGAGCGTCACGAAGACATTGGAGCGGGTACGGCGCTTCGGCGACCGGGTCGATGCGGTGAACGTGGCGGACTGCCCGATGGCCAACGTGCGGATGAGCCCCATCACCCTGGCCCACCTGCTGCAGCGGGACGGCCAGGTGGAGGCCATCTTCCACCTGACCACCCGGGACCGCAACGTCATCGGCCTGCAGGCCGAACTGCTGGGCGCGGCGGGGCTGGGGGTCCGCAACATCCTGGCCCTGCGCGGCGACAACCCGGAGCAGGGCGACCACCCCGGCGCCCGGGGCGTGTTCGAGGTGGACACCATCGGGCTGATCCGGCTGGCGGCCACGCTGAACCGGGGGCAGACGCTCGCGGGTGGCGCCCTGGAGCAGGGCACCGACTTCGCCATCGGCTGCGCCTGCAATCCGGCGGCGGAGGACCTGGAGGCCGAGGTCTCCCGGCTCGAGCAGAAGGTGGAGGCCGGGGCACACTTTGCGCAGACCCAGCCCATTTACGACCCCCGTCAGCTGGAGCGGTTCCAGGCGAAGCTGGCGGGCCGGGTGAAGATCCCGATCCTCTACGGCATCCTGCCGCTGAAGAGCTATGAGTTTGCCGACCGGCTGAACCGGACCGTGCCGGGCATCGTCATTCCCGACTGGGCCCTGGAGCGGATGCGGGGCAAGGGCGAGGAGGAGGGGCTGCGGCTCGTCGCCGAGCTGCTGCGGGAGATCGGGCCCCACGTTCACGGGGTGCACATCTTCCCGATGAACAGCGCAAAGCGGGTCGTGGCGGTCCTGGATATCATCGACGAACTGGGACTGCGCCAGTCGGCCCGCGCGGGGGTGTAGGCAAGCTGCAGCACACGATTCTGCGCCCGGCCGTGGACGAGCTTGCGGCTCCGCTTCCCGAGGTGCTCCGCCTGCTGGGCTACCGGCAAGGGCGCACGCGGCTTTCCCAGCGTGATCTGGCCCTGGTGGAGCGAGGCCTCGCCCTGGCGCGGGAGGCGGCGACGCCGGCCGCCAGTGTGGCCTACTGCGCCGTCACCGTGGAGGGGGATGGGGTCCGCGCCGGCGTGCCGGGGATCGGGTGGCGCTCCCGCAGCCTGGCCCGGCTGCTGGCGGGGGCCGACGGCGTCTCGCTGGTGGCGGCCACCCTGGGTCCGGGCGTGGACGAACTGACTCGGGATCTGTTCGCACGGGACGAGTACGCCCTCGCCGCGGTGGTGGATGCGGCGGGCTCGGTCCTGGTGCAGGGGCTCGCGGAGTGGGTGCGGGAGGCGCTGCTGCACCGGGCTGGTCTTGCACACGCCGGCGCCGGTCAGGTCGGCGTGAAGCTGACGCCGCTGTACGGCCCCGGCTACGGCGACTGGCCGGTGGAGGAGCAGATCGGGCTGGTGACCCTGGCGGGCGGCCCGCAGATCGGCCTTAGTTGCACGCCGACGTGTTACCTGGTGCCGCAGAAGTCGCTGGTGGGTCTGATCGGGTGGCTGCCTCCGGAAGGGCGGGACTGGTCGCCGGTGGGCTGCACCCGCTGCACGCTGGTGGACTGTGCGTACCGGGTGGGGAGACGGTAGATCCACCTCGGGTTTGCCGCCGTTCCGACTGCCCGTGCCCCGGGGGTGGCGCTGCTCGTTGAATCGGACTCCGGACTTAGCATGCACGCCGTAACTACCCTCGGCCGTGCCGCGGACGAACTGCGGCGAGTTGCGACTTCGCCCGCCGGCCAAGTGGAAATCCACCGCAGTTCGCACGCTTCGCCCGACTTCTACACGGGCTAGCGACTCGGGCCATGGCTCGTCGTTGCGGACCAAGTGCGTCCAATTTCGACTTCGCCCGCTGGCCAAGTGGAAATCCACCGCAGTTCGCACGCTTCGCCCGACTTCTACACGGGCCAGCGACTCGGGCCATGGCTCGTCGTTGCGGACCAAGTGCGTCCAATTTCGACTTCGCCCGCTGGCCAAGTGGAAATCCGTCGCACTTCGCACGCGTCGCTCGACTTCTAAACGGGTCGGCGACCCGGCCCAGGGCTCGCCGATGGCGGAAGGCACCAGTGTAGCGGCGGGCAAGGTGCTTCTGGAGGCTCCCCCGAGTGGGAACCGCAAGTTTTACGCTTTGGTCTGAAGGCGGAAGCGAAAAAGTGGCGGTTCCGGGATGGCCCCGGCGGGGTTGGATGCCTGCGTACTCGTTCGTGGCTCCAGTGCGCCGCTGCGGATCGACCGCTAGGCGACATAAGATGGCTGCTAGGTTGACGTAATGCGTCGTTGGGGCGTGGGCCACAGGTTTCTGGGGGCCGCTCCCGAGTGGGAACCGCAAGTTTTACGCTTTGGTCCGAAGGCGGAAGCGAAAAAGTGGCGGTTGCGACGAGGCGCCGGAGTGGCGAGGGGAACGCTGCTACTGGCGGCACAGTCAGAAACCGGCGCGATCGCCGGCGTCGGGGAACGAGCCAGGAGGAGGAGCAAGACAATGAAGCTGGACGAGATGCTGGGCCGCGAGATCCTGGTTTTCGACGGCGCCATGGGCACGATGCTCCAGGCCCGGGGGCTGCCCGCAGGGGCGTGCCCGGACCTGTGGAACATCGAGCGCCCGGATGAAGTGATCGCCGTGCACCGGGAATACGTCGAGGCCGGGGCGCAGATCATCGAGACCAACACCTTCGGCGCCACCCCGTTGCGGCTCAGCCACTACGGCCTGCAGGACCGGTGCCATGAGATCACGGTCGCCGGGGTGCGCTGCGCCCGGGAGGCCGCCGCCGGGCGCGCCTGGGTCGCCGGTTCGATGGGGCCGCTGGGGGCCCTGGTGGAGCCCCTCGGCGAGCTGCCCTTCGACGAGGCCTACGCCCAGTTCGCCGCCCAGGCCCGGGCGTTCGCCGAGGCGCAGCCGGACTTCATCATCATCGAGACCATCGCCGACCTGAACGAACTGCGGGCGGCGGTGCTGGCCTGTAAGGATCACGCGCCGGGCATCCGGATCATCGCGCAGATCACCGTCGACCCCAGCGGCCGGGCGTTCACCGGCACCGACCCCGAGACCGCCGCGCTGGTGCTGCAGTCGCTGGGGGCCGATGTCATCGGCTTCAACTGTTCGGTGGGACCCGACGTGCTGGTGGACGTCGTGGCCCGCATGGCCCGGGTCGCCCGGGTGCCGATCTCGGTGCTGCCCAACGCCGGGCTGCCGCTGCTCCAGCCGGACGGCTCCACCCGGTTCCCGATGGGGCCTGAGGAGTTCGCGGCGTACGGGCCGAAGCTGGTCGCGGCCGGGGCATCGCTGGTGGGCGGGTGCTGCGGCACGACGCCGGAGCACATCCGGCAGCTGCGGGCCGCGGTGGACGGGCTGAAGCCGCCGGGCCGCCAGGGCCCCCTCGCCCATACCCTGGGCCTGGCCTCCCGCACCCGGTCGCTCTTCTTCGTCGAGCAGAACCTGCCGGTGGTGATCGGCGAGCGCATCAATCCCACAGGCCGGAAACTACTGACCAAGGATATTAAGGAAGGCATCTTCGCGCGTGTAAGAACCGAGGCGAAGCGGCAGGTGGCCGCCGGCGCCGCGGTGCTGGACGTGAACGTGGGTGTGCCGCTCATCGACGAGGCGGCGGCCATGGCCCGGGCCGTGCGGGTGATCCAGGATGCCGTGGATGTGCCCCTCTGCCTCGACTCGCCAGACCCCGCCGCCCTGGAGGCGGGGCTGAAGGCCTGTGTGGGCAAGCCCCTGCTCAACTCCTTCAGCCTGGAGGAGGGGCGGGCCGAGGCGGTGCTGCCGCTGGCGAAGCGCTACGGCGCCGCGGTGCTGGGCCTGACCATCGACGAGCAGGGCATTCCCGCCTCCGCCGAGCAGCGGCTGGCGATCGCCCGGCGGCTGGTGGCGGCAGCCGAGGCGCACGGCATTCCACGCCACGACGTGGTCATCGATCCCCTGGCGCTCACCGCCGGCGCCCAGCAGGCGGAGGCGAAGGAGACGCTGAAGGCGATCCGCTGGATTACGGAGGAGCTGGGGGTGCAGACCTCCCTGGGGGTGTCCAACATCTCGTTCGGGCTGCCCAACCGGCACTTCCTCAACGCCGTCTATCTGAACATGGCGGTGACCCAGGGGCTCGCCATGGCGATCATGAACCCCCTGGACGAGCGGATGATGGACACCGTGCGGGCCCTGCGGCTCTTCCTCAACCGGGACCGCAACGCTGCGGTCTACATGCAGGTGGTGGGGCCGAAGCGGCTGGCCCACACGGTGGAGGAGGCGCTGAAGGTCGCCGCGAAGGCGGGGGCGATCGCGCCAGCCACGCCCGTGCAGGAGGCGGCGGCGGGCGCTGTGCCGCAGGCAAAGGCGCCTGCAGCTGCCGGGTCCGCCCCGGCGGTAGGCGCCAAAGCGGGCGGTGCGGCAACAGAAGGTTCCGCAACGGAAGGTGCCACAACGGATGGTACCCCAGCGGAAAGCACCTCAGCGGAAGGTATCGCAACGGAAGCCAGGACGGCGGAAACCGATGCGCTCGGCCGCCGGCTCTACGACGCCATCCTGGAGGGCGACCGGGACGCCATCCTGCCCCTCGTGGAGCAGGGGCTTGCCGAGGGGCGCGATCCCATGGCCATGCTCAACCGGCACCTCATCCCGGCGATCGAGGAGGTTGGCCGGCTGTTCGGCGAGGGCGTCTACTTCCTGCCCCAGCTTATGCTCTCCGCCCAGGCGATGAAGAAGGCCTTCTCCCGGCTGAAGCCCGAGATCCAGAAGGCGAAGGTGGGCCAGAGCGAGATCGGCACGGTGGTGCTGGCCACGGTGCAGGGCGACATCCACGACATCGGCAAGAACATCGTCGCCGTGCTGCTGGAGAACTACGGCTTCAAGGTCGTCGACCTGGGGCGCGATGTGAAGAACGAGGTGGTGCTGGAGGAGGCCCGCCGGGTCGGGGCGGACATGGTCGGCCTCTCTGCCCTGATGACCACCACCATGCCCCAGATGAAGCGGGTGATCGACCTCTTCGCCCGGGAGGGCTTCGACTGCCCGGTGCTGGTGGGCGGCGCGGCCACAACGAAGGCGTTCGCCGAGCAGATCGGCGCCCGGGGGCACGGGCGGGACGCGCAGGAGGCCGTGGCCCTCGCCCTGGAGGTGTTGAAGGAGCGGCGGGGCGCGAGACCGGATGCTTAGTCGCAGCCCAGCCCCCGGGAGCGGGCTGAAAAAGGGGGGGCCTACGGTGCAGTATCGGGTGACGGCTGCGGGCCGGGAGTTCTCAGTGCCCGCGGGATCGGTGCTTTCGCACGCCCTGAACCAGCATGAGCCCTTCGTGGAGACCCCCTGCGGCGGACGGGGACAGTGCCGCAAGTGCCTGGTGCGGGTGCTGGGGGAGGCCCCCGCGCCGACCCCCGCCGACCGGGAGCAGCTCACCCGGGCCGAGCTGGAGCAGGGCTTCCGCCTGTCGTGCCAGCTCCGGGTGGCGCTGGACCTGGAGGTGGCCGTGGTGCCCGCGGCGGCCCTGGATCCCCGCAAGGCGCGCCTGGGCGCCCTGACCGGGCCGGTGGAGGTGGATCCCTGGGCGCCGCTGAACCCGTCGGGCCGCTCGCTGGGTTTCGCCCTCGACGTCGGCACGACGGGCATGGCCGGCGCCCTGCTGGACCTGCGCACCGGCGAGGAGCTGGCGGTGCACGCGGTCGCGAACCCGCAGGCCGCCTACGGCGCCGATCTGATGAGCCGCCTGGCCCACGCCATCCGGGGTGGCGAGCAGCAGGCGGAGCTGACCCGGGCGGTGCGTGAGGCTGCTCAGGCACTCCTGAAGCGGCTGCTCAGCAAGGCCGGGGCCCGGTACGACGAGGTGGCGGCCGCCACGCTGGTGGGCAACACGGCCATGCATCATCTGTTCCTGGGGCTGCCCGTCCGGGATCTGGCGGTCGCTCCCTACACCCCGGCGGTGCTGGAGGGGCGGATCTTTGACATCCCCGGGTTTCCGACGCTGTACGCCCTGCCCAACATCGCCGGCTTCGTCGGCGCGGACGCGGTGGCCGCGGCCGTGGCCGCCGGGCTCGACCAGGAAGAGGAGACGGCGCTGCTGGTTGACGTCGGCACCAACGGCGAGGCGCTGCTCAGGCACCGAGGGCAGGTCTACGCCTGCTCGGCGCCCGCGGGTCCCGCCTTTGAGGGGGGCGAGATCAGCCAGGGGATGCGGGCAGGTCCCGGCGCCATCGAGGCGGTGCGGTTCGACGGGACCGACCTGTCGGTGACGGTGATTCCCGGCGGCCCGGGGCGCAGGGGGGGCGACCGCACGACCGGCGATGAGACGGCGGGCGATGGGACTACGGGCGATGGGACTACGGGCGATGGGACTACGGGCGATGGGACCACGGGCGGTGGGACTACGGGCGATGGGACCACGGGCGGTCGGACGGCGGCCCGGGGGATCTGCGGCTCCGGACTGCTGGATGCCGCCGCCGCCCTGCTGGACGCCGGGCTGCTGGACTGGACGGGCAGGCTGAAGGCAACCGGCCCCGCCGCACACCGTGTGGTGGACGGCGGCCGGGCCGTGGCCCTGGCCCCGGGGGTGGCGCTGACCCAGAAGGACCTCCGGGCGTTCCAGCTGGCCAAGGGAGCCATCCGGTCGGGGGTGGAGGTGCTGCTGCGCACCGCGGGGATCGGCCCGGAGGCCCTGGATGCGGTGCTGCTGGCGGGCGCGTTCGGCAACTACCTGCGCCGGGAGAGCGCAGTCGCCACCGGCCTGCTGCCCCCGGTGGACCCGGCGCGCATCCAGCCCGTCGGCAACGCAGCAGCCGCAGGCGCCAAGCTGGTTCTGCTCTCCCGCGGGGCCCGGGCGCGGGCGGAGGCCCTGGCGCGGGGCGTCCGGTTCGTGGAGCTGGCCACGCATCCGGACTTCGAGGAGATCTTCATGGAGGCGCTGAACTTCCCGAGGCGGTAGGATCGGCGCATAGCGCCCCGGCTGCAGGCAAATACCAGGTCTGCAGCAGGATCCAGCACACCTGGGAGGGAAAGCCACATGTCCGCGTCTCCGGTTCCGGCGGCCGCCCGGCGGCTCGCCGCACTGCTCATCTGTTCGCTCGTGCTGAGTCTCCTGACAGCCTGCGGCCGGGGCGGGCCGCCCGACGACGCGGCGCCTGGCGGTGAGCCCCCGGGCGTCGGGACCGAACCGGGCGATAGGCCGGATCCCACTGAGCCGCCGCCGGCGTCGGCCGTGCCCGGCTGGCTGGCGTACCTGACCCTGGAGGAGAAGCTCGGCCAGCTCTTCTGGGTGGGGCTGCCGGGCACCGAACTAACCGAGGAGAGCCGGCAGCTTCTGGCTGAGGGGAAGGTGGGGGGCTTCATCTTTTTCGGCCGGCAGGGGAGCGACCCCGAGGTGCTGCGCCGGCTGACCGGAGAGCTACAGGCGGCGGCCGCGGCCCGCGACCGGGCGGCCCCCGGGCTCGTCATTGCAGTGGACCATGAGGGCGGCCTGGTGCAGCGGTTCGGTCCCCCGTTCACCCAGTGGCCCGGGGCCATGACGCTGGGCGCCGCCGGATCGGCCGCCTACGCCGAGGCGATGGGCCGGGCCATGGCCCGGGAGCTCAGGGCGGTGGGGGTAAATATGAACCTGGCCCCTGTAGCCGATGTCAACAACAACCCGGCGAACCCCGTGATCGGCACCCGCTCCTTCGGCGAGGAGCCGGGGCTCGTCGCGGAGATGGCCGCTGCCCTGGCGGCGGGCATGCAGGAGGAGGGGGTCAGCGCGGTCGCCAAGCACTTCCCCGGCCACGGCGACACGGCGGTGGACAGCCACCTGGACCTGCCCGTCATCTCCCATGACCGCGAGCGGCTGGACCGGGTGGAGCTGGTTCCCTTCCGGGCGGCCATCGACGCCGGCATCGATGCCATCATGGCCGCGCACATCGTCTTCCCCGCTGTGGCGCAGGACGGCCGGCCCGGCAGCCTGTCGCCCGACGTGCTCACCGGCCTCCTGAAGGAGGAGCTTGGCTTCGCCGGGGTGGCGATGACCGACGCCATGAACGGCATGGCGGCGATCACGGATTACTATGGTGTGGACGAGGGGCTGGTGCTGGCCGTGCAGGCCGGCGCCGACGTGGTGATGGTCACCGAGTCCTTCGGCGGGCAGCAGGCCCTGTACGAGCACCTCCTGCAGGCGGTGCAAGAGGGGCGGATTCCGGAGAGCCGGATCGACGACGCCGCCGGGCGGGTGCTCGCCCTGAAGGAGCGGCGGGGGCTCCTGCCACCGCTGCCGGGGGCCGCCGGCGCCGGTGGGGCGCATACGGCGGCGGGAGACGGGGATCCCGGCGCTGCTCTTGGTGCACCTGCGCATCAGGCCCTGACGGAGCAGATCGGGGTTCCGGCGCACCAGACCCTGGCGGAGCAGATCGGGGCCCCGGCGCACCAGGCCCTGGCGGAGCAGATCGGCGCAGACGCCCTCACCCTGGTGCGCAATGCGCACCTGCCGCTGTCGCTCACCCCCGATGAGCAGATCGTGGTGATCGGCCCCGCCTACGCCCGCCCGCTGGACGGGCCAGAGGGCGTCGTCACCGCCCTGGGCGCCAGTATCAGGGATCTGCACGCCAACACTGCAGAGGTGGCGCTGGGCTGGGACCCCGACCCGGAGGCCGTGGCCCGCGCCCGGTCGCTGGCGGAGGGGGCCGCGGTGGTTGTCTACGCCGTGAGCGACGGCCACGACGCGCCGGCGCACCGGGCCCTGATGGCCGAACTCATCGCCGCGGGCAAACCGGTCATCGTGGTCGGGCTGGGCATGCCCTACGAGCTGACGGCGGTGCCGGAGATCGAAACCTACGTCGCCGCCTACGGCTTCCGGGATGCCAACCTGAAGGGCATCGGGCCGCTGCTGTTCGGACGGGCGCAGGCCCGGGGGCGGCTGCCGGTGGCCATCCCCGGCCACTACCCGGCGGGGCATGGCCTCAGCCTGCCGTGAGCGCCCCGGCGGGGCACGGCCTTGACCTGCCGTGAGCGGCGAAACCGAAGCGGGCGTGAGCACGAAAGGAGGAGCGTGCCGTGAGACCTGAGACCGAGGCCGAGCGGGCGGCGCGCCACGCCGCGACGATCCGCGCGTTCCGCGCTCTGGTGGACCCTGCCCATCCCCCGCGGGAGCCGTTCGTGCTGGAGCAGCACTTCTTCGCCGGGGAAGGCGGCGACATCGATGGCCTGGCGGCAGCCCTGGAGGAACGGGGGTTCAAGGTGGAGAGCCTGGTCTACGATCCCGAGAGCCGCGACCGGGCCTGGCGGCTGGTCGCGGTTCGGCTCGAGCTCCTGGAGGAGAGGCGGCTGCTGGCGGTCTCGGACGAACTGGACGCGCTGGCCCGGGCGCACGACGTGATGTACGACGGCTGGCTGACCCATGTGGCGGGGTGAGAAATGTCAAGTCTACCTCTGTCTGCCGGGAGTTGTTACAATGCCCCGTGTCAGATAGGGGGGCAGACCCGACTTGTCCAAGCTCGAAGCGATCGTACACGGTCTCAATCCGGCACAGCGGGCGGCCGCCCTGCATCAGGACGGCCCCCTTCTCGTTATCGCCGGCGCCGGCGCCGGCAAGACCCGCACGGCGACCCACCGCCTGGCCTGCCTGCTGGCCAGGGGCGTGCCGCCGGAGGCGATCATGTGCATCACGTTCACCAACAAGGCGGCCCGGGAGATGCGGGACCGGGCCATCGCTCTGGTGGGGGCGGATGCCCGCCGGGTGATGATCCGCACCTTCCACTCCGCCGCCATGGTGCTTCTCAGGCAGTACATCGGCGACTTTCCCGAAAGCGGCCGGACACCGGCCTTTTCCATCGCCGATCCCACGGTCCAGCTGGCGCTCCTGAAGGAGGCCATCGCCGAGCGCAACTTCGACCTGAAGGCCAACCGGCCCGAATCGTTCCTCTGGCGCATCGGGCGCTACAAGAACGAGATGGCGGATCCCGAGTCGCTGCTCGCGCGACAGCCGTCCAACGACCTGATGGACTGGCCCCGGGTGCTGCAGATGATCCGCAGCACCGACCGGTACGTCAACCGGCTCACGGCGGAGATCTGGAAGCGCTACGAGGAGAAGCTGCGGCGCAACGACATGGTCGACTTCGACGACCTGATCAACCTGTTTACGCAGATGCTGCGGGAGAAGCCGGATATCCGTGCCGAGGTGCAGCGGCGCTTCGCCTTCCTGCAGGTGGACGAGTTCCAGGATACCAACATCGCCCAGCTGCACATGGTCAAGCTGCTGGCGGGGGACGGGCAGAACGTGATGGCGGTGGGCGACGACGCGCAGTCCATCTACTCGTGGCGCTCGGCTGACATCCGCTGCATCCTGGAGTTCGAGCGGCACTTCCCCGGGGCGAAGACCATCCTGCTGGAGCAGAACTACCGCTCCACCGGGGCCATCATCCGGGCCGCCAACCGCCTGATCGCCCACAACACCGGCCAGCGGCCCAAGCGGCTCTTCACCGCAGCCGCGGAGGGCCGGCCGGTGGTCGCGTTCGACGCCGAAACCGAGGTGGCGGAGGCGCAGTGGGTCGTCCGGCGCATCCAGGAGGGCGTGGCGGCCGGCCGGCGCTTCGGCGACTTCGCCATCCTGTACCGCACCAGCATCCAGGGGCGCCCCTTCGAGGAGGAGCTGCGGGAGGCGTCCATCCCCTACCAGGTGGTGGGAGGCCCCCGTTTCTACGACCGGCGGGAGGTGCAGGAGTCGCTGGCCTACCTGCGCCTCCTGCACAACCCCCGGGACTCGGTCAGCCTGGAGCGTGCGCTGAACGCCCCGCGCCGGGGCATCGGGGAGCGGGGGCTGCAGCGGATCCTGGCCCTGGCCGCGCAGCGTGAGGTGGATCTGATCGCGGCGCTGGATCTGGCGGCGGCCGAGGGGCTGCTGCAGGAGGAGGCGGCGGAGGGGGCCCGGCAGCTCCACGAGCACCTCAGGCGGGCCCGGGAAGCCCTCGCCCGGCAGCCGGGCCGCTTCGCCGCGGCGATGGAGCGGCTGCTGGAGGAGTCGGGCTACCTGGCGTACCTCAGGGATGAGGACCGGCGCAAGGAGGAGCGCCGGTCGGAGGTGGTGGAGAGCCTCATCGCCGCCATGTACGACTTTGAGCGGCGCTCGCCCGGCGGCGGCCTGGGCGGCTACCTGGACCACCTGGCCCTGCTGGAAGGGCAGGAGGACGAGGATGGCGGCGACGTGGTGAAGCTCCAGACGATCCACTCGGCGAAGGGGCTGGAGTACCCGGTGGTCTTCGTGGTGGGCATGGAGCAGGGGCTGTTGCCCAACCAGCGGGCCCTGGACGAGGGCAACCTGGAGGAGGAGCGGCGGCTCTGTTACGTCGCCATCACCCGGGCCCGGGAGGAACTCTGCCTCACCGGCGCCCGCGTGCGGTGGCAGCGGGGCGGGATGGTGATCACCACCCCCTCGCAGTTCCTGGCCGAGGCACTGGGCGACCGGCCGGGCCTGCCGGCGTGGGCGCCCGCGTCGGCGGACTGAGGGCTGCGGCCGCTGCGCCGCCTGCCCGCCACGGCACACCTGACGTGGCCCACCGGCACCGCATGTGGTACACTGTTGCTGTTTACTGGAAAGATAACGGAGGGATCCCCCGTGACCGTCCTTCAGGCCATCATCCTCGGCATCGTGCAGGGGCTCGCGGAGTTCCTGCCCATCTCCAGTTCGGCGCACCTGATCCTGGTCCCGTGGGTCCTGGGCTGGCCGCCCTCGGGGCTGGCCTTCGACGTGGCCCTGCACGTGGGCACCCTGATCGCCGTCACCGTCTACTTCTGGCGCGACCTGCTGCAGCTGGCGGTGGAGGGGCTGACGAAGGGGACGAAGACCCCGACGGGCAAGCTGGCCTGGGGGATCGTGCTGGGCACGGTGCCCGGGGCGATCTTCGGCTTGTTGATGGAGGACGTGGTGGAGGCGGTCTTCCGCCAGTCGATCCTCACCATCGCCATCCTGCTGGCGGTGGTGGGCGTCATCCTGTACCTGGCCGACCGGTTCGGGCCGAAGCGTCGGTCGCTGGAGGAGATCCGGGTCGTCGATGTGATCTGGATCGGCCTGGCGCAGGCTCTGGCGGTGATCCCCGGCGTCTCCCGGTCGGGTGCGACCATCACCGCCGCCCTGGCCCTGGGGCTGAAGCGGGAGACGGCGGCGAAGGTCTCGTTCCTGCTGGGCTGGCCGATCATCCTGGGCGGTGCGGTGCTGGTGATTCCCGACATGGATCCGGCCATGCTGAACGGGTCGTTCTTCGCCGGCGTCGCGGCTGCGGCGGTGAGCGGGTACGCGGTGATCGCCGTGCTGTTGCAGTACCTGCAGCGGGGGACCTACCTGGTCTTCGCCTGGTACCGGGGGCTGGTGGCGGCACTGATGATCATCTTGCTGCTGGCGCGGGGGATGCTTTGAACGGCGGGCTGTGTCGTGGGCTGTAAGCTGTGGGCGGTGAGCGGTGAGCGGTGATTGCCGAAGCGATGACGGCCAGTCAGCGTTCATCATGCGAATCCAGGACGCCTCTCGTGCGGCGTCCTGTTTTTTTTTGCTTCCCGGGAGCGGCGTGGTGCTTCGCCTCGGGTCAAGCGCCTTCACGCCGTCCGACCGCAGCGGTGGGAGCAGACATTTTTTCACTTCGGCGCAGACGGCGAAGTGAAAAAGTTGCGGTTCCCAGGCCGGGCGCGGGCGCTTCTGCCCGTGAGGGGCACTCACCACGCAGGGGTCCCCAGCAGGGCCGCCGTTCGGGCGCAGTCTGTGCGAAGGAGCCACCTCTGTTCGCAATAACGTCTATACAATTAAGAAAGACGGGGTGAAGCACAATATGGCGCTCGCGCAGGTGCCCCTTTAGGCCAGGGGTCCGCCTTCTCGGATGCCGTTCTGACCAGCACCGGGAAGGAGAGGGATGATCTGGATGTGGCCGAAGTCGGTTGACTGGCAGGAACTCAGGTTCGGGGTTGAGATTGAGTTCGTGGAGGGCGATCCAGAGGGCGTGGAACTGCTCCCCGGGTGGGTCATGTCCCTGGACGAGCGGCAGGTGGACGACGCCGGCGAGGATTCGGGCGCTGAGCTGAAGCCCCCGCCCATGCTGTGGCGCGATCGCGAGCTGGTCCGGGAGATGCTGCAGCGCTTGAGGGCCACCGACGCCCGGGCGAACTGGAGCTGCGGCCTGCATGTGCACGTGGGGCTGCAGCCCTGGGGGCAGGATATGGTGCTTCCGCTGGTCGACGCCGCCCTGGCGCACCAGGACGCGTTGCGCCGACTCCTGCGGACAGCCGAAGACCGGATGATTTACTGCCCGCCCGTGGTGCCGGCGATGCGCAGCCGCTACCTGACGCATCCAGAGCGTTCGGCGCTGGTTCACCGGGGGCGGCCCCAGTCGCACCGCTGCGGCATCAACGTCGCGGCCTGGTTCGACTTCGGGACCGTGGAGATTCGCTATCCCAACGGCTCTCTGGAGTACAGTGAGGTTATGAACACGGTGGAACTCTGCCTGCGATTCGTGGCAGCGGTCGGCGCGGGCCGTCTCCGGAAGTCGGTCGGGGGGGAAGGGCGCGCGGCTGCACCTGCCGACGCCACTGCGCTCGCAGCGGCGCTGGGTGCACCGGTGGACGGCTACCCGCCGCCGGCGGCCTGCGGGTCACGGCCGAGGAGCCCAACGGCCGTCTTACGACCTTCCGTTCCCGGCCCGGTCCGGGAGGGTGGTTGCTGGAACCGGAACCATAACCGGAGCGGGGCCCTGGCCCCGCTCCGGCGCGAGGGGGAGCGCTATGGGTGTGTTCTATCTGATTCGGCACTGTGAAGCTGCAGGGCAGGCGGCGGATGCTCCGCTGACCGAGACTGGGCGGGCGCAGGCGGTGCAGCTCGCGGAGCGGCTGGCAGGGCTGGGAATCCGGCGGATCATCGCCAGCCCGTTTCGCCGGGCGGTCGACTCCGCCGCCCCGCTGGCCCGCCGCCTGGGGCTGCCGCTGGAGACGGACGAGCGCCTCATCGAACGGGTTCTGGCCGGGGAGAACCTGCCGGACTGGCGTGAGAAGCTGGAGCAGACGTTCCGCGATCCGGATCTTTGCTACCCCGGCGGCGAGTCGAGCCGTCAGGCCGCGGCCCGGGGGATGGCCGTGCTGGAGGAAGCCCTGGCTGCGGCCGGGGGTCGCCCGTTCGCCCTGGTCTCGCACGGGTGCCTGATCACGCTCGTGCTGCGGGAGTTGGATCCCGCGATCGGTTTCAGCGACTGGGCACGCATGACCACGCCCGATGTGTACCGGGTGACGGGCAGCGGGTCGGATTGGCATGTAAGCCGTGCCTGGGACGGGTCTTAGAAAAACTGCGGCTGGGAACTTGATCCACCGGTTGTGGGCGCTTATACGCTTGTGGTAAGTTGAAGGTATGAAATACAGAAACTTACACATTCCGATATGGCAGGAGGAGTACCGATGCCGCAGCACATCACCCTGCGCAGCTTCGCCGCCGCTGTCGCGCTGGCCGTGCGCGCCTCAGCCACCGCAGTGAGCCGGGCCGTTTTCGCCGCAGCGAGCGACGTTGCAGCCACGCCAGCCACCAGAACCGCCGTCGTTACAATTGCCACCGTGATGGGGCTCACGATGAGTGCACCCGGCGCCCTGGCCGCCTCCGTAACCTACGCCGACCAGGCGGAAATTCCGGCGTGGGCCGCGGCCGATGTGGCCTTCACCACTGAGGCCGGCATCTTCAGGGGCGATGCCGACACCGGCGCCTTCCGGCCCAACGATCAGATTACCCGGGCCGAGGTGGCCGCCGTGATCATGCGTGCCTTCCCGCTGGAGGCCGACCCCACCGTGCGGGTGCCCTTCAGCGACATCTGGGGGGCGTGGTACGAGGAGCCGGTCACCCAGGCCGTTCGGGCGGGCGTGATCCGCTCCGGCGACTTCGGCAGCCGATTCCACCCCAACCGGCCGATCACCCGTGCAGAACTGGCCCGGATGGTCGCCCGGGCGGTCGGGCCCTGCCCTGGCGGTGCATCGAATGTCTCGTTCTGGGACGTGGATCCGGAGCAGCTTCCGTATGGGCCGCACATCGCGCAGGCTGCGGGCTGCGGGATCATCCTCGGCATGGGCGACGGCAGCTTTGCGCCCGAGCACACCGCCACACGGGCGCAGGCCGCGGTGATGATCGCCCGTGCGGTGCGTCTGACGCAGGATGGCCCCGCGCCCCAGGAGCCAGGCGGGCCGGATGAACAGCCGGGGCTGCCGCCCGAGCAGCCGCAGACGGAGGAGGCGGTGCTTCACGAGTTCGAGCTCCGGGTGGCCGAGCTGGTCAACGCCGCGCGGGCGGCGGCGGGCCTGCAGCCTCTCCGCCTGGACCCCGAGCTCAGCCGGGTCGCCCGACTGAAGTCGCAGGACTTCGTGACCGGCGGCTACTTCAGCCACCAGAGCCCCACCTACGGGAGCCCCTTTGAGATGATGAAGCAGTACGGGTTCAGCTACCGGAGCGCCGGGGAGAACATCGCCATGGGCCAGCGGACGCCGGATGAGGTGCACGAGTCCTGGATGAACAGCCCGGGTCATCGACGGAACATCCTGAACCCGGACTTCGACACCATCGGCGTCGGTTTCTACGAGTACGGCTGGACGCAGATGTTTATCGGGAGCAGGTGAGAGGGCCGCTGGGCCGCAGTCGAAACACCCGCCGCCGTGGCTCAGGCAGCAGACAAGCTCTTCCGGACGGGCCTCCCACGGGGCGGGCAGGGACGATGCCTGAAGGTGGGCAGGGATGATGCCCGAGGGCGGTTAGCGGGCAATACGAAGGCGCCGCGGGGGCCAGAGCCTCGCGGCGCCTTCGGCATAGTCAGCCAGGAGGAGATCAGGCCTTCTTGACCTCCACCTGAGCCAGCTTCTCGTAGAACCGGATGATCGCCCCGTGGTCCAGGTCGCCCATCCCGTCCACCTTCAGGGCCTGCAGGATCTCCATCACCGCCGCCGTCAGGGGCAGGGGCACCCCGGCCTCGTGGGCGGCGCTGAGGGCGTTGTTCAGGTCCTTGATGTGCAGGTTGATGCGGAAGCCCGGGTCGAACTTGCGGGCCAGGGCCAGCGGCGCCTTGGCATCCAGCACGGTCGAGCCCGCCAGGCCGCCGCGGATCGCCTGGTAGACCAGCTCGGGGTCGACGCCGGCCTTGGTGGCCAGCACCAGCGCCTCGCTCATGGCGGCGATGTTGAGGGCGACGATGACCTGGTTGGCCAGCTTGGTCACGTTGCCGGCGCCCACGTCGCCCGTGCGCACCACGGAGGCGGCCATGCACTTCAGGATCGGCAGCGCCTCATCGAAGTCCTCCTGCTTGCCGCCCACCATGACCGACAGCGTGCCGTCGATCGCCTTGGGCTCGCCGCCGCTCACCGGGGCGTCGAGGAAGCGGATGCCCTTCTTGGCCAACTCCGCCGCGACCTCACGGGAGACCATCGGGTCGATGGAGGACATGTCGATGACGAGGCTGCCCGCTTCGGCCCCCTCGATGATGCCGTTCTCACCCAGGACCACGGCCTTGACGTGGGGGGAGTTGGGCAGCATCGTGATGATGGTCCTGCACTGGGCGGCCACTTCCTTCGCACTCTGGGCGGCGGTGGCGCCGGCGGCGACCACCTCCTGCACCGCCTCAGGCACGATGTCGTGAACCACCAGCTCGTGGCCGGCCTTCAACAGGTTCTTGCTCATGGGCTTGCCCATAATGCCGAGACCGATGAAACCGATCTTGGCCATATCCGTGATCCCTCCTGCTCAGAGTTGATAGCCATACTCCTTAATCCAGCCCAGCGAGCCCACCGTGTCCGGCTCGGGGATGTACTCCAGCGACACGTACCCCTGGTAGCCCAGCCGGTCCAGTTCGCTCAGCACGAACGGGTAATTGAGCTCACCCGTCCCCGGCTGATGACGTCCGGGGTTGTCCGCGATCTGGATGTGGCCGATCTTGGCCAGGTGCTCCCGCAGCGTGGGAACGATGTTGCCCTCCGTCCGCTGGGCGTGGTAGACGTCGTACTGCACGAAGACGTTCGGCAGGTCGACCTCGGCCAACAGGGCAACCACCTGCTCGGTCCTGGTGAGGAAGAAGCCGGGGGTGTCGAAGTGGTTGAGGGCCTCCACGGTCAGGTTGATGCCCTCCTCGCCCAGAGCGTTCGCCGCGAACCTGACGTTCGCGACCAGCGTCTTCCAGTGCTCCTCGTGCGAGACTCCCGACACCCGCTTGCCGGCCAGGCAGTTCAGGCGGGAAACGCCCAGGGCCTTGGCATACGTGATTGCCCGCTTCACGCCGGCCCGGAACTCCTCCACCCGGTTGGGATCGATCGCGATGCCGCGGTCTCCGGCAGACCAGTTGCCGGCGGGCAGGTTGAACAGGACAATCTCCAGGTTGTGCTTATCGATCAACGACTTGAGTTCGCTGATGGAATAGGGATAGGGGAACAGGAACTCAACGCTGCGGAAGCCCGCCTTCTCCGCGGCGGCAAACCGCTCCAGGAACGGCACTTCCGTGAAGAGCATGGTCAGGTTCGCGGCGAACTTGGGCACGTTTACCATCCCTCCTGGATCAGGTGTTGGCGCTACTTCTCGGTCTCAATCCCCAGCCGCTCGATGATCTTGCCGTAGTCGGCGTGGGCCTCCTGCATGAACTTGGCGTAGTCCGCGCTGTTCAGGTACTGAATCGGCTGGAGCAGCTCGGCCATGGCGGCCTTGAACTCCTCGTCCTCGGAGATCTGCCGGAAGATCTCCTCCCAGTACGCGATGGCCTCAGGCGGGGTACCCTTGGCCACGGCGATGCCCTTCACCGAGCCCCAGGTGTAGAAGTCGATGCCTTCCTCGATGAGGGTCGGGGTGTCGGGCAGGACCGGGTCGCGCTCGGGGGTGGCCACGGCGATCGCCTTCAGCCGGCCGGCCTTCACGTGCGGCATGATCTCGGACGGGTGGCCGCCGCCCATGTGGGTCTGGCCGCCGACGAGCGTGGTGACCGCCTGCGAACCGCCGGCGTGCGGAATCGGGGTGACCTCAACGCCGGCCGCGGCGCCGATGCCCCGCATCACCAGGTCGACCGAGCCCGCCGCGGTGGAGACGGCCGCGGTGATCGGCTGACCGGTCTCCCTGGACCAGTTGACCAGGTCGGCGATGCTGTCGTGCGGCGAATCGGCCGGAACCGCCACGATCACCGAGTGGATCGAGAGCCGGCAGACGGGGATGAGGTCCTCGAAGGTCTTGATGGGCAGGTTGCGGATGTGCGGCGTCACCAGGTCCTCGCCCGAGCCGTAGCCCATCATGAGGATGTGGCCGTCAGCCGGGCTGTTGATGACGTACTGCCGGCCTTCCATGGCGCCGGCGCCGGTCTTGTTGACGATGACGATGGGCTGGTCAACGTACTTGTGCCATACCTTCTCGATGGCGCGGGCCAGCAGGTCGGTGGAGCCGCCGGCCGAGTACGGCACGACCATCTCAATCTGCTTCGTGGGCTTCCAGGCGGCGGGTTCAGGGTCGGGTTCGGGTTGCGGATCGGGTTCCGGCGTGGGTTCGGGGGTTGACGGGGTCTCTGTCTGCGGGGTCTGCGTCGGTGGGGTCTGGTCGGTTGACTGGGTTCCTCCGCATCCGGCCACGATCATGAGCAGCAGAGTCAGGGCCAGTGCAACTACGGTGCGGCTGCGACGCATTCGGGATCCCCCTTTCAGTGTGTGACCACGCTTTGGGTTGACCCGCCGCCCCGCCCCGTCGCGTCAGGCAAAGCGGCGGGAGGGACACCGTTGCTATGCGCTCTGGCGCCGGGCCTGTCTGGCGGACCGCAGGGAACGGACGGCCTGGCTGAGCACCAGCAGGGCGAAGATGCCGAGCAGCGCCGCCGAGATGGGACGGGTAACGAAGATTGCGAGGCTCCCGCCCGACATCAGCAGCGACTGACGGGCCGCGTTCTCAATCAGTGGCGCCAGCACGAAGGCCAGCGGCAGCGGACCCACCTCGAAGTCGAACTTGCGCAGCAGATAGCCCAGAATCCCGAAGAAGATCAGAGTGTAGACCTGGAAGATGCTGTTGGTGGTGCTGTACACGCCGATCACCGTGAACAGCGCCACGATCGGCCCGAGAATGGAGAACGGCACCCGCAGGAGTTGGACCCAGAGGCCCACCAGCGGCAGGTTCAGGGCCAGGAGCATGACGTTGCCGACGTACATGGAGGCGGTGACGCCCCAGAAGACGTCGGGGTGCTCCACCAGCAGGAACGGGCCCGGGGTGACCCCCTGAATGAGCAGGGCGGCGAAGATCACCGCGATCGAGGCGTTGGCCGGAATGCCCAGCGTGAGCAGCGGGATGAAGGAGGCGCTGGAAGCGGCGTTGTTGGCCGATTCCGGTCCCGCCACGGCCTCGATGGCGCCCTTGCCGAACTCCTCCGGGTACTTGGTCATGCGCTTCTCCACGGCGTACGAGGCCAGCGAGGAGACGACCGCGCCACCGCCGGGGAGCACGCCGATGAAGAAGCCCAGCACCGTGCCCCGCAGGATGGCCCACTTGGAGCGGGCCCAGTCAGCGGCGGTGGGCCAAATGCGCCCGATCTTGGTCGTGACAAGCTGCGCTTCTTCCGTCTGCTCCAGGTTGTAGAAGATCTCACCCAGGCCGAAGACGCCCATCGCCAGCGTCACGAAGTCGAAGCCGCCCATGAGGCCGATGGTTCCGAACGTGAAGCGCAGCTTTCCCGTGACCGGATCCATGCCCACGCTGGCCAGCAGGAGGCCGAGGCAGAGCACGATCAGGCCCTTCAGGGGCGAACTGCCCGACAGGAAGACCGCCAGCAGCAGGCCGACCAGGCAGAGCGAGAAGTACTCCGGCGGGCCGAACCTGAGGGCGAACTCGGCGATGGGAGGCGCCACCAGGGTGAGGCCCACCACGGCCAGCGTGCCGGCGATGAACGACCCGATGGCGGCGATGGCCAGCGCCGCGCCCGCGCGGCCCTTCTGCGCCATCTTGTAGCCGTCGATGGCGGTCACCACCGAGGCGGCCTCACCGGGCAGGTTCAGGAGGATGGAGGTGGTGGAGCCGCCGTACATGGCGCCGTAGTAGATGCCGGCCAGGAAGATGATCGCGGTGGCCGGCGAGCCCATCCGGTACACCACCGGCAGCAGCAGCGAGATGGTGGCCGCCGGCCCCAGGCCCGGCAGCACGCCCACCATGGTGCCGAGCAGGCAGCCCAGGAAGGCGAAGAGGAGATTGACGGGAGTGAGCGTGATCGCGAAGCCGGAGAGCAGTCCCTGGAAAATTTCCATCTGCGCCTGCCTCCCCTCACCGGAACAGGCTGCCTACAGGTACAGGCACCCGCAGCAGGTAGACGAAGATGATGTAGACTCCCACGGTGGAGAGCACGGAGATGATCGTGCCCTTCCACCACTTCTCGTGTACGACGAGAAACTGCCAGCCCAGCATGAAGAGCAGGGTGGAGAGGATGTAGCCGATCCGCTCCATGGTCACGGCGTACAGGATCATCAGGATCAGGCTGAAGACCGGGCCCTTCCACTCCTTCCCTTTCCAGAACGGCTGCGGCTTCTCGTCCGGCCCCAGGTTGGTGATGAACAACCCGGCGCCGAAGACGGCCATGCAGAAGCCGGCGAGGGCGGGCATGAAGCCGCAGTCCGGGTTGGCCATGGTGCCCAGGCGCAGGCAGAAGATCCCGTAGTACACGCAGGCAAGACCGATCGCGATGATGACCACGGCCGCGAGGCGATTGTGGCGCTTCATGGTCTCACCTCGTTCCGGGCTTCAAGGCTTCCCCCTGCGGCGTGAGTACTTCCGGATTGACCACCCACCGCGGGGTACGGCCCAGCAGGACGTCGCGCACGCCCTCCGCGGCGCCGGTGGCCATTCGCACCACGCATTCGGCGGTCAGCGCCGCGCTGTGAGGCGAGAGCAGCACGTTGTCCAGCGTGTAGAGCGGATGGTCGGCCGGGGGCGGCTCCTGCTCGAAGACGTCCAGGGCCGCGCCGGCGATGGTGCCCTGCTTCAGGGCCTCGTACAGCGCCTGCTCGTCCACGATGCCGCCGCGGGCGAAGTTGATCAGCAGCGCCGACGGTTTCATGAGCGACAGCCGCCGCTGGTCGATGAGACCGCGCGTCTCCGGCGTCAGCGGCGTGTGCAGCGAGAGCACATCGGCCCGGCTCAGGAGGCGATCGAGGTCGTCCTCCAGCGCGATGCCCAGCGCTTCCGCCGCCTCGGGCCTGGCGTACGGATCGTAGGCGATGACCTCCATGTCGAAGGCCGCCCGGGCCTTGCGGGCCACCTGGGAGCCGATGCGGCCGATGCCGACCAGCCCCAGCGTCTTGCCGCTGAGGTCGAAGGCCCTGTACTCGTTGCGCACCTCCCACCGGCCCTCGCGCGTGGCGCGGTCGTGCTGCAGAACCCGCTTGGCCAGGGCTCCCATGGCGATCAGGGTGTGTTCGGCGACCGATACGGCGTTGGCCTCAGGCGTGTAACAGACGACGATGCCGCGTTCTGTGGCAGCTTTCACGTCGATGTTGTCGACGCCGACTCCGTGCCGGGCGATCACCTTCAGCTCAGGGGCCGCCTCCATGATCTCCCGGGTGAAGGGCGCTGTGCGGACCACCACGCCCTCGACCCCCTGGATCTCGCGAATCACGGTTTCCACAGAGGGATCGGACGCCACCGCGACGTCAAAGTGCTCCTGCAGGAGGGCGACGCCGCTTTCGTGAATCGGCTGGACGATCAGGACCCTGCGCATCTCTTCCACTCCTCTAGCGGCTGGCCAGATACTCCTTCAGTTCAGCGGTGTGGGCGCGGCCGGTGTCGACGATCATGGAGATGTCGTTGCCGAAGGCGATGAAGCGCATCCCCTGATCGATCCACCACTTGGCCTTCTCCATGTTGTAAACGTGAATGCCCGGTGCGACGCCGTGCTTGTTGCAGGCGGCGATGAACTTCATGAGCCCTTCCATGATCACCGGATCCTCCGACCGGCCCGGCATGCCGTAGGACTGCGAGAGGTCCGCCGGCCCGATGAAGGCGGCGTCTACGCCGGGAACGCTGACCATGTTGTCGATGTCCTCGATGGCCTGCTTCGACTCAATCTGCACGACCACGAGGGTCTCCTCGTTCGCGTGCTGGGTGTACTCGGCGGCCTTGACCGGAGCGAAGTTGGAGTGTCCGCGGCGCATGGCCATGCCCCGCTCGCCCAGGGGGTGGTACTTGGTCCAGGCGACGATCTGCCTGACCTCGTCCACCGTGTCCACCTGCGGCACAAGGATGCCGTCGGCCCCGGCGTCGAGCGGTTGCTGGAGGGCCAGGCGGGAGAGCCCGGGGGTGCGGACGACGGTGTGCAGGTTGGTCGACTTGGCAGCGGTGATCATGTCGCCTACGGTTTCGAGACTGTACGTGGAGTGCTCCATGTCGATCAGGACGAAGTCGAACCCGGCCGTGTCCAGCATGGTCATGAGGCCCGGTCCCCGCAGCTCGGAGACCATCGTGCCGATGACCACTTCTCCGCGCTTCAGGGCGCGCTTGATCCGGTTCTCCCGCATCTGGCACATCCTCCCTTACATGATCAGGCCCGCCCCATCCGCTGCCCCAGGGCCACGAGCCGCAGGGCGCGCTCGGCCGCGTCCGCCACGAAGCGCGCGGCTTCCTGGATGGCGGTGTCCAGGTCCACCGGACCCGGCACGATGGGGAGAGCTGCATCGATGCCAACGTCGTAGATCTGCTGGTAATCCCGTCCCAGGCCCCCCGACAGGCAGATGACCGGCACGCCGCGTCGGCGCGCCGCGGCGGCCACACCCATGGGGGTCTTGCCATGTGCGGTCTGGAAGTCGGTGTTTCCCTCTCCGGTGAGGCACAGGTCGGCGCCGTCCAGGTGGCGCTCGAGGCCGGTGGCCTCCACGACGATCTCTACGCCGCGCCGGAGCTGCGCGTCCAGCAGCGCCATCAGGCCCGCGCCCAGGCCGCCGGCGGCCCCGGCGCCGGGAATCGCGTCCACATCCTTGCCGAGGTCCCGCTTGATGACCTCAGCCCACCGCTTCAGGGCGGCATCGAGCTGGGCCACCATCTCGGGCGTGGCGCCCTTTTGCGGCCCGAAGACCGCCGAGGCCCCGCGGGGACCGGTCAGGGGGTTGTCGACGTCGCAGGCGACCGTGATTTGCAGGGACCGCACCCGGGGGTCGAGGCCGGAGAGGTCGATGCGCTCGAGCCTGGCGAGCGCCGCGCCGCCGGGTTCCAGCTCCCGGCCTTCGGCGTCCAGCAGCCGGGCGCCCAGGGCCTGGGCCATCCCCGCGCCGCCGTCATTGGTGGCGCTGCCGCCGATGCCGATGATGAGCCGCCTGGCGCCTTCATCCAGGGCCCGGAGGATCAGCTCGCCTGTGCCGTACGTGGTGGTGACCAGGGGGTTCCGCCGGTCTCTGGGAACCAGGGGAAGGCCGGAGGCCTGGGCCATCTCGATGACGGCGGTTTCCCCGTCGCCCATCATGCCGAAGGTGGCCTCCACGGGATCGCCCAGCGGGCCCCGCACGGTGGCCGTGATCAGCCGGCCGCCCGTGGCGTCCACGAGCGCCTGAACCGTACCCTCGCCGCCGTCGGCCATGGGAACCAGTGCCACTTCGGCGTCAGGCCACACGCGCCGGACCCCGGCGGCCATTGCCTCAGCCACCTCGGCTGCGGTCAGGGAGCCCTTGTAGGAGTCGGGGGCAATCACGATCTTCACGGCAGAACCTCCCGCACAGGTTGTGCTACTGCTTGCAGCCGGCAACCATGCGCTTCATGGCGCCGGCGATGAGGCCGCTGGCGACGCACGGCATGTAGCGCGCCCCCAGGGCCGCGTACTTGTGGAAGTCTTCGGGGTTGGTGGCGAGAACGCCGGGCGTGACGCCGGCCGCGGCGATGCGCCGGATGCAGTCGGCGATGACCTTCTGCATGTCCGGGTGGTTGTAGTTGCCCTCGTAGCCCATGGAGACCGAAAGGTCGTTGGGCCCGATGAACATCACGTCGATGCCCGGGACGGCCAGCATCTCGTCCAGGTTCTTCACCGCCTCCGCAGTTTCGATATGCGTGACCACGACCGTCTTCTCATTGGAAGCCTTCAGGTGCTCCGCCCCGCCGAAGAAGCCGAATCCGGCGGCGCGGTTGGAGAAGGCGACGCCCCGGCTGCCCACGGGCGGGTACTTGGCGGCGTCCACCGCCACGCGGGCCTCGTCGGCGGTGTTGATCTGCGGGACCTGAATGCCCGCGGCGCCAATGTCCAGGGTGCGCAGGATCTCCTTGGGGTTGGCCCCCGAGACCCGCACGATGGGCGGGATGCCCGCCGCCCGCGCGGCCCGGACCAGGTTCTCGGTGGTCTCGATGGAGCAGGGGCCGTGCTCGTTGTCGATGATGATGAAGTCGAAGCCGGCGAAACCGGCCATCTCCACCAGCGCGGGGCAGTTGAAGCCGATGAACATGCCGAGCAGGGGCCGGTTCTCCTTCAGCAGGTCTGAGAAGCGATCATCGAAGACAGGCATGCCGTACGCTCCTTTCCGGGGTGGTCAGCGCAGCTCCGCCGGCAGCGGGACGCCGTAGCGCTCGGACAGCTCATGGAACTCTTTTCTCACACCGGGCGGGACCGGAATGCCCGACCGGCGGCGCTCCGCCTCCTGCATGCGCTCCAGGTCGCCGGGCACCAGCACCCGGTCGACGCCGGGGACCGGTTCCACCGCACGCACGCCGGCCATCGTCTCGTCCATCCGCCTGGCGAACTCCTCCTGCGGCCGGAAGAGGTCAGGCCGGAAGGCCATGAAGAAGTGGCCGACCTGCTGGGGCTGGTCCAGCTGCTCGTACATGCGGGGCAGCTCCGGGCCGATCAGGGCGCCGGTCAGAACACCGGCGAGGATCTCCACCGCGTAGGCCAGCGCCGAACCCTTGGGACCGGCCATCGGCAGGAGGAAGCCCTTCATGGCCTCCTGCGCGTCGGTGGTGGGCAGGCCTTCCCGGGTCATGGCCCAGCCCTCGGGGATGGGCCTGCCCTCCCTGGCGGCGTTGATGATCTTGCCGCGGGCGACCTGGCTGGTCGCCATGTCATACACGAAGGGCGGGTTCTCGCCGGCCGGGGCCGCCATCGACATGGGGTTGGTGCCGAAGAACATCTGGCGGCCGCCCCAGGGCGGCATGTTGGCCACCGAGTTGGTGCAGGCGAAGCCGATCAGGCCCGCCTCGGCCATGAGCAGGGTGTAGTAGGCCATACAGCCGTTGTGGTTGGAGTTGCGCACGCCGACCAGGCCCACGCCCTGCGCGCGGGCCTTCTCAATCGCGAGGTCGGTGGCTCGCCGGGAGATCACGTGACCGAAGCCGTTCCCGCCGTCCAGCAGGGCGCTCACGGGGGTTTCCCGCAGCACCTGGATCCGGGCGGTGGGGGCCATGACCCCGGCCTCCAGGCGGGTCAGGTAGATCTTCAGGCGGCTGGTGCCATGGGTGTCGATGCCGCGGAGATCGGCAAAAACCAGGTGCCGGGCCACTTCGGCGGCCTCGTCCTCCGGCAGGCCCGCGGCCTTCAGGAGCTCCAAGGCCCACGCTTCCAGTCGATCCGGTGGAACGCGCGCGTGCTCGGTCATCGCGTGAGAACCTCCTTTGCTGCAATCACGCTTTCTGCGACTCCTGCCCTGCTGTTGGCTGCTATTGCGTCTGCTGCACCTGTTCCAGCCGCGCGAAGATGCGCCGCAGGTGGTGGGACATCGCCTCCCGTGCGGCGACAGGGTTCTGCGCGATGATGGCTTCCATGATGGCCCGGTGCTCGCGGATGTTGGCCTCGATGCGGCCCGGCTCCCGGTAAAAGGTGCGGTTGGACTCCACGAAGCCCTGCAGAAAGAGGTCGGCCACCGACACCATGACTTTCACGAAGACGGGGTTGCAGGTGGCTTCAGCCACCGCCCAGTGGAAAAGGAAGTCTTCCCGAGCGGCCTCCTGCCGCTCCCGGAACGCCTTCTCCAGGTTTTCGAAGGCCGTGCGCAGCTGCTCGATGTGCTGCGGTTTGCGCCTCTGCGCGGCAAGATAGGCAGCCTCGCACTCGATGGCGATTCGCAACTCCAGGATGTGCTCGAAGTTCGGATCCGCCGTGATGAGCATCATCGCCATCGGGTTGTTCGGGCTGCCCCAGGCGTCAACCGGCTGGCGCAGGTAGATGCCGGATCCCGGCTTCACCCCCAGGACGCCTGCGCCCGCGAGAAGCGTGATGGCCTGCCGCAGGGTGGGACGGCCGACGCCGAAGCGGCGGGCGAGGTCGCGCTCGGAGGGCAGGCGGTCGCCGGGTTTCAGCGCACCCTTCCGAATCAACTCAGCCAGCTGGTCGACGATCTGCTCGTAAGCACGTGTATGTTTAACGGGTTTGATGACCATGAAACGGCGCAGCCTCCCAACTGGAGAACTGGTAATACCACTTTACCTGTTCTCGATATGTTTTGATTTTCCTAGTAAGGGTAGCCGATAATAGACAGAATGGAGCATGCATAGGGTCAATAGGGATCATTCTGTGGATCCAGGCAGCACAAAAGGTCCCGGGGGGTGGCCCTCCGGGACCTTTTTGGCCCCCCGGGGCCTTTTTGACCCTCCGGGACTTGGGCGTGCGGTTTGCTCAGCAGGCGCGGTCAGGCTTCCGGAGTTTCGGGGGTCTGCTCGGTCCCAGCCGCCTCGGCAGCTCCCGCGCCGTCCGCGGCGTCCTGCCGGCCCTCGCCTTCGGCACCTTCTGCGTCGGTCTCCTCGGGATCCGGGCGATGCAGTTCGGGGTTGTACAGGACGCCGTTCTCCAGCGCCCAGGCGCGCCAGGCCTCCAGGCTGTCGAAGCGGCGGAAGCCGTAGTGCTTCTGGTAGTATTCCTGGGCGAAGATCTGCTCGATCTCCTCGATGGAAAGCCCCGTCTCCGCAGAGAGTTCGGAGGCGCTGACCGCGCGTTCGTATTTAATAAGGTAATCGTCCAGAACACGCCAGATCATCATCGCCGGTGAACTGGTGGTGCCCGTGCCGAGGGTGCGGGCGGTTGCGTAGTACGCCTCGTTACCCTGGGTCTTGGGTGCCGTGTCGGCCATGGTGCGTATCCCTCCGTCTATCACATACTTCCCGAATTTGGCTGGAGCTACACTTGCCTGGGAGAAAGTCTCCATACGATTCTCCTCCCGCAGCGGGGTTTCCTGCCTCCGCTGCTGAGAGGCCCTGCCAGGGTTGTCCTCGCTTGACGGATTCTGACTAGGACGAATATACTGAGAACCAATCAAGCGCTTGCTAGGGGGGATGAGATGGCCCGGTCCCGGCGCAAGGAGGCCATGCTGGAAGCGGCCATAGCCCTCTTCAGCGAAAAGGGGTACCACGCGACCACGGTGCGGGAGATCGCCCAGGCGGTAGGCATACTTCCCGGGTCGCTGTACGCGCACATGGCGGCAAAGGAAGACCTGCTCTACGAAGCGGTGGTGCAGGCGTGGGAGCGCTTCCGGAAGGCCGTGGCGCCCATCGCGGAGTCGAAGGGCCACGCCGGCGAGCGGCTCCGGCGCGCGATGGCCGCGCACATCCGGGTGGTGGCCGAGTCGCCGGCCGCAGCCACCGTCTTCCTGCACGAGTGGAAGGCCCTGTCGCCCGACCGCCGGGCCCGGGCGGTGGCTCACCGCGAGGCGTATGAAGAGCTTCTGGCCCGGATCATCCGCGACGGCGTGGAGTCCGGTGTGTTCCGCCCGCTGGACCAGCGGTTCATCCGGCTGCTGGTCTTGAGCGCAGTGAACTGGGCGTATCAGTGGTACCGGCCGGACGGCCCGCTCAGCCCCGAGCAGGTGGCGGACCGGTTCTATGAGGTCATCAGTCAGGGGATTCTGAGCGGTGGTGCGTAAGCGGGGGAGTAGCAGTGAGCGGTAGGCCGTGAGCGGTGAGCTGTTTGCTCGTTGGTGTGCCGGCCGAATCCGTTCACCGGGCGCCTGGTCTGCCGGGAATCGGACGTTCAACAGTCTGCCGCGCGCAACCCACCGCTCACTGCCAGAAAGGGGGAGTACCGTGCCTAACCATGACGACCGGCACGCGGCGTTCCTGGACCGCGTGCAGCGCGGGGAGAAGATCGAGGCGACCGACTGGATGCCCGACGAGTACCGCATCGCCATGGTCAAGTTTCTGCAGATGCACGCCCTGTCCGAGTTGATGGGGGCTCTGCCCGAGAAGGAGTGGGTGCCCCGGGCGCCGACGCTGGCGCGCAAGCTGAGCCTGATGGCCAAGGTGCAGGACGAGGTGGGGCACGCCCAGCTTATTTTGCGGGTGGCGGAGGACCTGGCGGCCCCGCTGGGCAAGGGCCGGGAGGAGTTGGTGGCCGAGCTGTTCACCGGCGAGGCCAAGTTCCACAACGTGTTCCACATGCCTGCGCCCACGTGGGCCGATGCCGGGATCATCGGGTGGCTGGTCGACGGCGCGGCGGTGGTCTCGCAGGCGGCCTTGCTGACCTCCTCGTACGCCCCTTACGCCCGCGTGCTGCAGCGGGTGTGCGCGGAAGAGGGGTTCCACATTCAGCACGGTGAGTCGATCTGCCTCGCGCTTGCCGAGGGAACGCCGGCGCAGCGGCAGATGCTGCAGGACGCCCTGAATCGCTGGTGGGAGGCCCTGCTGCTCTTCTTCGGCCCCCCTGAGTCCAACTCGCCTTCGGCCGCCGTGCTCTTCAAGTACCGGTTCCGGACCAAGACCAACGAGGAGCTCAGGCAGAAGTTCCTCACCAAGTACGTGCCCCGCATCTGGGCCCTGGGGCTCACCATTCCCGACCCCCAGTTGCGGTTCGACGAGGAAGCCGGTCGGTGGGTCTACACCCCGCCCGACTGGTCAAAGCTGAAGGCCATCGCCCGGAACCAGGGTCCGCTTTCGCAGTACCGCCTGGGGCTGCGGCGGCTCTCCTACGAGCAGGGGCGCTGGGTGCGGGAGGCGCTGCTCGCACCGGCGGCGCAGGCGGTATAGGAGGGGGTGGTGTTCCGTGGCACTGGGCGCACACCCCCGGTTCCGGGTCTACGAGATCTTCGTGCAGAAGGATCACCAGAGCCCGCACGTGTGGGTGGGCTCGGTGGACGCCGGATCGGCGGAGGACGCCATCTTGTTGGCCCGGGAATCCTTCCTGCGTCGGGATCCGGCCGTGTCGATCTGGGCCGTGGAACAGTCAGCGATTCACCGGACCGATTACGCCGACCGGGACTTCTTCGCCCGGGAGACCGACAAGCGGTACCGCACCCTGGCCGGGTACCGGGCGGCCAACGCCGAGCGCTGGCGCAAATACCGGCGGGAACTGCTGGACCTGGAGCGGGATTTCGTGCGGGATTGAACCTCGACGGCGGGGAGGGGTGAGCCGTGGACACCAGAGGCGTGATCGCGCTTCTGTATCAACTGGCCGACGACGAGCTGGTCGTCGGGCACCGGGATTCGGAATGGCTGGGGCTGGCGCCGCACATCGAGGAGGACGTCGCCTTCTCGTCCATCGCGCAGGATGAGGTGGGGCACGCGGCGCTCTATTACCGCCTGCTGGAGGAGCTGGGCGAGGGGCGGGCCGACGACCTGGCCTTCCTGCGTCCGGCCGGTCAGCGGCGCAACGCCGTCCTCCTGGAGCGGCCGAACGGTCCGGGAACCTACCTGGCAGAGCCCCGGTTCGACTGGGGCTACACCATCGTCCGCCGGCTGGCCTACGACCTGTTCGACGCCATCAGGCTGGAGGTGCTCACCGCCTCGGCCCATGCCCCGCTGGCCCGGGCGGCGGCCAAGATCCTGCGGGAGGAGCGGTACCACCTCCTTCACCACACCACCTGGTTCCGGCGGCTGGCCACCGGCACCGCGGAATCGCGCCGGCGGCTGGAGGCCGGCGTGGCCGCGGTGTGGCCCGACCTGGGCGGCCTCTTCTCCCTGGGGGAGGTGGCCCCGGGGCCGCACTTCCCCGCCAGCCCGGAGGAGCTGGTCGACCGGTGGACGGCCGAACTGGAGCCGCTGTTCGCCGAGGTCGGGTTCGCCTGGCCCGGCCGGCCGGCGCCCGCAGCCGCCCCCGGTGCGGACGGCCGGCTGGGTCAGCACACGCCTGAGCTGGACGGGCTGCTGGAGACCATGGGGGAGGTCTACCGGACCGCCCCCGGCGCAGCATGGTGACCGAGGCGGCCATCTGGGCCGCGCTGGCGGATGTGCGGGATCCGGAGATCCCGCCGGTCTCCATCGTCGACATGGGGATGGTCCACCGGGTGACGGCGGAAGGGTCGCAGGTGCGGGTGGAGATCATGCCCACCTTCGTGGGGTGCCCGGCCCTGGACATCATCCGGCGCGACGTGGTGAACCGGCTCCGGGCCGTCCCCGGCGTGGGCGAGGTAGAGGTTGCCTTCGTCTTCGACCCGCCCTGGAGCAGCGACCGCATCACCGCCGAGGGGCGGGAGCGGCTGCGCAGCTTTGGCATCGCCCCGCCGCCGCCGTCGGGCCGGGATCCGGCGGGCGCCGGGAGGCTGCTGATGCCGGAGGAGGCGCCCGCCTGCCCCTACTGCGGCTCCACCGACACGCACCTGGAGAACCTGTTCGGACCCACCGCCTGCCGGTCCATCTACTACTGCGACGGCTGCCGGCAGCCCTTTGAGCAGATGAAGCGGCTGTGAACTTCTCAGCGCCTTTCGTCGTCAGACTTGTACGGAAGGATGATGGCGATGAGGAGCGTGAAGTGGGCCATCCTGTGCGCGGGCCTCTGCCTGCCGCTGCTGGCGGGCTGTGCGCCGTCTCCCGCGCCGGTGGTGCCGGAGGCGGAAGATGCCCCTGAACTCGCGGGCCCGTCCGGCGCCTCAGCCCTCTCCCACGAGAGTGTCGGCGCGCCGCCGCGCCTGATCGACCGACTTCTCTACCGGGGCACGCCGGTGCTGGACAGGGTGGTGGACGGCATCACCGCCATCCACCTGGAGCCGTGGCAGGCCGAGGTGGCCGTGGGCTCGGGGGACGTCATGCTCACCTGGCAGCTGGACACCCACGACGCCAGCTCTTACCGGGGGCTGCTGCGCACGGAGGGGGCGGAGCCGGTACAGGTGCGCACCGTGCTCGGGGTAATTCAGGCCCGGTTTGAGCCTCCCCTGCCGGACCAGTGGACGGCCTGGCTGGAAGGGGTCGCCGGTTCGCGCACGACGCTGATCCGAAAACCGGAGCCGACGGTGGCCATCAGCTACCAGGGCGCGGACGGCGCCATGATCCCGCTGGAGGTGTACGAGGCGATTCTGCCCGCGGGCCCGCTGCGGCTGCAGCTGGATTTCGACCAGCTGGTGGACGCGCGCAGCCTGGCCGGATGGCTGGCCGGCCTGGAGCAGACCGTGGGCCAGTCGGTGACGGTGGACCAGGTGGAGAGCGGCCGCTGGTTCGTCACGATGGACGAGGTGCCGGCTCGCCTCGACCTCGACGTGCGGAACGTGGTCGCCGCCGACAGCGGGCTGCCCGTGGCCCGCTATCCCCTGACGATCTGGAATGAGGCCGGCCTGCCCTACCTGGAGCGGGTCGATCTGGCGACGGGAGCGACCGAGCGGCTGCTCCAGCTTCCGCCGGAGATCAGCGAGGCCTGGCCGTCCGCCGACGGCGCCCGGATCGCCCTGCGGAGCTGGCAGAACCACGGCAAGGCGATGTGGGAGGACCGGGCTTACGTCGTCGATCTGGCTGCGCACCGCGTGGAGCCGGCGCCGTTTCAGGCCGGCACGCTGCACTGGGCTGCGGACAGGCTCGTGAACCGCCCCCCGTGGTGGGCTGAGGAGCAGGCCTGGCAGGTCTGGGACCTCTCCGCCGGGGAGGCGGCGACGTCGCTGGCCGTACCGCTGGCCGAGCCGGTTCCGGGAGCGGTGGCCTTCTCGCCCGACGGGGAGATGGCCGCCTACCTGGGGGCGGAGGGACTGGATGACCCGGAGCAGGCGGAGCCCGCGTGGGCGCCGCTGGTTCTGGTGGATCTGCAGACGGGCGAGGCGCGGACTGTCGAGGGCTTTGTGCGCAACTGGTACAGGGGCAAGGGGGACGCCCGCCGGTGGCTGGCCTGGAGCCCCGACGGCAGCCGCATCGCGGCCCTGGATTCCCTGGCCCGCTCGGGCGAGAGCGCCCTGGTGGTCTACGACCTCACGCAGGGAGAACGACAGGTGGTCAGCGACGAGCTGCCCGTACTGGCGTGGGGCACCCGCCTGGCCTGGAGCGCGGACGGCGACCACGTGCTGGCATACGGCGGCGGGCGCCCGCCCTGGATCATCCCGGCGGAAGGCGGGCCCGCCATCCCGCTGGAGGATGCCTGGCACGGCCAGGCTTTCTGGGATGAGACCGGGGGCCGGGTGCTGGGTGCCCGGGAGCCCTGGGAGGGGGTCTTTGTCTACACCCTTGCCGACGGCAGCCGGGTGGATCTGGGGGACGGGCTCCCTGCCGGCTGGGGCGGCGATGCCGTGTACGTGATTCGCTGGCCCGGGGCACACGCCCGCTACGTGCCGCCCGCGCCCTGACGTGACCGCAGTGAAAGACCCCGCCGGGGGAGAGCGCCGGCGGGGTCTCTTCTGTGTGTGCCGCCCGGTGCGTCTGCTGCCCGATGCGCCCGCCGCCCAGGGATTTCCGGCCTGCGCGCGGGGGCACTCGCCGGCCGCCCCGCATAGCATGGCGCACAGACAGAGCGAGAACCCCGTCCGCACCTCCGGGGTATGGGGTGTGGCAATCTGGTCAATACTTGGGGGCCGAGGGGGGTTTCCCATGCAGAATGCGGAGGTCAGAGAGCTGGTGCAGCGGTCGCTGGAGCGGTATGCGGACGACGAGCGGGTGCTAGACGCCTTCTGGCAGTGGGCCTCTAATCCGACCCCGCCCTCGGCCGGCTACGCGCTGGAGGAGAACGCCGGCTTCATCGCAACCAACCTCATGCTGCGCTATGGTGAGCCCGCCGTCGACCTGGTGATGTCCATCAACGAGGAGTGCCGCAGGCTGGCCGGGCGGGCGTCGATTCAGGAACTCCAGCGGACCATCGTCACCGTGCTCAACGGTCCGGTGGGCGAGCGGCTCAGGCAGGGCATTGTCCGGCGGCTCACTGAGCCGTCGCCGACCAGACGGGCCCTGACCGCCTGGCTGGTCAACCGGGCCCGGTGGCGGCGGATGCCCGGCCGGGAGCCGGTGGTGGCCGGCGAGTTCGACTGGTCCCTGGGCGCAGACCTGGAGAGCAGCGCGGCCGACTGCCAGAGCACCGTGATGTGCACCCTCTACGGCCCCGAGGTGGCCCAGCTGGACCTGGCCCGCGAGGCCATGGCCGTCGGTGTCGTCAACCGGCTCTTCTACCGGAACGTCGCGGGGCGCATGGAAGCCAAGCTCCGGCCCGGGCCGCGTCTGGCAGTTTCCGATCTGGTCTACTAGCCCCTGCGATACCCCTGGGGCGGCGCGCGGCGTCTATTATCATAGAGAAGTGGGACACCGCTTAGGGGGGCGCCGCTGTGGCAGGAACCAAGGGGAACAAGTGGTACCAATCGCCCGGTATCGTTGGGCTGATCATCACCCTGCTCGGCTTCGGGCTGTTCACGCTGGCGTTCTGGCTGATCAGCGAATGGATGTTGCCGTAAGTGGCGAAAATAAGACTTGCGGTCTGGGCCTCGCCCGCATATAATAATATGACTAGGAGCGGCGAGGCCGCACAGAAGCAGGACAGAGCAATCTGAGGACGTTCGGGCAGGTAAAGCATGATTGCAGCGACCCCGGTGCGTTCCGGGGATTCTTTTTTCCGCTCTGGTGGGGGCTGTCTCCAACTGGATAGGAGGCGAGCGAAATGCAGACAAAGAAGCAGCGACCGGCAGCGCCCGAGGCGGAGCGTCCTGCCGGCAAGTGCACGCAGGTGCACGCAGAGGAGCACATCATTGAGGAGATCCTGCAAGCAGCAGGGCTGGAGCAGTTGGACTGAGGGTTTGGGCGGTCGGAAAGGGGAGATCCTGGCGTGCGCAGCACTTTGGAGACGCAGCTGAAGGACCTCAACCGGGAGGTCCTGCGTATGGGTCAGCTGGTGAGCGACATGGTCGAGAAGGCGGTGCGCTCCCTGGCCCAGCAGGACCTGGCCCTGGCGCAGCAGGTGATCGACAGTGATGATGAGATCGACCGGCTGCTGATAGCCATCGAGATGCGTTGCCTGCAGGTGATGGCTCTGCAGCAGCCGATGGCCCGCGACCTGCGCGCCGTGGGCACCAGCCTGAAGGTCGTCACCGATCTGGAGCGGGTGGCCGACCACGCCACCGACATCGCCGAGGTGACCCTCAGGCTGAACGGCGAGCCGCTGATCAAACCGTTGATCGACATTCCCCGTATGGCATCCCTGGCCCAGGAGATGGTGCGGGATGCCCTGGAGGCGTTCGTGCAGCAGGACGAAGCCGCTGCGCGCGCCATGATCGCCCGGGATCATGAGATGGATGGCCTGTACAAGGCGGTCTTTGATGAACTTGTCGAGATGATGGAGCAGAACCCCCAGGTAGTGCGGCAGGCGACTTACCTGCTGCACGTCGCCGGATGGCTGGAGCGGATCGGCGATCATGCGACGAACCTGGGCGAGTGGACGATCTACCAGCTCACCGGCGAGCTGAGCGACCTGAATACGTAGTTGGAGAGGGGGCGCAGGCCCCCTCTCTGCGGTTCCGGATGGTCGGCGCCACGGGCGACGCCTCTCTACGGCTGGTGGTCGGTCTTTGGGTGCGTGTTCCCGTCTGCTTGGGCCCGCGCGATCGCAGATCTGGCCAGCGCGCTGAGGACCACGTCTTCCATTGGCGGGTTGTGCAGGCCTGCCCGCGCATCCCGGTAGAAGCGCTCGAGGGGAAGCGAGCGGGAGAGGCTGGCGCCGCCGGCTGCACGCATGGCCCGGTCCACCACGCCGAGCGCCGTCTCGACGACGAAGGGTTTGCACGCGGCCACCGCGTCCACCAGGTGCGGCCGCCAGTCGGGCCGTTCGTCCCATTGGCGGGCCAGGCCCATCAGCAGGTGGCGGGCCGGCAGCAGCGCGAGATCCATCTCGCCGATAAGCCGCTGCACGTGGGGCCTGTCGGCCAGCCGGGCCGTCGGCTCGGGGTGGCCGGGCGGGTTGACCGTGCGCCGCGCCACCGCATACTGTACGGCGAAGTCCCGGGCGGCCTGGGCCACGCCCAGGTAAACGGCGGGCACGTGGAGCAGCCAGCCCTCGGTGCGGGCGCCGCTCCGGTCCTGGCCCGACTCCAGCAGGGCATCGGCGGGCAGGTGCACCTCATCCAGCCAGAGGTCGTGGCTGCCGGTCGCCCGCATGGCCAGCGAATCCCACGTCTCTTCGACGCGGAGCCCCGGCGATTCCCGCGGCACCAGGAACCACGCGGCCTCCTCGGTGCCGGCCAGGGTGGCCGAGACCAGGAAGTAGCGCAGGACCGGGGCCAGGGTGGTGAAGTTCTTGCGGCCGGTCAGCACCCAGGAGCCGTCGGGCAGCCGGCGCGCGGTGGTGCGCGGGAGGCCGCCGCGGCTGGGGCTGCCGGTTTCGGGCTCCGAGGCGCACGCGTTCAGCAGCGCGCCGTCGGCCACCACCTCGCCGAACAGCCGCCGGCGCACGGGCTCGGGCCACGTGCGGCTGGTCGCCTGCTTTCCCACCACGTAGAGGTGCCAGCCCACCGCCAGCGCCGTCGAGCCATCGCCCCGGGCGAGCCGCTCCTGGGCGAACACCATGGCGTGCACGCCGGCGCCGAGGCCGCCGTCCTCGCGGGGCACGGTCAGGGCGAGGTAGCCGCGCTCCCGCATGGCCTCGAAGTGGGCGAAGGGAAAGGTTCCGGTGCGGTCGTATTCTGCTGCGGTCTGTGCGAACCGGTCAGCCAGTTCGTCGGCCATCTCGTAGGCCTGCCAGTCCACATCGCTCTGACCGAAAAACCAGGGGCCCAGTGTCACCGGATTCACCTCCGATGTCGCAATCTTCGCCGCGGCAGGGCAAAACTCTTGCAGCCCGGTCTGGATTTTTCATCCGCACCTGCATGAGTTTCACACTTGAACCGAGACCGATCTTCGTGTATCATAAAATCCTGTCAGCGGGGAGATACCCAAGTGGCCAAAGGGGGCTGACTGTAAATCAGTTGCGTAACGCTTCGGTGGTTCGAATCCACCTCTCCCCACCAACATACGGGCGGTTAGCTCAGCGGGAGAGCACTTGCTTCACACGCAAGGGGTCACTGGTTCGATCCCAGTACCGCCCACCACGGCGCCTGTAGGAAACTCCGCCGGAGTTTCCTAGGGCGCCGGTCATGAAACCCGTTGTCGGAGTGGCGGAATTGGCAGACGCGTACGTTTGAGGGGCGTATGGGATAACCGTGCGGGTTCAAGTCCCGCCTCCGACACCAGATCGAACAACGCAGGCGGAGCCGAATGGGGCTCCGCCTGCGCTTTGGCGCGTCGGCGTGGGTCATGTGTACTGGATGCTTGTGGCCGGCGGTGGGAACCGCAAGTTTTTCGCTTTGGGCCGAAGACGGAAGCGGAAAAGTGACGGCTCCGAGGTGGCAGCGGCTGGTCGGCGGGCTGTGTGGCCGCCCCTGCTCCCGGATCGTCGCCGCCGAGCAGGGTCCAGGCGACATAACATGGCTGCTGAGTTGACGTAATGCGCAGTCGGTGCGGTGAGCTGCGGGTGTCTGTGGGCCGCCCCGAAGTGGGAACCGCAAGTTTTTCGCTTTGGGCCGAAGCCGGAAGCGGAAAAGTGCCGGTTCCGAGATGGCTGCGGCGGGGTCGGCGGGCTGTGTGGCCGCACCTGCCTCCGGATCGCCGCCGCCGAGCCGGGTTCATGTGACATAACGTGGCTGCTGAGTTGACGTAACGCGCAGCTGGGACGGGAGTTGCTGGTTTCCGGGGGCCCACCCCGAAGTGGGAACCGCAAGTTTTTCGCTTTGGGCCGAAGACGGAAGCGTAAAAGCGCCTGCTCCCAGCATGGGAGTGGAGGCGCCTGGCACTAAGGGGCGCTCTCGGCGGCCTGTTGCACTTCGGCGAAGGCGGCGGCGATATTGGCCTGGTGCTGCTCCAGGTAATACGAGGGCATATGGGTCGTTCCCAGGGCCGGCACCACGTCGTTCAGGGGCAGGCTGGCGGCGATCTCGTCAGGCGTTTGTCCCTTTGCCAGACCGATCTCGACGGCTTCGAGGACCCGCTCGATGTACGCGGCGTTCTCCGCCAG
>JAMNXV010000210.1 GCA_023623185.1 Bacillota bacterium
GAACATAAAGGAAAAGGATGGTGACGGCGATGACGCGGCGGATTCGGATCTTCGACACCACCCTGCGGGATGGTGAGCAGGCTCCTGGGTTCGGCATGACGGCGGAGGCCAAGCTGGAGGTGGCCCGCCAGCTTAGCAGGCTGGGCGTCGACGTGATGGAGGCCGGTTTTCCCGCCGCCTCGCCCGGCGACTTTGAGGCCGTGCGCACGATCGCCGAGACCATCAAGGGACCCACGATTGCCGGCCTGGCCCGGGCCAACGAAGCGGACATCCGGCGCTGTTACGAGGCCGTGAAGCACGCGGAGAAGCCCCGCATCCACACCTTCATCGCCACTTCGCCGATTCACATGCAATACAAGCTCCGCAAGAAGCCGGAAGAGGTGGTGCGGGCCGCACGGGAGGCCGTCGCCCTGGCCCGGTCGCTGGGGCCGGAGGTCGAGTTCTCGGCCGAGGACGCGACCCGCTCCGACTGGAACTTCCTCGTCCAGATTTTCACCGTGGCCGCCCGGGCGGGCGCGACGATCCTCAACGTGCCCGACACCGTCGGCTACACCACGCCGAAGGAGTACTACGACCTCATCCGCCACCTCATCGAGCACGTGGACGCCCCTGAGGGGGTCCAGTTCTCGGTACACTGCCACGACGACCTGGGTCTGGCGGTGGCCAACACCCTGGCCGCCATCGAGGCCGGCGCCACGCAGGTGGAGTGCACCATCAACGGCATCGGCGAGCGGGCGGGCAACGCGGCCCTGGAGGAGATCGTGATGGCCCTGCAGGTCCGGCGGGACCAGTGGGGTGTCTCCACCGGCATCAATGCCCGCGAGATCTACCGCACCTCCCGGCTGCTGCAGAGCGTCACCGGCGTCCCGGTTCAGCCCAACAAGGCGATCGTCGGGGCCAACGCCTTCGCCCACGAGTCCGGCATCCACCAGGACGGCATGCTGAAGCACCGGGACACCTACGAGATCATGAAGCCCGAGGATGTGGGCGTGCCGGAGTCGGCCCTGGTGCTCGGCAAGCACTCCGGGCGGGCCGCCTTCCGTGCCCGGCTGGAGCACCTGGGCTATCAGCTCACCGACGCCGAGATCGACTCCGCCTTCCAGCGGTTCAAGGAGCTGGCCGACCGCAAGCGCACCATCAGCGACCACGACTTGGTGGCCATCGTCGGCGACGAGCAGGCGCATCGCACGGTGGCGGAGGTCTGCCGTCTGGAGTCCTTCCAGGTGGTGTCCGGGAACGAGCAGATTGCCACCGCGTCGGTCCGGCTGGTGCGTGACGGCCAGGTGGTCCAGGAGGCCGCTTCGGGCGATGGACCCATCAACGCGCTCTACCACGCCATTGACCGGGCGGCCCGCTTCGAGGGGCAGCTGCTGGACTACCGGCTCAACGCCGTGACCGAGGGGCAGGACGCCCTGGGCGAGGTCACGGTGCGGGTGCGGGCCGGCGACCGGGTGGCCTCCGGCCGGGGCACCTCCACGGACGTCATCGAGGCCTCGGCCCGGGCCTACATGAACGCCATGAACAAGATCCTCTCCGGGGCCGCGCTGGCCGTATCGGACGATCCCGCGCCCGGCTGGCAGATGCGGGCCTACGGCGACTAGCCGACCAGGCCGGCAAGTGCGGCCGTACGGCGACGAGCCGACCAGGCCGGCAAGTGCGGGCCTGCGGGGACCAACCCTGGGGACTGGTGGCGGAGACTGATCACACGTTGGGGAGGGGTTAACGTGTCGATCCAGGTTTATGTGGATGGTGAGTGGTATCCGCGGGAAGAGGCCAAGGTGTCTGTATTCGACCACGGCTTCCTTTACGGCGACGGCGTCTTCGAGGGCATTCGGGCCTACGGGGGCCGGGTCTTCCGGCTGACGGAGCACCTGGATCGGCTCTACGACTCCGCCAAGGCGATCTGGCTGGAGATCCCGCTCACCTGGCGGGAGATGGAGGAGGTCGTGCTGGAGACCCTGCGCCGGTCGAATCTGCGGGATGGGTACATCCGGCTGGTGGTCTCCCGGGGCAAGGGCGACCTGGGGCTTGACCCCCGCAAGTGCCCCCGGCCGACGGTGGTCTGCATCGCCGACTCCATCCAGCTCTACCCCGAGGAGGTCTACACCCGGGGGATGCAGGTGATCTCGGTCTCCACCCGGCGGAATCCGCCGGATACCGTCTGGCCGCAGGTGAAGAGCCTCAACTACCTGACCAGCATCACCGCGAAGATCAGCGCGGCCACCCAGGGCTACCCCGAGGTGGTCATGCTGAACAAGGAAGGTTACGTCTGCGAGGGCACCGGCGACAACATCTTCATCGTGAAGAAGGGCCGGCTGATCACGCCGGCGGTCCACCTGGGCATCCTGCCCGGCATCACCCGGGCGGCGGTGATGGAGTACGCCCGGGAGCTGGGCTACGAGGTGGAGGAGGGGACCTTCACCCTCTACGACCTGTACACCGCGGACGAGTGCTTCCTGACAGGCACCGCCGCCGAGATCGTGCCGGTGGTTGAGTGCGACGCCCGCAAGATTGGCACCGGCGAGCCCGGCGAGATCACCCGGCAGCTCATCGACGAGTTCCGCCGGCGGGTGCAGGAGGAGGGCACGCCCATCTGGTAGAGGCGAGCGCAGGCGCCGGCCAGCGCCGGTTGCCCGGGGAACCACTGTATTACTCAACGATGGAGGGATAGACGGTGCGCAGCGACATGATCAAGAAAGGGCCCGACCGGGCTCCGCATCGAGCGCTGCTGAAGGCGACCGGTGTGACCGACGCCGACATGGGAAAGCCCTTCATCGGCATTGCGAACAGCTACATTGATATTGTGCCGGGGCACGTCCACCTGAAGGAGTTCGGCGACCTGGTGAAGGAAGCCGTGCGGGAGGCCGGCGGCGTGCCCTTCATCTTCAACACCATCGGCGTGGACGACGGCATCGCCATGGGCCACATCGGCATGCGCTACAGCCTGCCCAGCCGGGAGCTGATTGCCGACGCGGTGGAGACGGTGATCGAGGCGCACCAGCTGGATGCGATGATCTGCATCCCCAACTGCGACAAGATCACCCCGGGCATGCTCATGGCGGCCATGCGGGTGAACGTGCCCACGATCTTCATCTCCGGCGGCCCCATGGCGGCCGGGCGGCTGAAGGACGGCCGCAAGGCGGACCTCATCAACATCTTCGAGGGGGTCGGCGCCCACAGCCGGGGCATGATCAGCGATGAGGAGCTGAAGGAGCTCGAGGACCTGGCCTGCCCCACCTGCGGCTCCTGCTCGGGCATGTTCACCGCCAACTCGATGAACTGCCTCTGCGAGGCCCTGGGGCTGGCCCTGCCGGGCAACGGCACTGCCCTGGCCAAGTCGGCGGAGCGGGAGGAGCTGGCCCGGGCGGCGGCCCGGCGCATCGTGGAGATGGCGATCGCCGGCGGGCCAAAGCCCCGGGAGATCGTCACCCTGGCGGCCATCGACAACGCCTTCGCGCTGGACATCGCCATGGGCGGCTCCACCAACACCGTGCTGCACACCCTGGCCATCGCCACCGAGGCGGGGATCGACTACCCGCTGGAACGGATCAACGAGCTCTCCGCCCGGGTACCTTATCTCTGCAAGGTCTCGCCGGCCACCTACGAGGTGCACATCGAGGACGTGCACGCGGCCGGCGGCGTGATGGCCATCCTTAAGGAGCTCTCCCGCAAGGAGGGGACGCTGCACCCCGACTGCCTCACGGTGACGGGCAAGACCATCGGCGAGCTCTGGGCGGAGGCCGAGAACCGCAACCGCGAGGTCATCCGCCCGGTGGAGGACCCGTACGCCGAGACCGGCGGCCTGGCCATGCTTTTCGGCAACCTGGCGCCCAACGGAGCGGCCCTGAAGGTGGGGGCGGTAGATCCGTCCATTACCACCTTCACCGGCCGGGCGATCTGCTTCGATTCGCAGGACGAGGCCCTGCAGGGGATCTTCGGCGGCAAGGTGCAGCCGGGCCACGTGGTGGTGATCCGCTACGAGGGGCCCAGGGGCGGTCCCGGCATGCCGGAGATGCTGGCCCCGACGTCGGCCATCGTGGGGATGGGGCTCGGCACGGAGGTCGCCCTGATCACCGACGGGCGCTTCTCGGGCGGCACCCGGGGCATCTGCCTGGGCCACATTTCCCCCGAGGCTGCCGAGGGCGGTCCCATCGCCCTGGTTCAGGACGGCGACCCGATCACGATCGACATCCCCGGCCGCCGGCTCTGGCTGGATGTGCCCGAGGAGGAGCTGGAGCGGCGCCGGGCGGCCTGGGTGAAGCCGGCGCCGAAGGTGCGGCGGGGCTGGCTGGGGCGCTACGCCGCCATGGTGACATCGGCCAACACGGGTGCGGTGCTGCGCACGCCGGAGGAGTGAGCAAAGGAGGACGTTGAGATGGAGATGCAGGCGGCTCGCGCCCTGCTGAGGGCGTTGGAGGCGGAGGGGGTCGAGGTCATCTTCGGCTACCCCGGTGGGGCGAGTCTGTACATCTACGACGCCCTCTACGACAGCCCCATTCACCACGTGCTGACCCGTCACGAGCAGGGGGCCATCCACGCGGCCGAGGGTTACGCCCGGGCGACGGGCAAGGTGGGGGTGGTGCTGGCCACCTCCGGCCCCGGCGCGACCAACCTGGTGACCGGCCTCTGCGACGCCATGATGGACTCGACGCCCATCGTGGCGATCACCGGGCAGGTGGTCCGCTCGCTCATCGGGCGGGACGCCGATCGACATCCCGAAGGATGTGACCAACGCGCAGATCCGCTGGGAGTACCCGCCCGCGATCCACCTGCCTGGGTATCGGATCCCCCGTGAGGCCCGCCCGGAGGCGGTGGCGGAGGCCGTGGAGGCGATCCGCTCGGCGCAGCGGCCGGTGCTGATCTGCGGCGGGGGCGTCGTCTCGTCCGAGGACGCCGCGCGACCCTTCCGGGAGCTGGCGGAGCGGATGGACGCCCCGGTGGTGGAGACGCTGATGGGCCTCGGCGGCTTCCCGATGGACCACCCGCTGTGCCTGGGCCTGGTCGGCATGCACGGCACCTTCGCCGCCAACCGGGCCGTGGCCAACTCCGACCTCCTGATCGCCTGCGGCATGCGGTTCGACGACCGGGTGACCGGCATGGCCTCCCGGTTTGCGCCCAAGGCGCGGGTGATCCACATCGACATCGACCCGGCGGAGATGTCCAAGAACCTGCACTCGCACATCCAGCTGGTGGGCGACTGCGGCCTGGTGCTGGCCCAGATCAACGAGGCCCTGGGCGACTGGTCGCAGACCCTGCCCGAGTGGCGGGCGCAGGTGCAGGCCTGGCACGAGCAGCATCCGCTCTGGGGCGTGCGCCGCGGCGAGGAGATCCCGACCGATCCGGCCGGGGTGCCGAAGCCGCAGCAGGTGATCCAGGCGGTGCAGGAGGCCTTCGGGCCGAAGGCCATCGTAGCCACCGACGTCGGCCAGCACCAGATGTGGGCCGCGCATTACTGCACCCGCACGGAGCCCCGCACCTGGCTCTCGTCCAGCGGGCTCGGCACCATGGGCTTCGGCCTGCCCGCAGCCATCGGCGCCGCCATCGGCCGGCCGGACCGGGATGTGGCGGTCATTACCGGCGACGGCTCGATCCAGATGTGCATCCAGGAGCTGGCCACCGTGGTGCAGGAAAACCTGCCCGTCAAGATCGTGCTGATCAACAACGGCTACCTGGGCATGGTGCGCCAGTGGCAGGAGATGTTCTACAAGGGCCGGTACAAGGAGGTCGACCTGCGGCCGGGCATGCCGGACTTCGTGAAGCTGGCTGAGGCTTACGGCATCAGGGGCCTCAGGGTGCGGCAGCTCGGCGAGCTGGCCGACGCCATGGCCGAGACCCGGGCGCACGACGGCCCGGTGCTCCTGGAGGTCGTGGTGCACGAGGAGGAGAACGTCTTCCCCATCGTGCCGCCCGGCGGGGCCAATACGGAAGCCCTGCTGAGCCGGCCCGGAAAGTAGTGCGATGTATAACCGCCGCGCCTATAGACGAACCCTATAAGTGTTATTGAAAGAATCGATACCTCGTCCGATAGGAAGCAACCGTCCGGCTGGCATAACACTCCACTTAGAAGCAAAGGCGCCCCGGGGGCGCGGTGGGAGGCAACACGATGACTCTGGTCTCACTGAGGACGATCTTGGATGCAGCACAGGAGGGCAAGTACGCGGTCGGTGCGTTCAATTGTAATAACCTGGAGATCGTCCAGGCCATCGTCGCGGCCGCGGAGGAGGCCCGTTCTCCGGTGGTTCTGCAGGCGAGCCAGGGGGCGATCAAGTACGCCGGCCTCGATTACATCGTCGCCATGGTGAAGGCCGCGGCCGAGAAGGCCACGGTGCCCATTGCCCTGCACCTGGACCACGGTACCGACTTCAACACCATCGTCGCCTGCATCCGGGCGGGCTTCACGTCGGTGATGTTCGACGGGTCGCAGTACGAGAAGGAAGAGAACATCGCCCGCACCCGGGAGGTCGTCAAGATCGCCCATGCGGTGGGCGTCTCGGTCGAGGGCGAGATCGGCAAGATCGGTGGCGTGGAGGACGACATCGTCGTCGACGAGCGGGACGCGATGCTCACGCCCGTTCCCGACGCCATCGAGTTCTACGAGGCCACCGGGGTGGATGCCCTGGCCATGTCCTTCGGCACCGCCCACGGCCCGTACAAGCTGCCGCCCAAGCTGGACCTGGACCGCATCGCCGCGGTGCACGAGAAGACCGGCGCCTACCTGGTGATGCACGGCGGCTCCGGCGTGCCCGAGGAGGATGTGAAGAAGGGCATCGCTCTGGGCATCCGCAAGGTGAACATCGATACGGAGCTGCGCCAGGCCTTCCTGGGCGAGGTGCGCCGGCAGCTGGCGGAGAAGCCCAACGAGATCGACCCCCGCAAGATCTTCGCCCCGGCCCGGGACGTGCTGAAGGAGCACATCAAGGAGAAGATGAAGCTTTTCGGGTGCGCCGGGAAGGCGTGAGATCCGGCCCGCCTGCTGCGCGGGCAAGGCGTGAGGGGTTCTGCCAGGAAAAACGATCGCCGCTGGGGAAACCTACCCAACGGCGATCGTTCTTTTCGAGGAGGACACACGGCATGCGGCATCTGTTCACCTTCGGCGACCTGGTCCTGGACGTGGTGGCCACGGCGGAATCGGGCCTGGAAGCCGACACGGACACGCCGGGAGAGGTGCGCTCCGCCCCCGGCGGGTCGGCGGCCAACTTTGCGGTCTGGACGCGCCGCCTCGGCAGTCCCGTCTGCTTTGCCACCCGGGTCGGCGACGACCTGCTGGGCCGGGCCCTGGTGGCAGACATGCGGGAGGAGGGCGTCGAGGTGCACGCGGCGGTGGATCCGGTCCACCCCACCGCGGTCCTGGTGTTGTTCAGCGATGGCGTGCAGCGGCATATGATGGTGCCCCGGGGGGCGAACCACTTCTTCGGACCCGGCGACCTGCCCGAGGAGCGCATCCGCACGGCCGGCTGGCTGCACGCCACCGGCTACGCCTTCTTCTGGGAGGCGACCCGCCGGGCCCTGGACCGGGCTCTCACGGTGGCCCGTGAGGCCGGGGTGCCCATCTCGTTCGACCCTTCCTCGGCCGGGTTCATCCGCAGGCACGGGCTGGACCTGCCAGAGGGCATCAAGGTGCTCATGCCCAACCGGGACGAGGCCCGGGCGCTCACGGGCTGCGCCGACGTGGAGGCGGCCGCCCGCGAGCTGGCCCGCCGTGCCGAGTTGGTGGCGGTGAAACTGGGGCCCGAGGGGGCGCTGCTGGCGCAGGCCGTACCCGATGGCGCCGGGCCGGCCCAGATGCGCGCCGGGGCCGCTCAGATGGGTGCAGGGGCTGCAGGCACCGCCGGCACGGCGGTGGAGCTAACCTATGTCCCCCCGGTGGCGCCTTCGGCCCCGCCGGTGGACGGCACAGGCAGCGGCGATGCCTGGGGCGCCGCCCTGATCGACGGCCTCCGCCGGGGGCTCGATCCGTACCGGGCGGCGCTGCGGGCGAACCGGCTGGGGGCTGAGGTGGTGACCCGGGTGGGCGCACGCCCGGTGCTGCCGCCGGAGATCATGCAGGAGATGGAGGTTGACGACGATGTCTGACCGCAGGTACCGGCCGGAGACCCTGGCGATTCACGCCGGCTGCGAGGCCGATCCCGTGACGGGTGCCCAGGCGATGCCCATCTACCAGACCACCGCCTACGCCTTCCAGTCGACCGAGCATGCGCGGCAGCTCTTCTCGCTGGAGGCGGAGGGCAACATCTACACCCGCATCAACAACCCCACCACCGCGGCGTTCGAGGCGCGCATCGCGGCGCTGGAGGGCGGGGTGGGCGCCGTGGCCTTCGCCTCCGGTCACGCCGCGCTGGTGGCCACCGTGATGGCGATCTGCAACGCCGGCGATGAGATCGTCACCTCCTCCAGCCTCTACGGGGGCACGTACAACCTGTTCGCGACCACCCTCCCCAAGTGGGGCATCACCGCCCGGTTTGTGGAGGCGGGCGACCTGGAGGGATTCCGGCGGGCCATCACCCCCCGGACCCGCCTGATCTTCGGCGAGGTGATCGGCAACCCCCGGCTGGACTTGTTCGACATCGCCGGGGTGGCCGCGATCGCGCACGAGCACGGGCTGCCGCTGGTCATCGACAACACCTTCGCGACGCCGATCCTCTGTCGGCCCTTCGAGCACGGGGCCGACCTGGTCATCCATTCGGCCACCAAGTGGCTCGGGGGCCACGGCGTGGCGATGGGCGGTGTGGTGGTGGATTCAGGCAACTTCGACTGGAACTCGCCCCGCTTCCCCGGGTTCACCGAGCCGGACCCGTCCTACCACGGCGTGCGCTACGCCGTCGACTTCGGCCGCGCCGGCTTCATCACCAAGGTGCGCGCCCAGATGCTGCGCGATCTGGGCGGCTGCCAGTCGCCGTTCAACTCCTTCCTGCTGCTCCTGGGCCTCGACACCCTTGCCCTGCGCATGCGGGCCATCAGCGAGAACGCCATGGAGATCGCCCGGTACCTCGCGGAGCACCCGGCGGTGGCCTGGGTGCGGTACCCCGGCCTGCCCAGCCATCCGGACCATGCCCTGGCGCGGCGCTACCTGAGCGGGGGCTACGGTGGCATGCTGGTCTTCGGGCTGAAGGGCGGCCTGCAGGCGGGCGCGCGCTTCATCGACTCGGTGCGGCTCTTCTCCCACGTGGCCAACGTCGGGGATGCCCGGTCGCTGGTGATTCACCCTGCCTCCACGACCCACAGCCAGCTGACGCCGGCCCAGCGGGAGGCCGCAGGCGTGGGTGATGATCTGATTCGGGTTTCGGTGGGCTTCGAGGCGGTGTCGGATCTGATCGCCGACCTGGAGCAGGCGCTGGAGCGGGCCATGGCGGGTGCGTGAGCTTGCTCGGCCGCCAGGAACCATCCCTTTCACCGCTGTGTGTACGTCTCAAATGTGAGATGTATGAAAGGGAGGGCGATTGGCGTGGCGGCGAATGATCCGAATACGATCGCGTGGGTGCTGAACGGCCCGAAGGTGCTGGCGGTGGTGGGGCTTTCCGACAACCCCGCGCGCCCGAGCTACCACGTGAGCCAGGAGATGCAGCGCCGCGGCTACCGCATCGTGCCGGTCAACCCCAAGGGCGGCGAGATTCTGGGCGAGAAGGTGTACGCCTCGCTGACGGAGATCCCGTTCCCGGTCGACGTGGTGCAGGTCTTCCGCGCGCCGCAGTACGCCCTGGATGTAGTGCGGGAGATCGCCGAGATGACCGTGAAGCCGAAGGTGCTGTGGATGCAGGAAGGCGTGGTCAACGACCAGGCGGTCGCCGAGGCAGAGAGGATGGGCCTGCTGACGGTGCAGGACCGGTGCCTGTATAAGGAAGCCGTGAAAGCTAACGTATAAAGTTGCTTAGATATGGGAGGACCGGAGCCACCCATGGGGGGGAGGGCTCCGGTCCTTGCGCGCTGTTCGCATGATGTGTGGGTGACCGCCGGGGCCGAGAGGCCTGTCGGTGAGGGGACCGGGGAGGCCCATGGGGGGGAACGGCCGGACCTTACGTGCTGTTCGCATTATGTGTGGGTGGCCGCCGGGGCCGCGGGGCCTGCTGGCGAGAGGACCAGGGAGGCCCGTGGGGGGTAATGCCCGGACCTTACGCGCTGTTTGCATTATGTGTGGGTCCGCCGGGGCCGCGGGCCTGCCGGCGAGGGGACCGGGGAGGCCCATGGGGGGGCACGGCCGGACCTTACGCGCGCTGTTCGCATTATGTGTGGGTGACGGTGGGACGAAGGGGCGTGGCGGGATCGCCAAGACCACGGGCCGTGCCGGACCACGGGACCCCTGGGCTGACTGACAGTTTTCCGGGGCAGCCGGCCCAGCTGCACCTGCCGAGTTAACGGAAAAGATTGACAGCAAACCTAAGTTCGGGTAAGATGGGAACAGAAACCGAACGCGGGAGGGGTCGTGGAAACCCATGAGCGGCAGCGTGACTCGGCCTGCAACCTGTCATCACTGTCAGGCTACCGCCGTGCAGGGGCACGGTTCCTACAAGCGCCGGGACGGCACCTGCCTGAAACGATACCTGTGCCGTGCATGTGGCCGGACGTTCAGTGAGGCTACGGGGACTCCGGCCTGCCGGCTGCGCAAGCGGAAGGAATGGAACGAGATGGTGCACCTGCTAACCGATTACCTGCCGCTGCGCAAGATGGCGGCTCGGCTGAAGGTGAGCTTATCTACCGCCTTCCGATGGCGCCACCGCGCCCTGGCCGCGCTGGCTCAGCAGCCGCGCCCCCAACTGGAAGGCCGTGTCTGCGTGGGTTACTTCGTCATTCGTTATTCCGAAAAGGGCAGTCGCACCTGCAACGGGCCGGGAAGCTGGGGCTATTTCAACTGGCTGCGCAGGAGGGTTCTGGATCCTACTCGAACGGGTCAGCGATTCCGCCTGCTGACCGACGGGCGGCCCAGCGTCATCATGGTGGCCCAGAATGAAAACGGATATCGGCTGTTCGATCTCGGGCAGGGGCGCGTCACCCCGGAGCGGCTGGCGATGGGGCTGAAAGCCCTGGTCCGGCCGGATTCGGTGGTCTACGCATACGAACAGCGGCACTTCAAAGTCGCCTGCCAGCAGAGCAACCTCCGGTTTCGGGACGCATCCCGGGCCCTCGGCCTGCTCTATGAAGGGAACACGGAGGCGGAGGACTACTGGGCAGGTCTCCCGGCTGTGCCTGAATATGCGTACGGGTGGTTCCGCCAGTTCAACGGCATCGCCACCCGATACTTGGAGCACTATATGGCCTGGTATTGCGACATTGTGCGCAAGGTGATCCGCAATCAGCGGACCCACCGCGATCTGCCGGAACTGGAGCTGCTGAAGGCGACCGCATGATGCTCATACACGATGCTCACGCCCGATTCCCTCATGACTCCCACGCATGATGCGTCCACGACATATGATCCGATCCTGGCGTGCCGACGCATGAGCAGTGAAGCGGCCCAGGTCGCGCCGGCCGGGGATGGTGGCCTGCTGCCGCTTGCTCTCTGCTGCCACGTGCTCCGTGAAGCAGGCCTGCCCGCGCCTGGCCACGGGTGCTGATGCGCCGACGTGGGCCTGGCCCTGTGGCGCTGTGATGCTGTCGGTCCGGTAGGCGCAGGCATGCTGCCGATGGCCGCCTGGCGCTGGCTGACCGGATGGGGCACCGCCGGCACCGGTCTGTTCCCGCGCGCCCGCGACCGAGCACAGGTTTGCCTGCCCCGGGGAGTTTGTGGGCATGCGAGCTCGTCCTGCTCTGCTTCTCCCGCATGGCCGTGGGCGGTACCCACACGCAACAAGAACAGCGCTTAAGGGCCGGCGATGGTGGGGCGCCGGGTGCCCCGGCCTTAGGCCAGCGCCTGCTGAAGGGCGCCCAGCAGCGAGCGGAAGCGCAGTTCCTCGAAGACGGCAGCGCAGGTGCCCGGGTCCAGTCGCAAAGCGCAGTCCTCCGGGGTGCACGAGACCGGGGCGTGCCTGTCGATGGTGGCGAGTTGCTTGGAGAGGAGGGCGATCTCCCGGCCTTCCTCCAGCCTTTCCCTGAGCCGTCCGCGCTGGGTGTGGGCGTGGGCGAGGACCGCTTCCAGTGTGTCGTACTGCTGCAGCAGCTTGATGGCCGTCTTGGGCCCGATGCCACGGATTCCGGGGATGTTGTCGGAGGCGTCGCCTGCCAGGCCCTTCAGGTCGGCCACCTGGGACGGGAGGATGCCCCATTCCTCGACGAAGCGAGGGACGTCGTAGGTGACGGTCTGGTTCAGCCGCTTCACGTACTCCACCGTCGTTCGACCGGAGAGCAGCTGGAAGGCGTCGCGGTCGCCTGTGAGCAGGGTGACCTCCATCCCTGACTCTTCCGCCTTGCGGGCCATGGTGCCCATAAGATCATCGGCCTCGTAGCCCGGCGCTTCCAGAACGGTGATGTTCAGCGCCGTGAGGACCTCGCGCAGCAGGTCGAACTGGGGCGCCAGGTCGGGCGGGCATTCGGGCCGGTTGGCCTTGTACTCCGGATAGAGAGCGGTGCGCCGGTTTTCTGCGATCGGAACGTCGGTGGCCACCGCCAGGTGGCTGGGCCGCACCGCCGCGAGCAGCCTCAGGAGCATGCTCATGAAGCCGTACACGCCGCCCACGGGACGTCCGCGTGGGTCCGTCATGGGCGGAAGCGCAAAGAATGCACGGAACAGGAGACCGCCGTCAACAAGAAGCATGGAATGAATGGTGATCGACCCTTTCCGGAAAGGATTTCGGCAGGGCGGGGCAGACTACGCGGGACAGGGGGGAAGTCAGGATGGTCTGGTTCTTGCTCTTCCTAGCTGTACTCGGGATTGCCTGGTTCCTCTTCGTACCCCGGGCCGGCGAGAACGAAACCGCGCTGCCGCTGGATGGCGACCGCCCAGCTGCGGATGCCGACGCCACCACCACCGCCAACGTCGACGCCACCGCGGATGCCGACGCCACCGCCATCGCGGATGTCGATGCCACCGCGAATGCTGGCGCGACCGCAAACGCGGCCGCTACCGCGGACGCCGACGGCACCGCCAGTGCGGACGGGGCGCCTCAGGTATCGGCACATGCGACGGGAACCAGGCCCCGGACCGAGGGGCCGGGCTGGCTGCCCGAGAACTTCGAGGCCGAGAAGTACGACCAGCCCGGGACCTACGATCAGCCTGGGACCTTTGAATAGCCCGCGTGGGAGCCGGATAACCCGCCTGGGAGCGGGATAACCCGCCTGGGAGCGGGA